>CAMZKT010000001.1 GCA_947311435.1 uncultured Desulfocapsa sp.
AGCTGCAGCGCCCTGTAAGCAGTTACAAAATCAGTGGTTTACGAAAGTAGGTCGCTTACCCCGTGAGTAGTTACCTTTTTTTTAATAAAACAACTTATCCAATAAAGACCCGGAAGGAGGTGAGACAGCGTCGGGCTCCACACGTTTACGTTGCAGTTTGAACATTGCGAGAAGGTTATCATCCATACAAAACCGATAACTGTGCGCTGATATAACATTTCGGTTTACAGGGTTGATTAACTTGGCGGTAATGTACAAAACACGGTTGTTAACTGAGTATGTCCCAACCATAATAGCCTGTACTGATTGTTCCTGGTTAATCTTTGTAATATCACGGGAAAGTATTTTCTCACCATCCTGTTTGCTTATCTCCATAGTGTTACGAAGGTTCAGTTCGTTCACTGAATAACCCAGTTGAACAAACCGTGTCCCGACATGGCTCTGTAGCAGTCTGCCCATTTGGGAACTTTGTTCAAAGTTATGAATATTGACAAAAGTGGATGTAAGAATACTCTCTTCGGGGTGTCTTGGCCGGAGAGGGGGGATGGCACTGCTTGTAAGATCGTCTGCTATTGACTGGCCGAGGCTTATCAAGTTAATATCTCCACCGAGAAATTTTTCAAGGCGGGTACAGTTAAAATCTGCACAGCCAGCGAGAAGCAGGATAATGATGAAAAAGAACGAAGCTTGTTTTGCAGATTTCATGGTGATAAGAAGTGTTAGTTTGTTGAGACCATCTGTATCGTCTTTCCTGTTGGTGCTTTTTGATACTGCCAGAAGTCAGGATCGTTAATATAATAAATATCAGAGGCTCTGAACAGGTATTTGTCGTCGCTTACCATGGATGTTGTGATGATAACTTCGTAGTGCCCATTGATAGGCGAAGTTGATCCGACAATGTCTATTCCAGCGGCCAAGGCGATGAGTCTTGCTGTTGATGACGCATTTCGGAACACTGCGACCGCAGTAGTGAGAGCTGTGAGCGATCCTGGTGACAGCATATGCCGTGTGCTTGCATGATAGACTACCTGAACCTTGTAATTAACTTCTATGTCTGTCAGCTTTTTGTCAATGCTTGTGGGGACACCAAAGCTGACAAGCCGTGTTATGAGGAGGTCACGGAATGCCTCGTTAAACTGAGAGGTTTCTTCACGTTCACACGGATCTGCATCTGTGCCACAGGTGGTTTTTACATAAACTGCTTTATCAATATAATCACTTATAATTAATTGATTGTTGATCCGGTTTGCCACGTCGCTTGCCAGCACATCCCAATGATGGACTGCCTGCATTTTCTGCTGTTCTGAAAAAGCATAGGGCGCCGGGCGGGGAATCCGGGAACAGCTTGTTAGAAGGCTGGGTATAAGGATGAGGGCAAGTAGGACGGTACGCATTTTTTTCACTAAGTTTGTTTTGAGTTGTTCTTTAAATGGCACGATATATCATATCATTGTATCGGATAGAATACAAAAAACTATAGGAAAAACATGCTGATTAAAGCTGTCTGTTCCTCAGGAAATCCTGCAGAAACAAGTAGGGTCAGTATACTGTCTATCCCAGACTTGTGAGTTTTTGTCGAAGCTGATTTTCTGGAGGGGCACCTACAATTTGATCAACGAGGTCTCCTTTCACGAAAAACAGCAGGCTGGGGACGCCACGTATTTTAAAATGCATGGCTGTACCAGGGTTGTTACCCGTATCGATTTTAGCAACGATGACCTTACCAAAGTACTCTTTGGAAAAGCTATTGATAAGGGGAGCTATCGCCTTGCATGGGCCACAGGTAGTTGAATAAAAGTCAACCATTACCGGTAAAGCAGCTTCTTTAATAAAAGACTGGAAGTTGGTGTCGTTCAGCTCAACAGGGAGTGCCTGGTGTGCTGCGTCTAATCTTGTCCCACAGTTAGCGCATTTTGGGAAAAGATGTTGTTTTATTGTGGGGATTCGATTTCTTGTCGCACAGGATGAACAGGTAATTATGATACTGGACATAGCGACTCCTTTTATGGGTGGGGAAAGATGTTTTTTGGAACAAAGTGCTTGGTATATTTTAGCATTAATCTCTGTCTAAAATGCAACTGAATCTAAACGATGTCAAGGGACGTATCTGGATAAAACAGTGTTGCCCAATTAGGGGGCAGTGTATATACTTGACTGTGTCTTTTTGTATTTACGTATTATACTCAGATTAGTTTTAAATTAATGACGGGTTGTTATGTCCCTAGATCTTCATATGCATTCCTGGTTTTCTGATGGAACTAAAAGTCCAAGAGAGCTGGTGCAACTTGCTGTTAACAGTGGCTTGTCCGCCATTGCCATCACTGACCACGACACCATGGCAGGAATTGAGGAGGCGATTGCCGCAGGTGGAGAACTTGGAGTTGAGATTGTCCCTGGCATTGAACTAAGTGTTGTTCAGAAAAGAAAACCACTGCATATCCTTGGCTATTTCATGGATTCTGCTGGTGCGAAATTTTCAACTGCCCTCAAAATCTTACAGGAGGAGCGGGATAATCGAAAT
This sequence comes from uncultured Desulfocapsa sp., assembly GCA_947311435.1. GTDB lineage: Bacteria > Desulfobacterota > Desulfobulbia > Desulfobulbales > Desulfocapsaceae > Desulfocapsa. The sequence goes on from CAMZKT010000001.1 coordinate 2,522, forward strand.
ACAAAGATAATTTCAAAACTTCAAAAGCTTGGCGTTAATGCCAGTATAGACGAATTAAAAGAAATCTCAGGTCCAGGTCAGACAGGTCGTCCTCATATTGCAAAACTCCTTGTCAACCATGGCTGTGTACGTTCTATGCAACAGGCTTTTGATGAATACCTGAAGAAAGATGGCAGAGCCTATGTCTCAAGATTTGCGTATAGTGCTGAAGATGCCATTTCGCTCATAAAAGATGCGGGCGGATTATCGGTACTTGCTCACCCAATACAAGTGGATAAATCACTTAATTATCTTACTACACTCCTTCCTGTTTTGAGGCATTACGGACTTGATGGTATAGAGACCTATTACCCAACACAGAAAAAAGGGATGCGAAAACGTATCAGAAGGTTTGCTGAAGAGTATGGTTTGTTTCTCACGGGGGGGAGTGATTATCATGGCGATATTCGCCCCGGTACCCGCCTGGCTGGCAGTGGTAATGTTTATGTTTCCTCCAGCTTACTGGATAACATGAAAGCCTGCCTCAAAAAACAAAACAGTAAGGACTGAAGAGTCTTTAAAGGTTAAAAATGTATTCAATACTAATCGTTGACGACGAACCCAATTACCTCGTTATTCTGTCAGAACTTCTCAAAGACGAAGGGTTTGAAGTGTTCACTGTATCATCTGCAAAAGATGGACTGGTTCGCATGACAGAATTGGATCTTGATCTGGTCATCACTGACATGCAGATGCCAGAGATGGATGGCTTACAATTTCTTGAAGCGATTAAAAATATAAATGTAAACCTGCCTGTTATTATGATCACAGCCTTTGCTGAAGTCGATAAAGCTGTGGCTGCAATGCAGGCCGGTGCCTTCAACTATCTGGCAAAGCCGTTTTCCAATGATGAACTGTTGATAAACATAAACAAGGCTATTCATCATTATTCTCTTGTAAAGGAAATAACCCGGCTGCGAAAAGAAATGCTTGAGCGTACCGGATTCTCCGGTATGGTCGGGAAAAGCAAACATATGCAGCAGGTCTATGAGTTGATAGAGAAAGTCGCTCCAACTCCTTCGTCTGTTTTGATTACTGGAGAGAGCGGGACAGGTAAAGAACTAGTCGCCAAAGCAATTCATTATAACAGCCCACGAGCTGACAAACCATTTATCACCGTGAACTGTGCAGCACTTGCCGAGAATTTGCTTGAAAGTGAACTTTTTGGACATGAAAAAGGAGCTTTTACCGGTGCAGTTGCTATGCGTAAAGGACGATTTGAACTAGCTGACGGGGGAAGTCTTTTTCTTGATGAAATAGGTGAGATTCCGTTGGCTCTCCAGTCTAAATTACTGCGGGCCATTCAGGATAAAAGTTTTGAACGTGTAGGGGGGACTGTGACGTTGAAGGTTGATGTACGTATCATAAGTGCCACCAATAAGGAATTGAGAGAGGAGGTAAGCAACGCTACTTTTCGCGAAGATCTTTATTATCGATTGAACGTAATTCATCTGAAAATGCCCCCACTCCGGGAACGCAAGGACGATATCCCGCTACTTGTTAATTATTTCGTAAATAGTATGGCAGGACGTCTTGAAAAACCAGCACTTATGGTTGAAAAAGATGCCATGCGTCTTTTGGTCAGTCTTCCCTGGGAAGGAAATGTGAGGGAACTTGAAAACACTATCGAACGTGCAGCCATTCTCTGTGACGAAAGCAGAATAACCAGTGAAGATGTACAGCCGGAATCTCTGGGGAGCGATGAACAAAAGGCATTTGGCAGAGAACTCAATCTGGAGCAGGTAATTCCCAAGGACGCTGGGCTAAATGATGTTCTCTATGCCATTGAGGACAAAATGTTAAATCAGGCACTTGATGACACTTCATTTATCCAGGCAAGAGCTGCTGAAAAACTTGGTATTACCAAGAGCTTACTCCAGTATAAGATGAAAAAGTACGGCATTAAGAGGAGAAAATAGAAGCATTTTCATTAATCAGCAGAAGAACTGCCAATTCCCCAATGCAGTTTATTTCTTAGAATTGCGAAGTAATCTCGATGTGGAGATATAACAAGACGTAATGAGTGTTGAGCCGCCTCAATTTCCAGCGTGTCGTCTTTTTTCATTGCCCAAGCAGGATGACCGTCAACAATGACTTGGGCTTTTTGGTCACGGCTCGTTTCAAGACGTGTCCGCAATCTACTGTGTGGTGGAAGTAGTACGGGTCTTGAACCTAGCATAAAGGGGCAGATTGGCGTCACTAAAATGGAGGCTAGTCCTGGATAAACAAGGGGACCACCGGCTGAAAGGTTATAGGCGGTTGATCCGGTGGGTGTGGAAAAGATAAGGCCGTCTGCTTTGTAGGTTGTGATATATTCAAGGTCGGCTCGTGTGGAGAGCTGCAGGATGGGATCAAAGGTTTCCTTACTGATAACCACCTCATTTAACGCATATGTTGATGAAACGACTTCTCCCTGTGTTGTAATGGAGGCTTTCAGCATCATACGGTTTTCGATGGTGACAGTTCCGGAGAGAAGTTCTTCTACAGCCGTTATTGCTTCCTGTTCTGTCCGTTCCGTGAGAAACCCCAGGTTGCCCATGTTTATTCCAAGAACAGGAATAGAATGATGAGCTGCTCGATCAGCGATACGTAGAAGGGTTCCATCTCCTCCTAGGACGATAAGTGCATCGATATTGCCTTTGAACTCACTTAAAGAAGTTGTGACTCCCGCAAGTTCAAAGATTTTGGATATATCGCGGGCAAGTTTAACGGCAGGAGGATGGTTGACCTTACAAACGATTCCCACCTCCTTTATTGAAATACTGGTACTTGTACGAAAGGCTTCAGACAGCTGTGGCATCAGCTTTTTCCAAGTTCTTTTGAACGATTCACGGCAGCCTCTACAGCATCCATAAGAATTCCTTTGAAACCACTTCGTTCAAGAACATGCTGCGCAGCAATGGTGGTTCCACCGGGAGAGGTTACCATCGCCCGTAATTCTGCAGGATGTTTTTTACTCTCCATGAGAAGTTTTACTGAACCGGCAATCGTCTGTAGAGCAAGAGTTTCTGCTGTCGGTCTTGGAAGACCGGCTTTGATACCAGCATCTATCATTGCCTCGGCAAAGGTGAAGACGTATGCAGGCCCGGACCCCGATAACCCGGTGACAGCATCAAGAGCTGATTCGTCAAGGATAACGGCTTTTCCAATCTTATTAAGAATTTCTTCACAGCGGAGAAGGTCATTTTTACTGGCGTTTTTGTTACCACTTAATCCTGATGCGCCTTCAAGTACAAGTGCTGGAGTATTTGGCATAACCCTGATAATCCTGCAATCATTACGTTCGAAACCATTCTCGTAAAAGGATATTGGGAGTCCTGCTGCAATCGTGATAATTAAATGCTCAGTACTTACATGTTCCTTACTGGAACAGAGAACAAGCCCCATTATCTGAGGCTTTACAGCAAGAATTACTGTTTTGCAAGAATTCCATACGGGCGTATTGTCGGCAAAAACCTGCACGCCATAGTTTTCTGTCATGTAATTACGCCGTTTTTGGCTGGGTTCTGTAACGAAAACAGTTTCTGCCGTATACAGCCCAGACTCTAGTATTCCACGAATCAGGGCTTCAGCCATTTGACCGCCGCCAATAAATCCTATTGTATTAGTATTACCCATCAGTGTGTCCTCATTTTTGGAGTAGTAAGTTGTCGGAGAATGTACCACGTCTGTTTGGAGCCGTCTACATGAGAGAAGGACTTTCGAATCATGATGAATTCTGAATGTAGCTATATTAGGATTTGTCCTTAAAAGAGTGTGGCTTTTCGAGTATGTATATTAACAGAGACCAATACGGAAAAATAATGGATACAGGTAACTGCTCACAAGCACCGCATCTTTTTACGGTCACGCTGGCTTTTGTGCATGACTAATACACAAAAGCCAACCTGTCTGCGAAAACCTACAGCCCCCTGTGAGTAGTTACGGCTAAAGATAAATTTAAGAAATAGAACACTTACCTGGAGAACACGTATGATTAGTCAAGAATTGCTGGATATTCTGGCCTGCCCAAAATGCAAGGAAGCTGTGATTATTAATGAGACCAAAGACGGACTCATTTGTGAAAAATGTAAAGTTGTATACGTAATCAAGGATGACATTCCTGTGATGCTCGTTGATGAAGCAATACCATTATCTGGCAATGAGTGATGGATAGAATGTAATGGATTTTACTTTTATACCCCACTTGGATTTGTTTCTGGAAAAATTTCCGATATTACAGGAATATGACTTGCTCGAACGTCTTGTTATTGTTCTTGTATACGTGCTGCTTGCTAAAGTAATAGATCTCATTCTGATCAGGTTTTTGAGAAAGGTCGCTCTTTCAACCAAGATGCATTTTGATGACTTCCTAATCAACTTTTTCCACAAACCCTTTCTATTCACAGTCGTTGTGATGGGGGTGCTCCACGCCTGTTCGGTGAATCCGCAACTACCAAGGTTGCCAGGGATGATTATACCTAATGGTGCAAAGACCTTGCTTCTTATGGTTTGGTGTGCTGCACTTTTCCGGAGCCTGAGCAATACAAGCCTTAAAGATGCTGCTCGTATTCTCGGTGGCTGGGATATTGACCCGGATATCTTCCTTCTGTTTAAGAATGTATCAAGAATACTTATCCTGCTTTTCACAATTCTCTGGGTATTACTTTTGTGGGAAGTGAACCTGGCACCTCTTTTTGCCTCTGCAGGAATCATCGGAATTGCCATTGCACTTGCAGCTAAGGATACACTCGCTAATTTTTTTGGTGGAATTTCAGTTTTTATGGATCGTGCATATAAAGTCGGCGAGTATATTATCCTCGATTCCGGTGAGCGTGGGGAGGTTGTGGAGGTCGGTATTCGTTCCACCAAGATTAAAACTCGTGATGATGTGATGATTACTATCCCAAATGGCATCATGGCAAATTCTAAAATTATTAATGAATCTGCTCCAAAACCGAGGTTTAGAATACGTCTTGATATTGGCGTTTCTTACGGAACAGACCTTGATGTGGTGGAGGAGTTACTTTTAGTGGTAGCTGATGAAAACAACCAGGTACTTAAACAGCCCGCTCCACGAGTGCGATTGCGGACTTTTGGGGATTCTGCGGTGAATTTTCAGCTCCTGCTTTGGATTCGTGACCCCCGGGAAAAGGGTCGCCAAACACACTTGTTACTGAAAGAAGTGTATCGTTGCTTTAAGCTCAACAGTATTTCCATACCATTTCCTCAGCGTGATGTATATGTGAGAAAAGCGGAAGATTGGGCGGTGACCGGGAATGACGAAGTTTGACCGTAAATATTCTGCTGCTTACGTTCTGTTTTATATGAAAAAACGGCTCAATTCCAATGGGAAATTGAGCCGTTTCAATAAGTAAACGTGCGAATTGTGACTTTTTGTCTCAGGGCGCAATGCCCATTTCTTTTTCTTTCTCGTGAACAGCCAGTCGGGTTTTAATGGCTGTGTCAGGAATTAGAGACATGGAATCGATACCAAGTTCAACAAGGAAGGTGGCAAAGTCTGGAAAATCAGATGGTCCCTGACCACAAATCCCAATTTTTCTTCCACGACGTTTAGCTGTGGCTATAACCATACGGATCATGTCTTTTACAGCGTCGTCACGTTCGTCGGCAATGCCTGCAATGAGGCCGGAATCACGATCAAGACCGAATGTGAGTTGTGTCAGATCATTGGAGCCAATAGAAAATCCGTCAAAGATGTCTGCAAAGGCATCGGCAGATATCACATTGCTGGGGATTTCGCACATCACATACAGCTCAAGACTGTTTTCACCCTGTACCAGGCCGCAATCCTTCATAACTTCAATAACTTTCTTCCCCTCTGCAGGAGTACGGCAGAAGGGGATCATAAGCTTTATGTTGTCCATGCCCATGATATTACGAGCCTTCAACAGGCCGGCACATTCAAGCTCAAAAGCGGGTCGGTATTTGGGGTCATAATAACGGGACGCTCCGCGCCATCCGATCATTGGATTTTCTTCATTAGGCTCGTATAGTGTGCCACCTGTAAGATTTGCATACTCATTACTCTTGAAATCAGAAAGGCGGACGATAACGTCTTTTGGATAAAAAGCAGAGGCAATACGACCAACACCTTCTGCCACCTTATCGATAAAGAACTGGCGTTTATCACTGTATGCCCCAGTTTTTATATCTATTGCTGCTACTATCTTTTGTGTTTCAGGATCGGCTGATTTTTTCAGCTCCTCATAATTATACAGTGCCAAAGGATGCAGGCCGATATGGGCGTTGATGATGAATTCTTCACGGGCAAGTCCAACGCCATCATTAGGTATCTGGCATTCTGTAAAGGCCTTTTCCGGAATGGCAAGGTTCATCATGATTTTAGTTTTTGTCTCAGGAAGGTTGTCAAGATCCTGTCGGTCGATATCAAATTTAAGGAGACCTTCATAAACGTAACCAACCTCACCTTCGGCTGAAGAGGCTGTGACTTCCATTCCTGTAAAGATATAGTCTGTGGCATCACCTGTTCCAATAACGCATGGGATTCCTAGTTCACGGGAAATGATAGCCGCATGGCAGGTACGTCCTCCACGGTTAGTGATGATGGCTCCGGCTATCTTCATGATTGGTTCCCAGTCAGGGTCGGTCATGTCCGTAACAAGTACTTCACCTTTTTTAAAGGTGCCAATGTCTTTTACATCATTGATGCAATGAGCGACACCTTGGCCGATTTTGGTACCAACTGCCAGGCCTTCGGCGAGGATTTTTCCAGTACCTTTGAGTTTGTAAGTTTCCATCATGCCTTTGCTGGCCTGGGAATGCACGGTTTCCGGACGAGCCTGTACAATAAACAGTTTCCCGGTGCCGACATTAACCCCATCGCCATCTTTAGCCCATTCGATGTCCATCCCTTTTCCGTAATGGTCTTCAATGATGCAGGCCCATTCGGCGAGTTGAAGAATCTCATCGTCACTGATTACGTAAGATTTCCGTTCCTCTTCAGTGGTATTAATATTTTGAACAGGCTCTGGTGTGGAAGGGTCGTTGTCGTAGATCATTTTGATCTCTTTTGAGCCAACCTTCTTTCCTACAATGGGGCGTTTTCCTTCCTCAAGTTTAGGCTTGTAAACATAATATTCGTCTGGGTTCACTGCGCCTTGTACAACATTTTCTCCAAGCCCCCAGGCACCAGTGATAAAACAGGCATCCTTAAAACCGGACTCGGTATCGATGGTGAATAGAACACCTGATGAAGCAGAATCGGAACGCACCATCTTTTGAATGGTGATGGACAGGTACACATCAAATTGACCAAATCCCTGATGCTGCCGATACGAAATCGCGCGGTTAGTGAAAAGGGATGCAAAACAATTGCGGCAGTTATCAATAATTGCTTCATACCCGTGAATGTTCAGGTATGTTTCCTGCTGTCCTGCAAAAGAGGCATCTGGAAGATCTTCGGCGGTTGCAGAGGATCTAACAGCCACATCACAATTTTCACCATATTCATTTTCCATTACCTTGTAGGCTTTAATAATTGCCTCGCGAAGGTCGTCCGGGAATTTGGCATTTCGAATGATATCGCGGCATTTTTCTCCACGTTCGGCAAGATTTGCCATATCTTCGATGTCAAGATCGGAGAGAACGTCACGGATGGCCTGTTCTACACCGGCTGCTTCCAACAGGTATCTGTAAGCATAGGCAGTGATGGCAAAACCGTGGGGAACCGCAACCCCCTTAGAAGTGAGATGCTGGTACATTTCACCAAGAGATGCATTTTTTCCACCCACAAGAGGGACATCATCAATGCCGATATCGTCAAACCACAGAATGAGCTCTTCGTCGTGACTTTTGGCCATTGTTATTTCTCCTATTGAAAGTCATTGGAATGAAAACATATTCGTTATCTGGAATATGCATTTAATAAAAAGAACGCCTTCTATTTAAGAGGGAAGGCAGGTTAAATAAAAAATCCTGATACTATATATAAAAAAAAATGCCAATTCGTCAAGCAATAGCGGAATAGAAGAAAGTTTTTTAGTGTGAAAGGGTAGAAGTGAGTGGGGAAGTATGCTACTGTTTTTGAGAAAACTTCAGGAAGCATCGCTGGAATAAAAATGAACGGATAAAGGGGAGGAAAACCATGTCTCAGGCAGCCAAGATTAAAGAGCTATATGGAAAGTGTAACATCGCCAGGGTTCACTCTGAAAGTGATTATTTTGCACTTGTCAGAGAATTGATCAACTTGCGCAACGAGGAAGGTTCCCAGTGGCAGCGCTATATCGATCAGACCTATGCCTTGATAATGGATGAAATAATCTGTAACGAAAACAAACCAGTATCGACAGTGAAGTTTGGAACTTCCGGTTGGCGGGGGATGATAGGAAAAGATCTTTTTGTTCGCTCTGTCTCATTTGTCACGGCTGCCATTGTAGAGCTTTACCTGGGCATTGAAAAGAACCCCGAGTTGTGCCAATACTTAGGCGTGGAAAGTCTTGATGAAGCCAGAGAGAGGGGGTGTGTGCTAGGCTTTGACAATCGTTTTGGAGGAGAAATCCTTGCAGGAGCGGTGACTGAAGTCCTTGTGAATGCCGGATTTGTCGTTCATTACGCAGGGGAGTCTACCACAGGAGTCCTTTCCGCAGCGGTTCTTGAGCTCAATGCTGCTTTTTCAGTCAACCTGACCCCCTCACACAATCCTCTTGAATATGCAGGGTATAAATACAATGCTGCTGATGCAGGTCCTGCTGCTTCCGCCCTTACCGAAAGAATTACTAAAAAGGCCCAAGAAATCATAGCAGAATCCGCATCACCGCTTGTCGTTTTGGATCATCCCGTGGTGTCACCTGTGGAACGCGACGACGTGCAGCCGTTTGAGGCACTAGGAACATGGAAACAGCTGATTCGTAAGAATAAAAATATCCACGGCATTGATTATGATGCAATCTTGGAGTGTTTTGCAAAAGATGAAGACATAGTTGTTTGTATTGATTCTGTACATGGGGCAAGCAGGATACATATCCCATCACTTTTTGAGGGCATTGAAACAACGCGACTCATCCAGCTCCGCGACAGTTCTGATGTTACCTTTAATGGTATCGCACCAGAGCCATCCTCAGAAAATATGGTCGGAGTTATGGAGGCATTGCAAGCATCCATGGAACCATTGAAAATAGGTGCTATAATTGATCCGGATGGTGACAGGATCAGGTTCACAGATGGAAACGTTGAGATTAGTATGAATCAGTTTGGAGCCATGGCTTATCATTTTCTCCACGAAGTAAAAGAAAAGAAGGGAATGGTTGCAAAAACAGTCGCTACTTCCAATCTTGCAAATCGTCTTGCAGATGTTTTCGGGGAGGAAATCTACGAACCTCGAGTAGGTTTCAAGGAGTTTAAGCCGGTCATTGGAAAGGCTCTTGTGTATTTTGAAGAATCCGATGGTATCTCTATCATCGGCCATACTCCTGAAAAAGATGCCTATATTGGCTTGATGCTGGCACTTGATATGGTGATTAGCCGCAGGCAAAGCTTAGGTGATTATCTTGCTGAGATTGAAGAACAGTTCGGCGCATACTACCCTGAACGGGACGGTCTTCCCGTGAGGGTACAGGGACAGGACTTAAAGTCTGCTCTTGCTCAACTTGAGAAGTATGATGTGGGCGCTTCCATAAAAGTTGGTGGAAACGAACAGCAAATCAGTCAGGTGATTGATATAGATGGTCGAAAAATGATATTTGAAGATGGTTCCTGGCTTATGATACGGCCCTCTGGAACTGAACCCAAGGTACGTTTTTATGTTGAATCAAGAACTAAGAGTGGTACAGCGGCACTTGTGGAAGCAGCTCGTTCCATGTTGGATGAAATTGGTCTTATATAAAATCTGCTCTCCCATTGATTTTTACCTTTCTGGTATTAGAATAGTTCTATTGTCAAGGAGGCTCCTTCAATTTACGGGGGCAGGCGGCTTGGCCATCTCATAAATATAATCCAGGAGTGAATCATGTGGGAATATACAGATAAGGTACAGGAACATTTTTTGAAGCCCCAAAACGTAGGGGAAATAGACAACCCCAGTGGGACGGGTGATGTGGGTTCTCTTGCATGTGGGGATGCCCTTAAACTGACTTTGAAAATTGATGATGACGAGCGAATCATTGACGCAAAATTTAAAACTTTCGGCTGTGCTTCAGCCATTGCTTCTTCTTCTGCCCTCACAATTATGGTAACCGGCATGACAGTTTCAGAAGCAGAACGGGTTACCAACGATGACATCGCTGACTTTTTGGGTGGATTACCAAAAGAAAAAATGCATTGTTCTGTGATGGGGCGAGAGGCTCTAGAAGCAGCCATTGCAGATTATCGTGGTGTTATTTTGCCGATGGCTGAGGGAGAAGTTGTTTGCGATTGTTTTGGTGTTACAGATCTTGATGTGATTCGTGCGATTAAAGAATCCGACCTTCGCTCCGTAGAGGAAATTACCAACTTTACTAAAGCAGGCGGTGGATGCGGTAAATGTGAAGATACGCTACGTGACATACTTCAGACAACCATCAGTGATGTTGCACTTAAACCAGTTAAGCTTGATACTCCAAAACGGATGACCACTTTACAAAAAATCAAAAAAATTGAAGAAGTGCTTGAACGTGAAATTAAGCCGGCACTAAAAAAAGATGGTGGTGACATCGAGCTTGTTGACGTCGATGGAGATTTTGTGATGGTTTCTCTGCGAGGTGCCTGTACGAGTTGTGCCAAGTCACAGACTACACTGAAAGAGTATGTGGAGAAGAAGTTACGTGAACTGGTGCTTGATAGCCTGATTGTGGAGGAAGCTTAAAAATGGAATGTAATCCAGAAAATGTAATATACATGGATAATAATGCCACAACCAGGGTAGCACCTGAAGTTGTGGAAGCTATGTTGCCATACTTGACGGATTGTTACGGTAATCCATCCAGTATGCATAATTTTGGCGGGCAGGTTGGGGGAGCTGTCGAGAAAGCCAGAGAGCAGGTGGCCGAGTTAATCGGAGCGGATTCATCTGAAATAACCTTTACCAGTTGTGGGACGGAAAGTGATTCTACTGCAATTCTTTCTGCTTTACAGGCTTTCCCTGAAAAAAGACATATAGTGACAACAAGAGTTGAACATCCTGCTATTAAGAATCTTTGTGAAAATCTTGATCGATTAACTGGACATAAGCACCGTATTACCCGGCTCCATGTAGAATCAGATGGAACTCTCGATCTTGCAAAGTATGAGGAAGCGTTAGCTGAGGATACAGCCATTGTTTCCATCATGTGGGCCAATAACGAAACAGGTGTGATTTTTCCTGTTGAAAAAATGGCTTCAATGGCTAGAGAACGTGGTATTTTGTTCCATACTGATGCTGTTCAGGCCGTGGGTAAAATCCCGATAAATTTGAAAGAGCTGGATATTGATTATCTGTCGATATCTGGACATAAGCTTCATGCTGCTAAAGGTGTTGGCGTTTTATATATTAAAAGGGGAACTCCGTTTGTTCCTTTTCTGGTTGGAGGGCACCAGGAAGAAGGCAGGCGTGGTGGAACGGAAAATGTAGCCTCAATTATAGGTCTGGGTAAAGCCTGTGAGCTTGCGCTGGAGACAATGGAGGAAGAAAATGGACGGGTCAGGGCGCTTCGTGACCGCCTTGAAGAAGGTCTACTTGCTTCGGTTCCTAAGGCCATGTTAAATGGTCATAAAACTGATAGGCTCCCCAACACAACTAATATCAGTTTTGAGTTTGTGGAAGGTGAGGCCATTCTTCTACACATGAACCTTTACCATATCTGTGCCTCTTCAGGGTCTGCCTGCACTTCCGGTTCACTGGAACCATCTCATGTTCTTCGGGCCATGGGGGTTCCCTTCACGGCAGCGCATGGTTCAATCAGGTTTTCTTTAAGTGTTTACAACACTGATGAGGAGATAGATTTCGTACTGGAAAAGATGCCCCCAATTATTGCTGAACTGCGAGAACTCTCACCCCTTTGGAAGGCGGAATAAAAAATGCAAATTGTTGATCCATCCTATACGATTCAGGACGAATTGGATAGGGCTCCACTCGTTGAACGACTTGAGGCTTGCGGACGTATTTGTTACAAAAGCGAAGGCTTAATTAATGAGTCCTCTGCTCTTCCTTTTGTGAAGAAAATTGCAAAACACGGTCATAATTCTGTGATGGAAATGGCTGTGGTTACACTTTTGGTAAAGTGCACTGAAGAGCAATTCACTGCATTATTGGCACTTGAGCCTAAATACCTTTTTATTGATCGTGTCGACTCTGGAATTTTAATAACGGCCTCTATTCGTAGCCTTAGAGAACTGTATCAACTTGGGAGAAATACTCCAATCGTTGAAGCCCTGATTGCTTTTATGGTTAGAGATCATTCTTATCTCTTTGAAGGAGTTTGGGATGGTGGCAGTAAAGTGACACAGGATGTTGAAGTAAAAAAAATGGACTTAAAAGAAGTAGAAGAACTTCCTGAAGACATACTGGCAAGGCATCGTTTTGTTGGGGTTAAATTTGTTATTAATAGGGCAGTGAGTCATGAGATAGTAAGGCACAGGCCCTGTTCGTATTTACAGGAGAGCCAGCGCTATTGCCGTTATAGTCAGGACAAATTTTCCAATCAAGTAACTTTTGTTAAACCTATGTTTTTTAAACTGGGAACTACAGAGTATTCACTTTGGCTTAAAGCCATGGAATATACAGAAGAAATTTACCTAAAACTCCTTGGCTCATCTACTCCACAAGCCGCCCGAACAGTTTTACCTAATTCTTGTAAAACAGAAATAATAGTTTACTGTAACCTTGCTGAGTGGAGGCATATTTTTCATCTTAGAACCAGTCAAGCAGCAGAACCATCAATGCGCGAAATTATGATTCCTCTTGCAACTGAGATGAAAAGGCGCTATCCGGGAATTTTCTGATTAATGTCTTCAGGATTTTCGTTGCCTGTACTTGCTTTTATCCTCAACATGAGGGTAAAAGCTTTTTTTTTGCCTTCCTAAGCTGTATTGACACTCTGATAAAAATTAGTTATATAGAGCATCAATTCCTGTTAAGTGACAAGTCAATTCGTCCTGAGTAGTCTCAGGCCAAACAAATAAACTTTTATTGCCAAGGAGATCAATATGGTTCTTGATCCTACGAAACATGCTGACTGGGAGATTGCAGCGGAAGCTGAATCTCGTATGAAAACCGTTTATGAGCTGGGTGAGCAGCTTGGACTAGAAAAGGACGAAGTGCTTCCTTATGGCCATTATGTCGGGAAACTTGACTTTAGTAAAATAATGACCCGTCTTGGAGATAAACCAGACGGGAAATATGTTGATGTCACAGCCATCACCCCAACTCCACTTGGTGAGGGAAAATCTACCAGTGCCATGGGCCTTGTTCAAGGGCTTGGAAAACGAAATAAGTCTGTTGTTGGTGCGGTTCGCCAGCCATCAGGCGGACCTACCATGAATATCAAGGGGTCTGCTGCTGGTGGCGGACTTGCCCAGTGTATTCCGCTTAACGAGTTCTCCCTTGGCCTTACCGGTGACATCAATGCTATCATGAATGCTCATAACCTAGGCATGGTCGCACTTACGGCCCGTATGCAGCATGAAGCTAATTATACAGATGAGCAACTTGCTCAACGAAATCTTAAACGCCTCGATATCCATCCCAAAAAAGTAGAATTTAAATGGATCATTGATTTTTGCGCGCAGTCCCTGCGTGACATCACCATCGGTCAGGGGGCTGGTAAAATGGATGGGTTCACTATGAAATCCTCCTTTGCCATTGCTGTCTCCTCTGAAATAATGGCAATCCTTGCTATTGCTAATGATCTCGCTGATATGCGTCGTCGTATTGCAAAAATAGTTGTTGCTTATGACAAACAAGACAGACCAATAACAACTGCCGATCTGGAAGTTGATGGTGCCATGACTGCCTGGATGGTTCAGGCAATTAATCCAAATATTCTACAGACACTTGAAGGGCAGCCAGTGCTTGTTCATGCCGGGCCTTTTGCCAATATTGCTATTGGGCAATCTTCGGTGATTGCAGATCGTGTTGGCTTGAAAATCGCTGAATACAATGTAACAGAATCTGGATTCGGTGCTGACATCGGTTTTGAAAAATTCTGGAACCTCAAGTGTCGTTTTTCCGGTAATAAACCGAACTGTGCCGTTGTGGTTGCGACCATCCGTGCTCTTAAATGCCATGGTGGTGCCCC
>CAMZKT010000002.1 GCA_947311435.1 uncultured Desulfocapsa sp.
TACCTGTGGTCTTTCGTTCAACACCAAGGAGGTTTTTCTGTTCTTCGCCAAAGCGTGCCAGCACCTTTCCTTGTAGGGGAGCAGGGTGCTTTCCTTTTCCCATTACGAATCCCTGAGCAAACAACTTGTCTTTTTTCTTAAGAGCTTTAAGGGAATTCCGCAGATTCTTTGCAGCCTTTTCCATTTCTTTTATAGCTTGCTGGTGCAATGCCTTTTGGGTGCTTATTTGATGTAAAAGGGCTTCCTTTTCTTTTTTTATTGTGCTGGTGGTGGCCTGTTCCTTTTTGACGGCAGCGATGAAATCATCAAGGACGGTTTTTTCCAGAATCAGTGTGTTTTGGACACGTTCCAAGGTGTTAATTGATTGTCGATACTCAATAAGAATTACCTTGTCATAGTCTAAGAGGTTGGAAAATGAATCCCTGAACTGCAACATTTGGGGCAGGTTTTTGGTCGAAAATGCTACATTGGCAATGCCAATTTTCCCCATTTTATAATATGCTTTGATTCGCTTCTGAAGATGATCCTGAATGCTTTGTTTCGAAGCTTTAAAGATGTGCAGCTCAAGTTCTTTTTTGTTTATCAGCTTTTCCTGTCTGGCAACTTGATCTTCGAGGTGGAGAAGCTTTTTTAGTTGGGCTAAGAGTCGTGTGTCGATGGCCTCCAGTTCTTTGAGAAGACTTTTCTGCTGTAGCTCAGAGGATTGAAGTTTGTCTTTTTGCAGGGATATGCCATTTTGTAGCTTGTGGATATTTATACGGTGTTTTCTGATACTTGTTCTGATTTGCTGCTTCTTGGCTTCTGGGTCTGTTTTTGCCGAGCCTGTGGAAGGGATTGCTAATAAGACGCAGAGCAGGAAACAAAAGTAGAGAGGGAAGTACTCCCGACGATGGCATGAAAAGTAGCGACTGTTGGTAACAGAAAGGCCCATGTTTCGTTAAAACTTGAGAAATTTTCGTATGGATGAGTAGCTGCCGAGGCTACAAAGAGCAATGGAACCAGAAACAATTATTAATACCTCACTGAAGGGTAAAAAGGTAAATTGAAAAAGGTTCAATGGCCCAGGGCCTTCAAAATGAAGACTGATCCATCGAAACAATGCATACAGAGCAGAAAGACCAATGATGGATCCCGTCAGCCCCTGTAAAATGCCCTCAATGAGAAATGGAGCACGTATATAACTGTTGGTAGCACCTACGAGTTTCAACAGTTCCAACTCATCTCTACGTCCCATGATGGTAAGTCTGATGGTGTATGCAACCATAAAGGTGGCGGTGAGGATGAGAAGCGTCCCGCTGAGGATAACAACGATGGTGAGCAGGCGGGTAAAATAATAGAATCGCTCAACCCACTCCTGACCATATTGAACTTTTTCCGCACCTGGAAGACTTTTCAGGTACTCAGAGAAAAGTTTTATCTTATTGTATCCACGAAGACTTTGAAGTGGTACGACTTCTATCGATGGTGGAAGAAAGTCCTTTGGCATGTCAGTTAGAACATCGGAATTCTCACCAAGTTGTGTGGCAAAACGTTCATATGCTTCAGCCCGTGAAACAAAGAGTATTTTTTCTACATCATCAAAATTGTTTATCTTTTGACGGAGCTGTTGTTGCATTTCGGGACCGGGATCTTCTTCGAGGTAGACGATGAGGCGTAGATCATCGCTCAGTCTGTCTCCGGCACCAAGCATATTGGTATAAATAAGATAAAAGAAAGCAAAGATAAGGACAGAGAGACTGACAGTAAGGAATGTCATCAACTGGGATGTCCATGTCTGATGAAGGTTTCGTCCTACCTGTCTGAAGACGGCAAGCCAGAAATTCATGGTTGATCCCCCTCGGTCAGGGAATGAATAGTACCATTGCGCAACTCCAGAACCCGGTGTTTACTTTGCCTGTACAGGGAGGAATCGTGGGTTGCAATGACAATGGTTGCTCCTGCAAGTCTGCTTCGGTTAAGAAGTTCCATAACCTGCTCGGTGGTGGAGGCATCGAGGTTACCCGTCGGTTCATCTACCAGGATTAAACGTGGAGAATTGGCAACTGCACGAGCCAGAGCGATACGTTGCTGCTCGCCACGAGATAACTCGTTGGTGATGGTGTTGTGTTTTTCCACTAGCTGCAACTGTTCGAGGAGATCCTTGACCCGTTGTTTAATCGCTCTCGGTTTTTTATAGGAAACTTCCATGGCAATAGCAATATTTTCCGCTACTGTCCTGTCGCCGAGAAGCTTGAAGTCCTGATAGGCAACCCCTATTTTTTGTCTCAGGTGCGCTAGGTCGTTTCCTTTAAGCTGGTTTATATCGTAACCTGCAACCTCAATAAGGCCTTTTGAGGGAACCTCCATGTTGCAGATGAGCTTGAGGAGGGTGGTTTTTCCGGCACCGCTTCTCCCGATAAGGAAAAACATTTCTCCGGTACCAACAGAAAGGGAAATGTCTGAAAGAGCAGTGATGTTCGGTTCATAAATGCGGCTCACCTTGATCATTTCGATCATGGTGTTTTCCGTGTTCTCGTTTTCTGCCATGGTTTTGTTTACTGTATATCCTTGCTGTCAGGAAAAAATGCCATCAAAAATTTCATTCACGGTGAGTATAATGTCATCTGTGTCCTTAAGATTCAGGTAGGACTCTCCGCTGAGCTCCTGATTGATAAGTACATCACTCGAAGGGATAATGCCACCGAGCGTCATGCCTGAATCGGCAATCGCTTCGTCAATTTTTCCCTGAAGAGCAGGAGGGACAGGCTGAGGGGCACGATTAACAAGAAGGTACTGATTCTTGACTTCAAGGCCCAATGGTTCCGTGATATCTGAAATTCGTTTTGCCGTAAGAATTCCTCTGGCGGATGGGTCGGAGGTGACCAGGAGGTAGTCAACGGAACGTATATTCATACGGCTCAGATGTTCCATTCCAGCCTCGTTATCCACCAGAATGAATTTGTAGTTGGGGGAAAGTTTGTCCATGGTCATGGCAAGATATTGATTGGCTGCGCAGTAGCATCCGGGGCCATCGGGTTGCCCCATGACAAGAAGATCAAAACCAGTGTCTTCGATAAGAGCCTGATGAATTTTCATTTCCATGAATTGATCTCGGGTCACATTGGGGGGCAATTCACTTTTTAATTCTTTTCGTATCTGGCCGAGGGTGACATCCACCTCAAGGTTAAGCAGTTCGTTGAGGTTGGCGTTAGCATCGGCGTCAACAAGGAGGAAGGGTGTTAATTTGTTTTTGAGTAAATATCTTGTTAACAGAGCGGATGTTGTTGTTTTGCCCGTTCCACCCTTACCGGCCATGGCAATAATTTTAGTCATGAAGACTCTCTATAGTGTATGGATTAGAGAAAAGGTAATTGTTCACGGGGATTACATCATTGCGGGGGCTCATTCCTCGCTTATTTGCCCGGTCATGCTGATTTGCGTATGACTAATACGCAGATCTAGCCCGCCTGCGAAAAGCTGCGGCACCCTGTGATCAGTTACAAAAAAAGGGGACTCTCCAGAAACAGCCCTGTGTCAGTGCTGCTCAGAAAAAAGAAGATGTCCCGTCCAGTTGAATTTTCACAAAATAAGTAAATATTTGGTCTCTTTATTGTAATTAAGCAAAGTACTCTTGTCAAATTTAAAGCCGGTTGCGTGGATTTTTACCATTTTCCCTTGCATCTTCACCCTCAGTTGGTATTTTCAGAGGTTTCACATTTTAAAGAGTAGGTGTCGCAGGCAATGGTGCTTATATAAGTATACGAAGGAGAGAGTTATGGATTACAGGGATACCCTGAATCTACCGCAGACCAAGTTTAAGATGAAGGCCAACCTGAACCAAAAGGAGCCGCAATACCTTAAACGCTGGGAGAATGAGGACTTGTATGGAATGTTGCAGGAGCATGCGGAGGGGAAACCTTTGTTTGTTCTCCACGACGGACCTCCCTATGCCAACGGTCATATTCATCTGGGCACAGCTTTTAATAAGATTTTAAAGGATATTATCCTGAAGTCTCGTCGTATGGCAGGGTTTAAAGCACCCTATATCCCAGGCTGGGATTGTCATGGCCTGCCCATTGAACACAATGTGGATCAGGAACTTGGAGAAAAAAAGAATACTATTCCAAAGCTTTCCAAAAGATCTGCCTGTCGGAAGTACGCAGAGAAGTGGATTAAAATCCAGAAGGATGAGTTCAAACGTTTAGGCGTCCTTGGAGATTGGGATGCTCCCTATCTCACGATGAACTACGAGTATGAGGCAATTATTGCACGGCAATTTAACGAGTTTCTGTTGTCAGCTTCTGTTCTTCGCAATAAAAAACCTGTGTATTGGTGTTCCACATGTACCACAGCCCTTGCCGAAGCTGAGGTTGAATATTACGATCATAGTTCCCCTTCAATTTATGTGAAATTCCCTGTCCTGGAGGATATCTCCGACATAGATGCCGTGTTTGCTGATGAGAAGGTCTCCATACTTATCTGGACAACCACTCCCTGGACACTTCCAGCAAATTTAGCCGTGGCTTTTCATCCTGATTTTGAATATGCGGCGGTGGCAATACCTGGAGAGATACTGATTCTTGCTAAAGAAATGGTTGCAGGTGTTATGGAATCCATGGGGATTAGTGACTATTCAATAGCCGCCACTTTCTCAGCAAAAGGACTGGAAAGACGTCAGTGCCGCCACCCCTTTATGGATCGGGATTCCTTACTGGTGCTTGCTGATTATGTGACTCTGGAGGCTGGAACCGGTTGTGTGCACACAGCCCCCGGGCATGGTGCAGATGATTATTTGACAGGGCTTCGCTATGCGCTTGAAATTCTCTCTCCGGTGGACAGCGAAGGCTGCTATACCGCCGAGGCAGGAAAGTATGCCGGCAAGAGAGTCCCTGCTGTAAATAAAGAAATCAATAAAGATATGGCCGCAAGTGGAGCTTTACTTCACGAGGATGTCATACATCATAGCTATCCACATTGCTGGCGGTGCAAAAAACCAGTCATGTACAGAGCCACGCCGCAATGGTTTATTTCCATGGAGATAAATGATCTTCGGGAAAAGGCCTTGGCCGAAATTAGTAATGTTCAATGGATGCCTTCCTGGGGAATGCAGCGTATTCATTCCATGGTCGAGAATCGGCCCGATTGGTGTCTGTCCCGTCAGCGAACATGGGGTGTTCCCATTACCGTTATCAGTTGCAGGCATTGCGGTGAGGTTGTGAAGAGTGAGGTCTTGGTGGAAAGAATTGATGAGCTGTTTCGCAAGGAAGGCGCAGATGCCTGGTTCCGTCATGAACTATCTGAATTTCTTGAGGATGGATATGCTTGCGTATCCTGTGGTGGAAATGAGTTTGAAAAAGAAGAGGATATTCTGGATGTCTGGTTTGATTCCGGAAGCTCTCACGCGGCTGTTGTAGAAGCTCGCGAAGAATTACGCTTCCCGGCTGATCTTTATCTTGAAGGGAGTGATCAACATCGTGGCTGGTTTCAAAGTTCTCTTCTCACCTCTGTTGGAACCCGTGGCCATGCACCTTACAAGGGGGTGCTGACACATGGCTATGTGGTGGACGGACAAGGAAAGAAGATGTCTAAATCCATCGGAAACGTGGTCGCCCCCGGTGAAGTAATTAAGAAATTTGGTGCAGAGATTCTGCGGCTCTGGGTATCGAGTGAAGATTATCGTGATGATGTAAAGGTTTCCGATGAGATTCTCAAACAGGTGGCGGACAGTTATAGGAAAATTCGGAATACCATTCGTTATATGCTCGGGAATATAACGGATTTTGATCCTTCGTCGAATGCGGTCGAATTTGAGAAGATGGAGGAAATTGATCGCTGGGCACTGGGGAAATTTGAAGAGTTGCGGGAGAAAATAACCACGGCCTATGAAAATTATGAATTCCATCCCATTCATCAGGCATTGAACTATTTTTGCGGAACAACTATGAGTTCATTCTACCTGGATATCTTAAAGGACAGGCTGTATTGTTCTGGAACCGACTCGCATTTACGGCGTTCAGCTCAGACTGTGTTGTATGAAATCCTGGGTGGCTTGTTGCAGTTAATGAGTCCTGTACTAACTTTTACCACAACCGAGGCCTGGGAACACTTTAAGCAGCTTGATGAAAAGGCGGATCTGAAAAAAAGCATATTCTTTACCGAATTTCCGTCTGCTGCCCCAGCCAGACGGGATGCCGTACAGGAAGAGCGTTGGGAAAAACTGATTCTGGTCCGTTCTGCCATTACCAGAGCTCTGGAAGCTGCGCGACGTGAAAAACGTATCGGGCACCCGCTTGAAGCCGAGGTCTTGGTTGAAATGAGTGGTGAATGGGCAACTTTTATCGAGAACGAGTGGGAGCAGGTAAAGGATGTGTGTATCATCTCCGTGTTGACTCGTTGTGAAGACAGAAGCAGTTGCGGAGAACTTGAATTTTTTGTCAGTGAGGAGATACCTGAACTTGCCGTTGCCGTTCGGGCCGCAACTGGAGAAAAATGCGAGCGTTGCTGGACAAGGGATACCTTTGTAGGCAGCCACACAGATCATCCACAACTTTGCGAGCGCTGCCTGAACGTGGTGCTCACACTGAACGAAAAGGAGTAGCGGGATTTGTTTGTCTCAATAATTTTGGTGCTTTTGGTTGTGGTGGTTGATCAGTTGACGAAACTCTGGGTTGTACAGAGTTTTCGACTCTATGAGTCCATGGAGGTTATTCCAAATTTTTTCAACCTTACCTACCTTACCAATAAAGGCGCAGCTTTCGGCTTTCTTGCGGGAGTGACATCGGCCTGGAGACATTATTTCTTTCTGATATTGGTCTCAGTTGCTTTGGCATTGCTTTGTCTTGCATGGTTTCGGATGAGGAAGGATCATCGTTTTTACGGCCCTGCTCTTGCATTGATTGCAGGAGGTGCCATCGGCAACCTGATAGATCGTGTCAGGTTTGGTAAGGTTGTGGATTTTTTGGATTTTTATGTGGCCGGATACCATTGGCCTGCGTTTAATGTTGCCGATTCAGCAATTACTGTTGGGGTGATTCTTTTTCTCGTGGCAAATTTCCTTGAAGAACGACAAAAGAAACGGATAAAGGAACAAATATTATGAAAATTGCAGTACTTTTTCCCGGCCAGGGATCACAGTTTCTGGGAATGGGACGTGAATTTATTGATTCAGACAGTGAATGTGCAGCGATTATGGGACTTGCCGATTCTGTCTGTGACTTTCCACTGGAAAAACTCTGTCAGGATGGACCCATGGAGGAGCTGACACGGGCTATTCATCTCCAGCCAGCCATCACCGTGACAAATCTTATCTGTTACCAGGCCCTGAAGAAGGCTAGGGGGAATACCTTGTCGGCTGCCTGTTTTGCCGGGCATAGTTTGGGGGAATATTCAGCCCTCTGTGCAGCGGGCGTTGTAAGTGTGGAAGATACTATCCGACTTGTGACCAAGCGTGGAGCTTTAATGGAGCGTGAAGGCAAATTAAATCCTGGCGGGATGCGTGCAGTGCTGGGAAAAAGTATTGAAGAGGTTGAAACTCTCATAGCAGACTGCCGTGATGCAGGAATTGTTACTGCCGCAAACCATAATACAGAGTTACAAATCGTTATTTCAGGCTCTCTTCCCGGGCTTGATGCTGTGGAAAAGCGTGCTGTTGAAGATGGTGCCAGAGTGATACCTCTTGCAGTAAGTGTTGCTAATCACAGCCCGCTGGTGGCCAATGCAGTTCCTGACTTTGCTGCTTTTATGGAGGGGGTTGAGTTTAAGGTACCTGCGACTCCAGTCTACTTGAATGTTTCTGCTGCTACAGAGCAGAACACAGAAAAAATCAAAGAGATGATGGCTCGGCAAATTGCTTCCCGTGTCCGCTGGTTTGAAATTATCAGGAGCATGATTGACTCGGGTGTGGACACGTTTATCGAAGTTGGCCCCAAAACAGTACTTAAAGGAATGATGCGGAAGATTGCTCCAAAAGGCTATAAATATAAGGCACTGCAGTTTGATACTCCCGAAGGCCTGGCAAAATGTATGGAAAAACTTGCGTGAGTCGTTCCTGTAAATGATAGAACACTGCACACAAGTTATACGAAACGGCGGAACACTTGATTTCGATCAAGCCATGGAGCTTGCACAAGGGACAGAGATCGACAACCTGTGTCGTGCTGCTGATAGACTTTGCCGTGATTTTCATGGTACAGGCTTTGATCTCTGTTCCATCATTAATGCCCGTTCCGGGAAATGCTCGGAAGATTGTCGTTATTGTGCACAGTCTGTTCACCATAATGCCAATATAAAGGTATATGAAGAGATTAAGCCCCATGCGGCCATAACTCAGGCCAAAGAAAACGATGCTTATGGTGTGTCGCGTTTATCTCTGGTGACGGCAGCCAGGAGTCTCAGCAGCACTCAAATGAATGTCATGGGGAAGTTGTATTCTGTCATGAAAGCAGAGACAAGGCTTCGTTTTTGTGCCTCCATGGGTTTTCTCACCGAAGAAACAGCAAGAAAACTTGTTTCCTTTGGTGTTCGTCGCTATCATTGCAATCTGGAAACCTGTCGTGATTTTTTTCCTTCCATATGCACGACGCACACATGGGAGAATAAAGTGGAAACACTTCACATTGCACGAGCGGCTGGAATGGATCTTTGTTCCGGGGGCATCATCGGGATGGGGGAAACTATGGAGAATCGTGTACAACTCGCCTTCGAGTTAAGAGATTTGGGTGTACTTTCCATCCCGATTAATATTCTCAGTCCCATTGAGTCCACTCCGCTTGCTGACATGGAACCTGTTTCGCTGGAAGAAGTTCTGCGTTGTGTTGCAATTTTCCGCTTTGTCAATCCCCATGCCGTAATCCGTATTGCAGGAGGGCGTGGCAGATTCGGGAAGGGGCAATACAGGTTGTTTTCTGCCGGGGCCAATGGCGCGATTGTTGGGGATTATCTTACCACTGCCGGCGCAGGTGTGGCTGAAGATCTTACTGCGTTTCACAGGCTTGGATTTGATGTGCCGGGAAACACAAGATGACCTTCGATGAGCTTCTGGCCTTTGACAAACAACATATCTGGCACCCCTATTCTTCCCTAACAAATCCTCTCGCCACCTATCCTGTGGAGTCAGCATCGGGTGTTCGCATTCGTCTAATGGATGGAAGAGAGCTGATTGACGGGATGGCTTCCTGGTGGTCTGTGATTCACGGCTATGCTCACCCAGTGCTGATAGATGCCATTCAGCAGCAGGCAGCTAAACTTTCCCATGTGATGTTTGGCGGGTTGACCCATGAACCTGCTGTGCAGCTTGCCCGGACTCTTGTCGAAATCACACCAGATCCACTTGATCTTGTTTTCTTTGCAGATTCGGGGTCTGTTTCGGTGGAAGTTGCCATGAAAATGGCTATCCAATATTATTATGCAATCGGGAGAAAGGAGAAACAAGGATTTCTCACTATTCGCTCGGGATATCATGGGGATGTGTTTCATTGCATGTCAGTGTGTGATCCGGTAAATGGGATGCATCATATTTTTAAGGGAATCCTGCCCGAATACCTTTTTGCGGATAGACCGGAATGTGGTTTTTATGACGAATGGGATGAATTGGATTTTCTTTCCTTTCAAAAGTTAATTGAAAAACACCATCCTTCCCTGTGTGCAGTAATCCTTGAACCAATCGTTCAGGGAGCTGGGGGGATGCGCTTTTATCATCCTCAGTATTTATGTAAAGTCCGGGAACTTTGTGATCGCTATGATCTCCTGTTGATTGCCGATGAGATAGCGACTGGTTTTGGGAGAAGTGGGAAGCTGTTTGCCTGTGAACATGCCAGGATTGTTCCGGATCTTCTCTGTGTGGGAAAGGCGCTTACCGGCGGGTATATGACTCTTGCTGCAGTTCTGGCCGGTGGCCGAATCGGAGAGTTTATTTCACAGGGTGATCCCGGTGTGTTCATGCATGGTCCGACTTTTATGGCCAATCCTCTTGCCTGTGCCGTGGCCAATGCCTCTGTCAGGTTGCTGCTTGAGTCAGAGTGGCAGAAAAATGTTCTTGCCCTGGAGAAGGGCTTGAAGCTAGGACTTGCTCCCTGTAGAGATCTTGAAAGCGTTGCCGATGTTCGGGTTTTGGGTGGTGTTGGTGTGGTTGAGATGAAGGAGGCCGTTGATATGAAACGTGTTCAACCAGCATTTGTCAGCAAGGGTGTGTGGGTTCGACCCTTTGCTAAACTTGTATATGTGATGCCGCCCTATTGCATTGAGCAGGAAGATCTGGCGAGTTTGACCACAGCAATTTGTGAGGTGCTTGCAGAGGAAGAAAGTCGGTGAATATAAAATATGAAAAAAAGCTTAATGAACTGAGAAGGAAGGGGCGTTTGCGGGAGCTGGTGCCCTTCCAACAGGCAGGGCTGCCGGGGAGTGGCCCAAGTGTGAGATATAAGGGCAGGAGTCTTCTCAATCTCAGCTCAAATGATTATTTGGGCTTGGGGCAGGATGAGGCTTTTCGTCAACAATTTTTGACGGATCTGGATGTTACTGACAGCACAAAATCTGGATTTGCAGCAGCCTCCTCAAGACTGCTTACAGGGGATTCCCCTCTGGCTCATCACCTGGAAGATGAAATCGCCCGTGTATACAACAGTGAATCAGCCCTGATTTTTAACTCCGGCTATCATGCAAATATAGGTATTCTACCCGCTTTGTTCGGCAGGGGAGACCTGATCCTCTCCGATAAACTGAACCACGCATCAATTCATGACGGCCTGCAACTCAGCAGGGCTGACTGTAAACGTTTTCGCCATGGTGATTATGAGCAGTTGTGGGGGATGCTCAGAAAATATAGGAAACAGTATCAGCAGGTGGTGATTGTTTCTGAGTCAGTTTTCAGTATGGATGGGGATGAGGCCGATCTGGATCGTTTGCTTGAATTGAAATATGAGTTCGATGCCAGCTTGTATCTTGATGAAGCTCACGCCCTCGGGGTTTATGGGAGGCAGGGGCTGGGAAAAGCAGAAAAAAAAGGATTGCTTCAGGATGTGGATTTCCTGGTGGGAACCTTTGGTAAAGCTTTGGCGTCCGTGGGTGCTTTCGTCTGTTGTTCAGGGGAAATACGTGATTATCTGGTGAATCACAGCAGGTCTTTAATGTATACCACTGCGCTTCCTCCAGTGATCTTGCACTGGAACCTGTATGTTTTTCAACACATGCTCACGATGAATAGAGAGAGACGTCACCTTCAGCAGATTTCAACGCAGTTACGTCGCGAATTTGCTGAAAAAGAGTTTGCAAACCTTGGGACTACTCATATCATTCCCGTTTTAGTGGGTGATGACAGACGTGTTCTTGAGCAGTCAGGCAGGATGCAGGAACATGGTTTTCTGGTACTTCCTGTTCGTCCACCAACGGTACCTGAAGGGACAGCCCGTTTTCGTTTTTCAATCTGCGCCAATATGCAATGGGAAGATATACAGCAGCTCCCTTCCTGCATGGCAGGAATCGCGGTGGGGGCCAACGGTGAAAAGTAAATGGCTTCACTGGGGAAAGAGGGGCGATCTGCTTGTTTTTTGTAACGGCTGGGGGATGGATGAATACCCTTTCAGAGTACTGGCAAGCCATCAATGGAATGTCCTTATGTTCTATGACTATCGTGATCTCAGTGTTGATCAGGATTTAGATTGGTTGATGGGTGAGTATAATAACGTTGCTTTGCTGGGCTGGTCCATGGGAGTGTGGGCGGGGCAGCAGATGTTTGAAGGGTTTTCGGAAAGGATCAGTACAGCAATTGCCATCAATGGAAGTCTGTGTCCCATAGACGATCACCATGGAATACCTTTGGAAAGAGTTCAGGCAACATACACCTCCCTTGACGAAAAACAGCGACTGAAGTTTTACGCAAGAATGTGTAAAGATCGTTCTTTGTATCGACAATTCCTTATGAATCAACCACGGAGAAAAGTTGAAAGCCAGAAAAAAGAACTCGGAGTTTTACTGGAGAGTGCTGTGGTGAGAAAATCCAGACAGAATTCCATTTATGATTGCGCCGTTGTCGCAAGCCATGACTCCATTGTGCCAACTCGAAACCAGTTGCGGTTTTGGCCCGAGAAAATAGTTCGTCAGGTCGCGGGGAGTCATTTCCTGTTTTACTCGTATAAGAGTTGGGATGAAATTGTTGAGACGTTGAGTTCCAGGATAGACAATGGCTTTACAACTCGATAAAAAAAGAATAGCCCAATGCTTTCGACGTAGCTTGCCGACCTACGACAAGACCGCACTTGTACAGAATGCGCTGGCCGTGAGATTAGATGAAATGCTTGCCGGTTTGCCGGATAGAGCTTTTCATCGCGTGCTTGAGATCGGTTGTTGTACGGGTGGTTTGAGTGAACTGGTCTGTTATAACCATCCCCTGAAAACACTTTTTTTGAATGATCTGGTTCCAGAATTTGAAGAGCTTGTTTTTCGTCGATTAGCCATGTGTTGTGCTACTCGGTTGATACCATTTTTTGGTGACATAGAAGCCATGACGTTACCATCTGAGCTTTCCCTGATTGTCTCTGGTGCGACCTTTCAATGGCTCACTGATTTACCCTCTTTTCTTCATCGTCTTGGGGCTGGGCTTCAATCCGGTGCTTTTCTGGGATTTTCAGTGTTTGGGCGCGGGACATTGAAAGAATTTTCCAGTTTGACTTCTGTTGCTTTACAGTATCATTCAGAGCAGGAAATAAGAACTTTTCTTAAAAAACAGTTTGTTGTGGAGTCCTGTGAACATTACGAGGATCAACTTTTTTTCCCCTCCATTCATGATATCTTCAGCCATATTCGCAGTACTGGAGTTGGAGGTGTGAGTGAATACCAGTGGAATAAAGAAAGACTTCATCTTTTTAAAGAGCGTTACTTTACAGAATATGCCTGCGAGAAGGGTTTACCCGTGAGCTATCATTCTTCCTGTTATGTCGCGAGGAAGCGATGAGGGGAAAGGTAATTTGTATAAGCGGAATTGATACGGATATTGGAAAGACTGTCGCCACGGGTCTTATGGCCAAAACCCTTTTGCTGGAGGGATATTCCGTGATAACCCAGAAAATTGCACAAACTGGATGTACGGGGATTGCAGAGGATATATTGGCACACCGCCGGTTGATGGGGCTTAAGCTTTTCCCTGAGGACAAGGATGGAACAACTTGCCCCTTTGTTTTTAGTAAGGCCTGTTCTCCGCACCTTGCAGCAGCGCTCGAACATACTGTAATTGATACAAAAATGATAACACGAATTACGCAGTCTTTAAGAGAAAAATATGATTATGTGCTGCTGGAAGGGGCCGGGGGGCTGATGGTTCCACTCAAGCGTGAAACAACCTTTCTTGATTATGTTGAGGAGCAGGGGTATTCTTTAATATTGGTTTCAAGTCCGAGACTTGGTTCGATTAATCACACTTTGTCAGCCCTGGAGCTTGCACAGAACAGGGGAATAGAAATAAAAGGTATTGTCTATAACTGCCATAATGTAAGTGATCAAACAATCTGTGCCGATACTAGAGAATTGTTCTGCAGGTTTTTACAAAAGTATGCTTTTCCCTCAGTTGTTGTCGACTTACTGACAGAAAAACATTATTTCAAGTCAGAGACTTCGTTTGAGTGTTTAGGCTTGTTTGGAAAAGGGATGTCATGATCTATCTACAGAAAAAAAATTGTTTAAGTTGTCGGAAGTTTCGATTGGAAGACCCTTATTCGGGGATTTGCAGAACGGATAAAAGTGTCGAGCAGTATCCCATAAAGACCACAGAAGAAACCTGTGAAGAATGGGAGGACGGTGGACAACAGTATAATATACGCCTCGGTTGGATTAGGAAGACATTGGAATTGCGAGGAAATCGATAGTACCCTGTCAGCAGTTAGCAATTCAGGGGGACTCGAATATGAGTTGTTTGTCCCGGTGAACAGTTACGGCAGGAGGTGTCTCCTGCCTGTGTTGTCCAAAAACTTAATTTTTCACTTGTCCAAAAACTTAATTTTTCACTTTTGCAACATCGTATCCGGCACCTTTCCATGCAAATATTCCACCGGAATAGCGGTACACGTTTTTGTACCCCAGTTTTTTGGCCCACAAGGCACCATTGTGACTACGGGTACATTTGACAAAACCGCAGTATATAATGATTTCCTTCTCTTTGTCACTTCCCAGCAAAGCCCTGAAGTCAGCTTCTGATTTGCCATCTGTTTCTGCACTGTTCCATTCTTTCATTGGTTCTATCGGAAACAGAAACTGAACAGCACCGGGTATATGTGCTTTTTTGTATGATGCTTTGTATGGCATTGTGTCCACAATGAGAATGTCCTGGCCGGATTCCAGTAGCTTTTTTAATTCTGAGGTTGTTATGAGGTCATATCCTCCTTCAAGTACTTCTCTTGTGAGTTTTACTGCGGATGCCTCCACCTCGACTTCCTTTTTAAATTTTGAGTTACCAAAGCCATAAGAGTTGGCACTGGTAGTTAGTATCAGTAACAGCAGGGCAGCACTACATTTTTTCCACATTCTCATTTTGTTCTCCAGTTAAGTTAAAGTTGTTGAACGGTTTTTCTAGACACCCAAAACAGGAAAAACAGCGGAATCAAAAAGACAATGTCTCTATAGAGTGCCGCTCTTAGTCCCGAAAACGCCTCATGTTCTGGATCTCCGGTACTGAAACATCCGCAATCAATATCAAGACCAATCAGGATTCCATAGGAAAGGACGAAGATAAAGAGAGCGTATAAAAATAATGTGCTCATTAAGCTCCATCGTCTCCCCATGACCAAACCGATGGCTGTAATAATTTCAAACAGAGGGAGTATGAGAGCGAAAGAATTGACGAGTTGGTCGGGCAACAGACCATAGGCGCCAACGACCCGTGAAAAATTGTCAAGGTTAAATAATTTTGGAATTCCCCCATAGAGGAAGATGCCTGCAAGAAAGAATCTGCTTACAACTACCCAGGTATCAATGGTATTCTTCATGTTTTTCTTGACTAATCAATTTTGACAGCGTCGTAAAAACTCTTCATCTTCTTCGTTGCTGTATTTTTTGTTTGATTACGACGTATCTTAGTACGTCGAAATCAAACAAAAAATACGCCCCTCGTATCTGAAGTTTTTTACTTACCCATCTCTCAATTGACCTTTTTACGAGTTCAATTTTACGTGTGCTTCATTTATATTTGAGCACCTAAAATACATTTCATGGAGCTATATTGCAAATAGGAAAATATGATACTTGTGGACGGCGGTATGGTATTTTTGTGGGACAGGGAGAGATTGTACCGGCATTCAGGAACTGAGTTGCGGAAAGTGTGAAGAAAAGAAAGCTTGTTCCCTGAACCCCGCTGGGAAAAGAAAATGGGGGGATATATACTTGTTCATATGGTGAATAAACGAGTTCAGCGAAGAATACATAAAGAATTGAAATAAGGTAGGAAACTTTTTTAATTTGTTGAAGTGCAGAATTTCGGTTAAAGAGTATCATCAAGAAACATTGCAGTTTGTTGTCTCGGAATGTACCGGGAAATTCAACGTGAGTATGTCATAAGCAAAGGAGTTATGAAGTTATGAAGAAATTACTTTTTGTAGTGTCTCTATGTGTTCTTGCCGGGCCTGCTTTTGCAGAAACTACTCTTGACGCACCAGCAGCACAGTGTCGTGAGCTCTTGGTGAAACGCTGTCAGTCTTGTCATTACCTTGAACGTGTCTGCAGTAAGGTGGGGAAAAAGTCAGAACGTGGGTGGAAGGCTACGGTGAAGCGAATGGTTAAACGACGTGGCGCCAAATTAGATGCGAGCGAACAGTCGACTTTGGTTGAATGTCTGGCAACACCTACACCATCGGTTCTTGAAGAGTGCAAGGTAAGTGGTGGCGGTCGGCCGTAATAACCAGGTAAATATGTGAAAAATATGGCTCAACTGCGGAGTGTTCTTATGAATTGGTAATAAATAGCGTTGACTTTCAGGAACCGACAACCCACGCCGTCATCATCGCGATACATGATGTTCGCGTAAATTTCTGCCGTCAGGTCTTTATTTTCCTCGTCAAGTGTGATCTGGATGTTGCATTCGGTTCCTTCAAGTAACTCGATATCTGCTTCGTATTCAATATAGGCTCCTCCAACACTCATATTACGTGTTTGTCCTTCTATGGTTGTACCGTTCTTTAGCTTGAGGAGCGCAAACTTTTTCAGAAGAACCCGTTCATTGTCACGATAGTTTTTCATTAGGAAGCCTTTTGTTTGAGGAGGAGGAAACGAGTAGGAATGTTATTCTTGATTTAAGGATATGACAAATACAAAGAATTTGTCAAGGGCACTTGTGGGATGGTAACTAAGAGGGGGGAAGAGGGAGGATTTATCTAAAGTCCCCCTCTTTTTACTTATGGGATGTTTTGTTAGTGGGGCGGGGCTTATTTAATAATTTTCCCAATATCTTTTACTGCGTCAACCTTCTCTTTTATTTCGGAAACTTCTTTTACACCAGGTACATCATCCATGATTTTTTTTCCGCCCTCCTCAATATCATTTATGCCATTTTTGAAGGATGATATGGCTTTGCCGAGGCCAGAACCAATCTCAGGCAGCTTTTTCCCGCCAAAAACAAGTACCGCAATTCCTAAGATGACAATCAATTCAGGGGTTCCTAGTCCAAACATGGTGGGGCTCCAATAGTGGGTTCAGTAAGTTATTAGCCGAGGAAGTGACTTAGGCCTGGTTATCGTCTTTATTGTCGTCATCAAGTTTTTTTGCTTCTTCCTTCTTGGTGGCATCTTTAAAGTTTTTGATCCCCTTGCCAATTCCTGATCCTATTTCAGGAAGTTTACCAGCTCCAAAAATAATAACGATAATGACAAGAATTACGATTAACTCCGGCATACCAAGTCCAAACATACTAATACCTCGAATATTTATATAAGTTACGTATATTGCGTGATGTTAAGAAAACTATAATGATACTTTTTCAGGTGAACTTGAATTCACCAGTATCAGTAGCTTCCATTTTAGAAGCCCAAGTGTAGAGCAGTACGAACAGAATGTCAATCCTTTCGATACTTGCTAAGCTTTTGTCCAAGCTCACGCATTTGAGCAAGAATCCTATCCTCGTCAAGAGTTCTTAATTTTCTCGCCTCCATGACAACAGTTCCATTGATGATAGAGTGGATAACATCAGCACCACGGGCAGCATACACCAGGTGTGAGGGAATGTTGTACAGTGGTGTGAGGTGAGGCTGATTCATATTCAATACTATCATGTCAGCTTTTTTCCCGACTTCAAGCGAGCCGGTTTGTCCTGAAGCATGAAGGGACTTTGCTCCTCCAAGGGTTGCGGCATGAAGCGTCTGGCTGGCACTCATTGCAGTCGGATCCATCCCTGCAACTTTATGAATGTTAGAAACAGTGTTCATTTCTCCAAACATGTCCACATCGTTGTTTGAGGCTGCCCCATCTGTACCTATGCTGACGGTGACACCAGCAGCCAACATCGAAACAATTGGCGCAGTACCAGAGGCAAGTTTCATGTTTGATTCCGGGCAGTGTGAAACCTTTACCTGCCTTTCGGCAAGAATCTCGATTTCCGAATCATCGAGTACCACACAGTGCGCAGCAAGAGTTTTAGGGCCAAGAAGTCCGAGATTGTCAAGGTGTTCGACCGGACTGGAATTGTAACGGGCTTTACAGGTTTTAACTTCAGCGTGATTTTCAGAGAGGTGAGTCACATAGAGGGAATCATAGTCTTGTGCAACCTGACCAAGTCGCGTGAGTAACTCAGGTGAGCAGGTATACACCGCATGAGGGGCAGCAGTTATTGAAATGAGAGGATGATTTCTGTAGTGAGCAAAAAGCTCGTGGATGTATAAAAAACCATTGTTGAGTTCCCCATAGCACGGGGATGGAAAATCATAAAGTACCTCACCAATCCAGGCGCGCATTCCGGATTCTTCGGTGGCTCGCGCGACCTCCTTTGAAAAGAGATACATATCACAAAAACTGGTGCTGCCGGATTTGATCATTTCTGCCAGGGAGAGCAGCGTCGACTGGTAAACCATCTCTGGTGTCCAGCGGGTTTCCACTGGGAAAATGTGTTCTTCAAGCCAGGTCATGAGTGGCAAATCGTCAGCAAGCCCGCGAAAACAGGACATGGCGGCATGAGTATGAGTGTTGATAAGGCCTGGCATGATAAGCCCGTGCTCAGTGTGGATGTGCTGACGAGTATTGTACTTATCAAGGATCGTTTCTTTTTTATCGATTTCTATGATAGAGTCACCAGTTATGGCAACAGCACCGTTATCAATAAGACTATTCTGGTCGGGATCAGGGAGGACATACTTCCCTGAGACAATAAGATCGGCTGTCTGCTTCATAGTGCTAAGGGGGAAGGAATCGATTTATACTCTTGCTGTAATCTCCAACAGCAATTTCTCAAGTTGTTTTTCCATGGTTCCAGCCATGGCGATGATATCTTCCAGAAGAATCGGTTGAAAGTTGTCAGGATCGTTTACGTTGGAAACAACGGACAAACCAAGAACATCCATGCCGGCATGTTTTGCTACGATTGTTTCAGGAATAGACGACATACCTACGGCATCGGCACCACATTCACGCAACCATCTGGTTTCCGCTGGTGTTTCGAGGCTTGGGCCTGGAATACAGACATAGATACCGCTGATTACATTTTGTATCTTGCAATGGCTTGCGCTATCAAGTGCAAGCTTTATCAGTCCAGGATTATAAGGTGTTGAAAAGTCGGGAAAACGCGGCCCCCAGCTTTCAACATTTGGCCCTCGCAGAGGGTTTTCTCCAAGAAAGTTGAGGTGATCTCGCATGACCATGATAGAGCCTGGAAGAAAAAGTGGGTTCAATCCGCCCGCCGCATTTGTAAGAATCAGTGTTTTTGCTCCCAGCAGAGAAAGCACCCTGATGGGAAAAGAAACCTCTTTCGTGGAATAGCCTTCATAAAAATGGAATCTTCCCTGAAGGATCGCAACCTTTTTTCCAGAAAGATGCCCCAGAATAAGGTTGCCTTTATGACTGTCTACGGTGGATTGGGGAAAATGGGGGAGAGCGCTGTAAGGAAGACTGATAGCCTTATCCACAGTGTCACCAAAGCGACCAAGGCCTGTCCCAAGCTGTATGATGATGTCAGGACAAAAAGGGGAAACATCGCGAAGATAAGTAACACATTCTTCGACCTGGCGCTGGTGCTCTCCCATCTTCTGCGAATGTATGTTATCCCTGCTTTGCATGGTTTTTGACAAACTCCTGGATAAGATTTCTGTCCGCATCCATGAGTTCACAACGAGATTCCTTGTCAGCCAGGTTGCGCATGGATCTAGGTAGGTCTATGAGCTTGTCAATGGCATCTTCAACGGTGTCTCCAAACTTCCCTGGGTGGGCAGTGGAGAGGCAGCAAATCGGGACACCTTTACTCTGATGTTTCAGGGCACAGTGTACCCCCACGGCTGTGTGGGGATCCAAAATATATCCGTACTCTTTGTAAAATTCAGCGATACAGTTTGTAACATCACTCTCCGTTGCTTTTTCTGCAACAAAATCTCTCTGAATGTGGTCTTGAAAGGATGAAAGGTTGATTGTCCCGGTTTCTGCAAACTGGATCATGGTCTGATTGGTGCGCCCAGGCTCCTCGTCATGTAAATAGTACAAATAACGTTCAAAATTTGAGGCAGACTGGATATCCATCGAGGGGCTTGAAGTGGGAACAACTTCGCTGAGAGAGTAGTCGCCTTGTTGAACCATTCGTGAAAGGATGTCATTGGAATTTGTTGCCAGGAGAAGTTTGCGGACAGTGCCTTCTGGAAGCATTCGTTTTGCAATGTATCCAGCAAAGATATCACCAAAATTTCCAGTGGGTACTGAGAAATCCACCGTCTTGTCGTTTTCATGACTGGAAATGTGCAGACAGGCGTGTACATAGTAGACCACCTGTGCAAGAACCCGCGCCCAGTTTATGGAATTAATGGCACCAAGATGTTGTGTTCCTTTAAAATCAAGGTCATTAAAAATTGATTTAACGATGGCCTGAGCATCGTCAAATGTACCACGGATAGCAATGTTAAACACATTGCTATCCGTGACGGTGGTCATCTGTTGTTCCTGAACCTTGCTTACCCGTCCATGTGGGTGGAGGATGAAAATATTAATTCGCTCTTTACCACGAACACCGTAGATTGCTGCACTTCCGGTATCTCCCGAGGTCGCGCCAAGGATATTCATCACCGAATTGTTTTTTTCAAGGAGATATTCAAAAATATTCCCCAGAAACTGTAAGGCCACATCTTTGAAGGCAAGAGTCGGGCCATGGAAAAGCTCCATGATGTGCAGTGAGCCATGGTGAACAAGAGGAGCCACTTCCTTACAATCAAAGGAACTGTAGGAACGGCTGATAATATCACGGAGTTCTGCTTCCGGGATGTCGTCAATGAAGCGGGACATTACCTCGAAGGCCAACTCCTGATAGGAGAGATCCTTCCATTCAGTATAGGTGTCGCTGCCAATCCTGGGGATGGTTCTTGGGAGAATAAGGCCACCGTCTGTGGCCAGCCCCATCAATACTGCTTCAGTGAAAGAGACAGGATCAATACCGCCTCGTGTACTTATGTATTGCATCTGTTAGTTCCCTTTTATTTCAACTCTTGGGGCGTCGTGCCACAACCCTTCCAGATCATAAAAAGATCGCTGCTCATGATAGAAAATATGAACGACTACGTCGGCAAAGTCAAGAAGAACCCACATCCCTTCCTGAATACCTTCCGCTTTGGCGGCACTTATCCGTTTGGAGCGCATGGTTTTTTCCATGGCCTCGGCAAGGCCCTGGACATGACGGCTTGATCTGCCGCTCATGATGATAAAGTAATCGGTGAAGGATGATATTCCCTGCACATCAAGTACCACAAGGTCTTCAGCCTTGGTGTCAAGGGCTGCATTGGCGCAGATTGTTGCCAACTCCAAGCTGCTCTTGTCTTTAAGTTCTTTTTTGAGTTTTTTCATTATGGTTGTCTAATTGTTTTCGCTGTCAAGCGGATTGTTTTTTCGCCTGTCCCTTTTTTTTCCGTGGCGGAAATTCAAAAGTTATCTTTCCAGACTTATTCATAAGAAGGTAGGCGTCAAACGGTCGCTTTTTCTTTGAAATAAAATTGCTTATCAATTCTGTTTTCCCATCTTTCAGGAGCTGTCTGATATGGTCTCTCGTAATAGCGCGTGCCAGTATAATTTTACTTACCTGCAAGCCTTTGTCTTTATCGCCATCAAGTTTAGAACCAGACATGTAGGCGGCTGGGGTTTCGAAAACCGGGCTTCCATCGACTGGTGAGAGGCCAAGAGGCTCACTCTTCTTGATTCCCTCAATATCGAGGTCATCAATGGAGTCTGCAAAAAGAAACTCTATTTTGTTGTTCGTTAAACGCAGAGACGCTGTGAAAGATTTGCC
Organism: uncultured Desulfocapsa sp.; assembly: GCA_947311435.1. GTDB lineage: Bacteria > Desulfobacterota > Desulfobulbia > Desulfobulbales > Desulfocapsaceae > Desulfocapsa. The sequence continues at coordinate 21,416 of CAMZKT010000002.1, forward strand.
ACGTTTACTTCTGAAGTCGCTGAATGGTCCAAGAGTTTCACCCTGTATGATTCGGACGATCTCATCCTGGCTCATTATTCTGCCGCCAAGAATTTTCCGGAGAGTGATTTTTTCATCTTCAGAAATGTAGGCTGTTGGAGTTTCAACGAAATGGATGTCACCCACGGGACTAAAGGGGGCTTTTCGGGTAACAGGAGATTTTTCAAAAGCACGAACCTGCGATATGATGTGTTCTGTTAATTCACGAATTTCACTCATGAATTTTTCCCTTGTGAACTTCCCCTGTAATATCTGATTGAGTTTGAACTCCCATTCACCAGTCATTTGAGGAGAAGCAAGAACTTCTATCTTCAAGGCTTCAAGGAGTGAAAAGAGCTCAAACGCTTTACCCGTTGGTGTAAGCTCTTTCCCTTCGCGGACAATATACTTCTCTTTTATAAGTTTTTCAATGATTGCAGCGCGCGTGGCAGGAGTTCCAAGGCCTCGATCTTTCATTGCTTCTGCAAGCTCTTCATCATCTACAAGTTTTCCTGAATGTTCCATGGAAGAGAGCAGGGTCGCCTCGTTGAAGCGTGGAGGAGGTTTGGTTTCAGACTTTTCTTTTGCAACTTTTTTACAGTGAACATCACTTCCTTTTGGGATTTCGATCAGGAGTTTGTCGTTTTCCCGGTTTCCGTTTCCTTGATAGATTATTTTCCAGCCCGGATCTGTTTGAATCTTTCCTTCGGTGAGGAAGGTCTCGTCACTTACAATGGAAAGTCTTTTGGTATTAAGGTAACGCGCGGGTGGAAAGAAAACTGCAAGAAAGCGCTGAACGACCAAGGTGTAAATCTTCAGTTCCGGCTCACTTAAGTTGTCGGGCAGGGTGTTAGTGGGAATAATGGCATGATGGTCTGAAATCTTTTTGTTATCAAAAATCCTTTTATCTTTTTTGATATACCCGCTTTCAAGTGCTGTTGCAGCATGGATTCCCAACTGCCAGTTTTTTTGCTGCTGAACAGTTTCTTTTACTATGGTCAGATAGTCTTCTGGAAGGTTGCGACTATCGGTACGTGGGTAGGTTAAGACTTTGTGTCGCTCATAGAGTGACTGGGCAATCGAAAGAGTGTTCTTGGCAGAGAACCCAAAACGTCCGTTAGCTTCACGTTGTAGGGTAGTAAGGTCAAAAAGTGCCGGGGCACGTTGGCTGGATTTCTTCGTGGTTTCGGTAACCTTTGCCGGCTTGTCAGTACATATGGCGATACGCTTGTCGGCATCAGCTTCTGTCCATATTCGATCTGCACGGGCATGCTCGTTCTTTGGATCTTTTTTAAAGGCAGGGTTGATCCACTTTCCAGTGTAACTGTTGCCGTTATAGGAAAAAGTTCCTGTTAAGGTGAAAAAATCACGTGGTTGAAAGGCCAGTCGAATCTTTTCACGTTTTACAAGAAGCGATAAAGTGGGTGTTTGGACCCTTCCACAGGATGTAAGAAAGAAGCCGCCTTTTCTTGAATTAAAACCTGTGAGTGCTCGAGTTGCATTGAGTCCGATGAGCCAGTCAGACTCAGATCTGCACAATGCGGCATCTTCAAGGGCGTGCATTTCGTCGTTATCACGGAGATTGGAGAAACCTTCTTTGATGGCATCCCTTGTCATGGATTGAAGCCATAATCGCTTGAAATTCTTCCTGGCTACACTCTTGTTCCATACATAACGCAGGATGTATTTAAAGATTAGCTCGCCCTCACGACCAGCATCGCATGCATTTACGATTTGCGTAACATCTTTCCGGCGGATTAATTTTTGTAATGCGTTGAGTTGTCCTTTGGTTCCCTGTAGACCTTTCAATGGAAAATCGTCAGGAATGATAGGCAGATTTTCAAGGGACCAGTTTTTATACTTTTGATCTATTTCTTCAGGGTATTGAATGGCAACCAAGTGTCCAATAGCATAGGATACTATGTAAGAATCACTTTCATAGTGCGTCTTTAGCTTTTTGAATTTCCCTGGCAATACCTTGGTGAGGTCACCAGCCACACTGGGCTTTTCTGCGATGATGAGAGTTTTTTCTGTCATTATAACAAGTTATATTCGATTTAATAAGACCTTGAAAACTAATGTGAAGTACGAACTGTTCAAGGTAGAAAGGTTTTTCCAAGGAACTACTGCCAAGTTGCAGAAGTTGTATTAATCCCTACACAGTTTGTCAATCGCTATTTATAAATACATGTAAGGTTTGTCTGTGAGACTGTGGCAGAAAAAGTCTGTGAACAATACAGCTTTAAAGAATGGATAGACTTTGGTTCATCGTCATTGGATAGCACTTCGATTAAGATTTGATGTTGCCTCCTGTTTGGCATGTTTCTAAAAACACTTTTGAAACGATTGTATGATTGGTGAGCTTGCAATTGTGGGGATGGGGGGCTGCAATTTCTTGACATGGTGTTAATTTTATGTTCTAAGAAGAAATTGGAATGGGACGTGTGCGGGTGTAGCTCAGTTGGTAGAGTACAAGCTTCCCAAGCTTGGGGTCGCGAGTTCAAACCTCGTCGCCCGCTCCAGTAGTGTCGTTTTAGGATTTGGTGTTCCTTTTCTGATGCCATACCACAAACCTGAATGGGAGACGTGGCTATGAAGTGGGCTCTGCCCGCTTTTTTTTATGCCTGATATTTAGTGTAAGCAAGAGATATTGAAAACTGCTATGAGTGACTATGTTGTAGAAAAAATACAGGAATTTGTGGAAAGCATTCTTCTGTCAATGGGTTTGGAGTTGGTGGAGGTGCAGTATCGTAAGGAAGGGGATGGTTGGGTGCTGCGACTTTTTCTTGATGGGCCCGATGGAATAGGCATTGATCAATGTGCCAGGGTAAGCCGTGAGTTAAGCTTTTTCCTTGACGTTGAGGACTTGATTCCCCATGCGTTTAACCTGGAAGTTTCTTCTCCAGGGCTTGAACGACCACTACGTACATTGGCAGACTTTAAACGTTTTGTTGGGAAAAAGGCTCGTATTAAATTGCGACATCCCATTGAGGGGCAAAAAGTGTTTGTTGGCTCGATTGGTGACTCTGATGAAAAAGGAGTGGAGTTACACTTAGATGATGGAGGGAGCGACCGTTTTTTGATGGATCAAATTAAAAAAGCCAGGTTGAGCTTGTAGATTGCCTGTTACAAATAAAACAGATAGAGACAACACCAAATATACTCCATTTTTAAATAGAAACGGAAAAAACAAAATTATGAATTTGTTTTTTTGTGGGGAATGACATGTTATCAGACTTAAAACGTATCATCGATCAAATATGCAGAGATCGGGGGTTTGACAAAAAGCTCCTGGTTGAGGCCATTGAAGAAGCCGTGGAATCAGCTGCTAAAAAGAAACTGGGTTCCAGGCGTGATATTGAAGTCCGCTTTAATGAAGAGTTCGGTGAGGTAGAGGTCTTTCAGTTTCGTACAGTAGTCTTGGAAGTTGAAGACGAGCAGACAGAGATTTCCCTTGAAGAAGCTCAAGTACTGGATCCGGAAGTGCAATTGACCGATGAGCTTGGCGAAAAAATGGAACATATTGAGGATCTTGGGCGTATTGCTGCCCAATCTGCGAAGCAGGTGATTATTCATAAAATGAAGGACGCTGAGCGTGACGTTATTTTCGAGATGTTCAAAGACAGAAAAGGTGAAATTGTAAGTGGTATAGTTCAGCGCTTTGAACGTGGAAATATGGTGGTGAATCTTGGTCGTACAGATGCTATTTTACCGCGTGATCAGCAGATTCCAAAGCGATCTTACAAACAGGGTGATCGTATCCGCGCTTACTTGGATGATGTTCGGCAAAACGCCAGGGATTCGCAACTGATCCTGTCACGTACGTGTAATGACTTCCTTGCAAAACTATTTACCATGGAAGTTCCTGAGATAGCCGAAGGTATTGTTGAGATCATGGGAGTGAGTCGTGAGCCTGGGTTCAGGGCAAAGATCGCTGTTAGTTCCATCGAAACAGATGTCGACCCCGTTGGTGCATGTGTTGGTATGAAAGGCTCAAGGGTTCAGAATGTTGTTCAGGAATTACAGGGAGAGCGGATAGATATTGTACCCTGGAGCCCAGATCCTGCAAAATATGTTTACAATGCGTTGGCTCCAGCCCATGTTTCTATGGTAATGGCTGACGAAGAAGCTAAAACCCTTCTTGTTGTTGTGCCAAATGATCAGTTATCACTTGCAATTGGACGGCAGGGGCAAAACGTCCGCCTTGCTTCACGGCTTCTGGGGTGGCGCATTGATGTTAAAAGTGAGCAGCGATATGCAAATCTTGAGGATCCAGGCTATCAGACACTTCTTGCAATCAATGGAATAGAGGAACCCTTGGCCGATCAACTGCTTGCACGTGGTGTTTATTCTATTGAGAAGCTTGCTGAAGCAGATGTCGATGACCTCATAGTTCTTCGTTCAATCAATGAGGAGCAGGCTAAGATTCTGATTGAAAAGGCAAAGAGTTTAATTGAAGAAGGTGTGGTTACATTACCTTTGGCTAAAGAAGAAGTTCCAGGCGATGCTGATGGGAATGAGGCAACGAAGGAAGAACTGCCCGTGGAGAAAAAAGAAACTTCGGGTGTAGAAGAGATTGAGGTCGAACAGGAAGTGGCAGGCACTGAAGTTGATACTTCGGAAGTGCGTGTGGCCGGAGATGAGGAAAAATAAAAGCAAACAACCGATTCGAACCTGCATAATATGTCGTGGACGTTTTATGAAAGAAATGCTTGAGCGATATGTGTGGAAGCGTGAGTCGGGGGGCCTGGTGTTGGATCAATTGCACAGTATGCCAGGAAGAGGGGCGTACTGTTGCAGTGATGAGAAGTGTCGAAAAGTGTTTGTGAATTGTAAACGGGGATGGAAACGGGCTTTTCGCCTTAATTGATTTCATAGTATACGGGTAATGACGCTTAATCTACTTATTCACTTACAAATGGGTAAGCAAGTATACCATAAGAAATGCGTATTTTCGTTAAGTTTACAAGAAACAGTATTATTTAAAGATGATGGCGTCGTAAAAACTCTTCACCTGCTTCGTTGCTGTATTTTTTCTTTAATTACGACGTACACTGGTACGCCGAAATCAAACAAAAAATACGCGCCTCGCATCTGAAGCTTTTTACTTACCCATCTCTCAATTGACCTTTTTACGAGTTTATTAAAGATGGCGTTTTTTTTATGATACTATCATAGTGTGTTTCTTTACGAAACTGAGAAAGACAGGAGCAGGGAATGAGCAGGGTTAGGATTTATGAGTTGGCTAAAGAGGCCGGTATGGCCAGCAAGGCTTTGGCGGAGAAACTGATTGCATTGGGCTATGATATTAAAGGCCATAGCTCAACAGTTGATGATGAGACGGCTTTGAAAATCCGTAATGAGGTGATCCAGGCATCCAATTCTAAATTAGTTGAGAAGAGGATTGAAGGAAATGAGGGGGCTGCAGTCATCCGTCGACGGGCAACTGTGATTCGCAGGCCTGCCAAGAAACTAGTAGCAGAAGAAGCGGATGAACTTGAAGAAATAGAAAAGGTTTCTGTCCCTGTTCCCAAAAGACAAGAAGAAACTTCTGCTCAAAAAGAAGAAAAATGTATAGAAGAGGAAAACGTCGCAAGCGATGACAGTGTCCTTGAAATCCCTTCTGTGAGTGCGCCCTCTGTTGAAGAATTGATTGCCCAAGATGAGGCAGCCAAAGAACAAGCCAGAAAAATTGCTGTGGAGGCTGAACAAAAAGCTGCTTTGGAGGCTGAAAAAGAGGCTGCCAAAAAGGCCGAAACTGTACCCAAGCAGGATGTCAGGATCCCATCCAAAACAGGGATCGCGAGAGTTGTTGGAACCATTGAACTTCCTAAGGAAGAACCCTCATCCCAACCACGAAGGAAACCTGCAAGGCCAGCCTCTAGACGGCCTGCTCCCAGGCCACAGGGTGGGCAGGGACAAGTACCTGCTGCTTCTACACCTGCGACTCGTGGAAAAAAGAAGGGACGGAAAGAGGGGGGAGATCAGGAAGAAGGTGATTCCAGAAAAGGAGGAAAAGGCGGCTGGAAAGGCGCTAAGAAGGGTCGAAAAAACGTACGTGTAACTAAGTTTGGATATGAGAACGACCGTTATGGGAAACGTGGAAAGAAAGGTAGAGGGAAGGCGAAAAGTAGTCCCCGGCAACCCGTTTCCGAGATGAAGGCCAGTAAAAAGAAGATTAAAGTCTATGAAACAATTAGTGTTGGTGACCTTGCCCATCGAATGGGTGTTAAGGCTAATGAAATAATAGGTAAATTAATGGGACTAGGTGTTATGGCCACCGTTAATCAGGCACTCGATGTTGACACTGCGGTGCTGGTTGCTTCTGACTTTGGGTATGATGTTGAGCAGGCTATTACCGAGGAGATCGTAGTAGAACAGCTAGATAAAGACGAGGGAGGTGGAGATGCAATCCCTCGATCTCCAGTCATTACAGTTATGGGCCATGTTGATCACGGTAAAACGTCGATTCTTGATGCCATACGCAAGACTGATGTCGCAGATGGTGAGGCTGGTGGAATTACACAACATATCGGTGCATATCATGTCAAATCGGATTCAGGGAATGTCACCTTTGTAGATACTCCCGGGCATGCGGCGTTTACTGAGATGCGTTCTCGTGGTGCTCAAATTACAGATCTTGTGATTTTGGTAGTTGCTGCTGATGACGGTGTAATGGATCAAACCCGTGAGGCTATTCATCATGCCAAGGCAGCTGAGGTACCAATTCTTGTTGCTGTGAATAAAATTGACAAGGATAATGCTGATCCAGAGCGAGTAAAGCGAGAGCTCGCTGAGCTTGACCTGGCTCCTGAAGAGTGGGGTGGGCAGACAATTTTTGTAGAGATTTCAGCCAAAAAAAATATCGGTATAGATACGCTCCTGGAAAATATAGAACTCATGGCCGAAATGATGGAACTTAAAGCAGATCCTAACAGAAAGGCACGAGGGCGTGTGGTTGAAGCAAAGCTGGATAAGGGACGTGGAGCTGTTGCTACTGTGCTCATTCAGGAAGGAACGCTTTGCGCGGGTGATCATTTTGTTGTAGGACATTTCAGTGGTAAAGTTCGAGCCCTGCTTAATGACAAAAGCAAGCCAATTAAAAATGCAGGGCCTTCTATGCCTGTGGAGGTACAAGGGTTAACTGGTGTCCCATCGGCAGGTGATGAGTTTGTTGTAGTGACCAACGAAAAAATGGCGAAAAATGTTGCACAGGCGAGGACACTCAAGGTTCGTGAAAGTGAGCTTGCTGCAGGATCAAAAGTTTCACTTGATTCTCTTTTTGATAAATTAAATGAGGGTGATGTACAAGAGCTGCGAATCGTTCTTCGGGCAGATGTCCAAGGTACCTTGGAGGCATTCGCTAAAGCTGCAGAAAAACTTTCGACCAGTGAAGTGAAGGTGAAAATTCTGCATGAGGGGACAGGTACGATGACGGATTCCGATGTATTACTTGCATCAGCTTCCGAGGCCATTATCATAGGTTTTAATGTTCGTCCATCTGGTAAAGTGAAAGAGCTGGCGTTGAAAGAAGGCGTGGATATGCGCTCTTATGACGTTATTTACCACGCTCTTGATGATATTACTGCTGCTATGGTTGGGATGCTTGCGCCGGATTCAGTAGAGGATGTCATCGGTAATGCTGAAGTTCGGGAGACTTTTCAGGCACCAAAGGTTGGCACTATTGCCGGTTGTTCCGTGACAGATGGGAAAATTTTACGCAATGCATTGGTTCATGTCCTCCGTGATGGTGTCGTGGTGTATACAGGAAAGATCGAGTCATTGCGTCGCTTTAAGGACGATGCTAAGGAGGTTCTGTCCGGTTATGAATGTGGTATGTCAATTGAAAACTTCAATGATATTAAAGTCGGGGACAATCTTGAATGTTTTGTGATGAAAGAGGTTGCAGCGACTCTTGGTGCAACTTTGGATGAGAAGGACTCTGACGCTGATGACGTGTAAGAACGTCAATATATAAAATTATGTGGGATCCTAAACAGACTATTGATTCTGTTGGCCTTGGCAAACAGGAACGAAAGCGCTCCACGAGAGTGGCTGAGGCGATTCAGATGGAGTTGTCTCTCTTTTTTCTACAGAAGGTTCGTGATAAAAAAATAGCATGCGTATCTATTTCAAGGGTAGAAGTTACTGATGATTTGAAAAGTGCACGTGTGTTCTATACTATTACAGGTGGAGAAAAAACACGCAGAGAAGTATCTGCTTCCTTAAAAAATGCCACCGGCTTTGTCCGCAGTCACCTTGCCAAAATCCTAAATCTGAGGTATACGCCAGCCTTAAAATTTATTTATGATGCCAAAGCAGATAAGGTTCGAGAAATGGAGGCACTTTTGGATGAAATAGCCTCGGAAAGAGACAGGAGTGAAGGTGATACCTGAAGTTATTGTTACACACATTAAAGATGCCAGTCACGTTGTACTTGCAACTCATGTTCATCCCGATGGTGATGCTCTTGGCTCATTGTTCGGTTTAGGAAATATTCTGGAGGGGCAGGGAAAAAAGGTTTTTCGATATCTTCACGATCCCGTCTCCCACCTTTACGACTTTCTTCCTGCGAAGTCTGATATTAGTAGCGATCTAGATGCTGCGTTGCAGTTTGTTGAACAGGCAGCAAATCAAGGCGGCCATGTTGTTGCCATAGCACTGGATTGTGGTGATGCAGAACGCTTGGGAACCGCAAAAGACACTCTCTTAACCATCTCGCCCTTCATAGTTATTGATCACCATCGCGGGCATCGTGATTTCGGTGACCAGTTATGGCTTGAAAGTAGCTGTTCCTCAACCGGAGAAATGGTTTATGAACTTGCTTTGGTCTTAGAAGCTGAAGTTTCTCGCAGTGCAGCGTTTTGTTTATATGTAGCCATTGTTACAGATACTGGATTTTTTCGTTACGAAAGTACCAGCCCGAGAACTTTGAGAATTGCTGCCGATCTGGTGGAAATAGGAGTCCGTCCCGATGAGGTTTCCAATAAAATTTATGATAATTATACTCTTGCGCGTCTGCGTTTGATGGAGATGGTTCTTGCGACCCTTGCTGTTGTCGGTGATGGAAAGATTGGGGTGATTTGTGTAAGCGAAGATATGATTGCCCGTAGTGGTGCAAACAGTGATGATGTAGAAGGCTTTATTGATTTTCCTCGATCCTTACAGTCTGTTCAAGTGGCTGTCTTCATAAAGGAAACGGAAAAAGGTGTCATTTCCGTTAGCTTACGGGCAAAGGGGGCAGTTAATGTTGCTGCGATTGCTGCAGGGTTTAATGGGGGCGGCCATATAAATGCTGCTGGGTTTCGATTCTCTGGGAAATCCATTGAAGAAGTGAAGGCGTTGGTCCTTGATGCTGTAAACGGTGCTCTCGCTTAGATTCTTTTATGGATACTGAATTCGAAGCAGGAACCTTCTTGGTTGACAAGCCAGAAGGCGCAAGTTCGTTCTACATGGTTAGAAAAGTCCGTAAGGCAATCGGTATAAAAAAGGTCGGGCATGCCGGGACTCTTGACCCTTTTGCTTCGGGTTTACTGGTTATATGTGCAGGTCGCCCAGCAACAAAAATGATTAGTTTACTCATGGAGGGGGAAAAGGAGTATGTAGCCACTCTGCGATTAGGTATTGAAACAACCACACAAGATCCTGAGGGAGAAGTTACTTTGCGTCAATCCGTTGGGGTGATATCACCCGCAATGGTTGAAGAGTGCTTACAAAAGTTTCGTGGAGAGCAAATGCAGGTGCCACCAGCCTTTTCCGCATTAAAACATAAGGGGAAGCCTCTCTACCATTATGCTAGGAAAGGAATAGCAATAAGAAAACCACCAAGGAATGTATATGTTCACAGCCTTGAACGAGTTACTCATGAGGAGTTAAATGATTCCTCTCCCTATCTCACTATTAGAGTAGTTTGCAGTAAAGGAACGTATATTCGGACATTGGGTGAAGATATTGGCAGAGAGTTGGGGTGTGGAGCTTATCTTACTGAGCTGAGACGTTTACGGAGTGGTTGTTTTCATGTTCGTGATGCCGTTGATGGACGTTTGTTCTCAGAAGAAAAAGCAAAAGAGAGGCTGATGAATATAGTCTTATCGGTATCTGATGTACGTAATCTGTTGCAATAAATATGTGACATGGTACATGGTATTGTGAATAATTGTTTAAAATGTCCCCGCCACCGGGACTTGGATAGAATAAAGAATAAAAATTAAAAAGTTTTGTATATACAGGAACAGGAGGTTTGTCTTGGCACAATCAGCGATTAAAAAAAATGAAATTATAGAGAAATTTAAACTTCATAGTAATGATACTGGTTCAACAGAGGTTCAGGTTGCACTGATAACTGACAGAATTCAGTACCTCACAGATCACTTCAAAACGCATAAAAAAGATCATCACTCCCGTCAGGGCTTGTTGAAACTTGTTGGGCAGAGAAGAAGTTTACTCGATTATTTAAGGAAAAAGGATGTAAGTAAATACCGGGATCTCATTCAGGCACTTGGTATCCGAAAATAAGGTTTTTCCAAAGAGGATGCATTGCATCCTCTCATACATTGTAAATATGGCACTTAACATGGTGCCGGTTTGCCTTCAGGTGTATTGTTCTTGCAATAATACACCTGTTTTTTTTGGGTGAAACAACCACGCCGCAATAGGGCGGCTGGAGAATGAATTATGTTTAAAAGAGTTGAAGTTGAAGTAGGTGGAAAGATAATTTCCCTTGAAACCGGGAAAGTTGCTAAACAGGCAGATGCTGCGGTTATTATGCAAACTGGCGGTACTGTAGTTTTGGTCACCGTGGTTGCTGGTAAAGAGAACAAGCCTGAGCTTGGTTTTTTGCCACTCACCATTGAGTACCAGGAACGGATGGCGGCGGTTGGCCGTATTCCAGGCAACTATTTTCGTAGGGAAATTGGCCGCCCTAGTGACCAGGAGGTTTTGACTTGTCGCATTATTGATCGTCCACTTCGTCCACTGTTTGCTGAAGGATATTTTTCAGAGACTCAGATCATAGCCACAGTGCTTTCAGCTGACCAGCAGAATGATCCAGATATTCTAGCATTAAATGGTGCATCCTGTGCCCTTTCTCTTTCAGATATCCCCTTTGGCGGGCCCATTGCCGGTGGCCGTGTTGGATATGTTGATGGCGCGTATATTCTGAACCCCACCAAAACCGAACTGGCCCAGTCTCGCATGGATATGATTGTTGCCTGCACCAGTGAAGCTGTTACCATGGTTGAAGGAAAGGCTGATACCATGAGTGAAGATGAGATTCTTGATGCAATATTCTTTGTTTTCGATCAAGTACAACCTCTCATTGACATGCAGATAGACCTGCAGGGATCCATTGGAAGGAAAAAACGTGCCGTTGAGCCAGTTCCTGTGAATGAAGAACTGCTTGCAAAGGTTAAAGAAATAGCGGCTGATGGTATGGCTGCCGTTATTACTACCGCTGATAAGATGGAACGTGGCAGTGCCTATGATGAGTTGAAAAAGACTGTAATTGCTAAATTAGATACTGAAGGAGAGAATTCCAAAGAAATAGGAACGCTTCTTTCAGGATATAAAAAGAAAAGCATGCGTGCCAAGATTGTTGATGAGGCAGTACGGCTGGATGGACGATCTTTCGACCAGGTTCGCCCAATAAGTACAGAAGTTAAATACCTTCCCCAGACCCATGGCTCTGCTCTCTTTACACGTGGTGAAACACAGGCACTAGTGACTGCAACTCTTGGAAGCCAACGTGATTCACAGCGTGTTGAAACTTTGCAGGGGGAACTGAATAACCGTTTCATGGTTCATTACAACTTTCCTCCTTTTTGTGTTGGTGAGGCACGTTTCCTTCGTGGTCCATCTCGTCGTGATATTGGACATGGCACACTTGCTCTTCGTGGCCTGTCAGCAGTACTCCCCGATGAAGAAGACTTTCCTTACTCTATCCGCGTTGTTTCCGACATTATGGAATCCAACGGTTCTTCTTCCATGGCAACTGTATGTGGAGGTAGCATGGCGATGATGGATGCTGGAGTACCTCTAAAGGCTCCTGTTTCAGGTATTGCCATGGGTTTGATAAAGGAAGGGGAGAAGGTTGTTATCCTTTCGGACATACTCGGTGACGAAGATCACCTTGGTGATATGGATTTTAAAATTGTCGGAACTGAAGAAGGGATTACAGCCTTGCAGATGGATATTAAAATCGATGGGGTTGGTCGTGATATCATGGCGCGTGCTCTTGCTCAGGCCAAGGATGGGCGTGTCCATATTCTGGCTGAGATGGCTAAGGGGATTGAAGGTTCAAGGAATGATGTTGCAGAGCATGCTCCAAAGTATTTTAGTCATAAGATTAATGTTGATAAGATCCGAGATATTATTGGGCCTGGTGGAAAGATTATTAAGGAAATGTCGGCGCACTATGATGCCACCATTGAGGTTGATGATGCAGGATTAGTGAAAATGTTTACTAAAGACGGAAGCAATGCTGACGCTCTAATGAAAAAGATTCAGGAGATGACGGCTACTGCTGAAGTTGGAAAAGTGTATAAGGGGATTGTTAAAACCATAAAGGATTTCGGGGCATTTGTTGAGATTCTTCCTGGTACTGATGGCCTTGTTCATATCTCAGAGCTTGCTAATGAGCGTGTTGCTAAGGTGAGCGATGTAGTGAAGGAAGGAGATGAACTTGAGGTGAAAGTGCTTGAGGTTGATTCCCGTGGCCGTATTCGCTTGAGTCGTAAAGCACTGCTGTAATAGGTAGGATCGTCTAACCTGACCTGTCGGGTTAGGTAGCATTCAATATCGAGTTAACTTAAAAGAGTTGTTCCTTTCAGGGGCGGCTCTTTTTTTTGATCATTGGGTTCAGAATCAATGTGCGAATAAAAATCTCTAGGTATGTCAAGACTTACGTGAAAGTCGAGGGACGGGACTGTAATGGACTGTGAAAAAAGAAACATTCGTGTCATCATTTCTTTTTTCTTATCGACGTTACCATATTTCATGTCACCAACTATGGGGTGCCCAATATCAGCAAGTTGTACTCGAAGTTGATGCTTTCTACCAGTATGCAGGGTAGCTTCAAGAAGAGTACGTTCGGCCCCTGACTGAATAATTAAAAATGTGCTTAGGCTTTTTTTTGCCCCGTTAGTTTCATCAGGATGTACCCGTACGATTTTTTCTTCTGTTTTTAGGAATGTTTCGAGAGTGAACTGCCTGATTTTCATTGTTCCATGAACCAGCACGGCATATTTTTTTTTAAAATCTCGGTTCCTAATCAGCCTGGAGAGTATTCTTGCCGTCCTTAAATTTTTTGCGGCCATAACAAGGCCTGAAGTCATTTTGTCGAGACGGTGAACGAATGTACAATTTGGATTTCCAGTATAGCTGACAAGAAGTTCAGAGAGTCCGCACTGATGATTACTACCAGTGTGCATCACCATTCCTGCAGGCTTGTTGCAGCAGATAATGTCTTTATCTTCATAGATAACACAACGCTGCATCTGTGTTTTTAACTTATCTGAAAGAGAAGGAAAGGTCTTTTTTACAGTAGGCTGTGTGGACTCCCATACTCGGACAGTATCACCTTCCTGGAGGCGGTAGTTTTGTTTTTTCTTTTTCCTGTTGACCTTAACATTACCTTTTCGAATCATTTTATATATTCCTGAAATTGGAATATCCTGATAGCTTTTTCGAATAAATGTGTCTAGCCTACTGTTGTGAAAATCTTTGTTAATCGTAAATTCCATGGGAAGACCCGGAGTTGTATTGAGTTAAAAGAGAGTGTGAGTATTTGTACCTTGTCGCTTGCTCGATGGCAATATTAAAGCGCTGTTTTTATGGCTACAGTAAGAAGTTTCAGGTAAGGTGCATTGATGGAAAAAAAAACTGTTAAAATTTGCTGGATAAATGAAAGTTGGGGGCGGCACCTGTCGCTGCCAAGGTATCATTCTGAAATGGCGTCTGGTATGGACGTCGAAGCAGCGCTGGAGCGACCATATTTCTTGAAAGCCGGGGAGATCCATTTGTTTCACACTGGCTTTCGGCTTGCGATTCTGCCGGGTTATGAAATTCAAGTTCGACCACGAAGTGGATTGGCAGCCAAATATGGTGTCACTGTGGTGAACAGTCCGGGAACCATTGATGCAGACTATCGTGGCGAAGTAAGGATAGCACTTATAAATCTTGGTAAGAATACTTTTACAGTAAATCGTGGTGATCGCATCGCGCAGATGGTGCTAGTTCCTGTGGTACAGGCGCAATTACAACTCCACGCGGAACTGGATGAAACTGATCGTGGTATCGGTGGATTTGGTCACACCGGCCTGTAGAATCGATGAAATGAAATTCTCAGTGCTTGGTTCCGGCAGTAAGGGGAACTCTCTCTATATTGAATCCGGGGCAACATCCATACTTATCGATGCCGGATTTTCCGGAAAAGAGCTAACCAGGCGCCTTGAAACCCATGACAAAAGGATCTGCGACTTGGACGGATTGTTTCTTACCCATGAACATGGCGATCACATTCAGGGGGCAGGGGTACTTTCCAGGCGTTGTGACCTTCCTGTGTATGCCAATGAAGGAACATTCAAGGGGGGAGATACAAAGCTGGGTAAGCTGTACAAGCGTATGGAGTTTGAAACCGGCAAGACTGTTCAACTTCAAGATCTGGAGATCCGCTCTTTCAGGATCTCTCATGACACTTTAGATCCTGTAGGATTTCTAGTCAGTAATGCGAAGGTGACAATCGCCTGTTGTACCGACATCGGTAAGGTTTCCAAGCTGGTTACCAATAGATTGACCAAATGTGATGCGCTGATCCTCGAATTCAATCACGATCCGCAAATGCTGAAGAATGGTCCCTACCCACTTTTTCTTCAGCAGCGAGTATGGTCCTCTCAGGGGCACCTTGCCAACGAAGACGCAGCATCCTTCCTCACAACACTGCTTCATGATAGCTTACAGTATGTGGTTCTAGCTCATTTAAGTGAGACTAATAACACACCGGAGCTAGCTTTGAAAAGTGCATCTTCTGTCATAAACCGTGAACATTCCTGCTTTCTGCATGTGGCAGGACAATATCAGCCCTCTCGCTTGTTCACAATAAAGTAAAGGTGTGCCGCGGCTGCTCACTAGAGAAGTTGAACAACTATTGTAAGCTCTGGCTAAAGGTGTATTGATTGTACTTTAAATGCCCTGATTTTTGTAGGGGCTTCCTTTCACGGAGTAAGGCTGCTGATCGCAGGAGCTTTAAGGGAGTTGTATTTGTTTATCTTTTTCTAAGTCAGGGTTTTTCTTAAAAAGAAGAATAGTATTCCCAATAACCTGAACTAAACTGCAGGAACTCCTCGCAATCAGAAGGTCTGCTGTGTCCTGCTTGGAGGTAGGGCAACTTTTCCCCAGCTTGATCTTGATTAATTCGTGACGACTTAATTCAAGGATTGTTGCTTTGACCGTTTTTTCGCTAAATCCTTCTTTTCCAACGGTTACAACAGGAGAAATTGAGTGGCCTAAGCCTTTGAGGAACTTCTTTTGTTTGGAGGTTATCCTGGTTTCTGGGACTGTCTCATGGTCAATCTGTGTTGCTGTCATAGTGTTTTTCTAACCCGTAAATATGGAAGGAATTTTGTTCTTCAGTATTTTTCTAAACTAACTGATCAGATTCTTGATGATTTCGTAACCGCCAACATAGGTGCCAATGGAGGAGCCAAAACCAGTGAAAAGAAACACCAAAAAGACACGTAACAGCTTGTTTTTCCACCATCCTTTCACCGTTCCGATGTCGTCCCCAACAGTTTCAAATTCTTTGACCACTGGCGGGGTTCTCATCACTTGTATAAATGCAGCTACATATCCGGCACCAATAATCGGGGTTAAACTAGTGATTGGCGCGGCTAAAAATGCACCGATCACGGTGAAGGGGTTGGCAAAAGCAAGTATACCTCCAATAGCGGAAGGTATGCCGTTAGCGAGTACCCAATAGAGGAGATTAGCTCCGGCATCCGCCATACCTTTTTGCATCCCTATGGCAATAATTGATCCTATGATCAGCACGGGAATAGTCCACCCGAGTGTCTTCAAGACTTTTGATACTGGAGGTATGGTGGTGATGGCCTTGAGTTCTGAGCTACGATCCTGTTTGAATGTTTTTTTGATTCCGCTGACATGACCAGCTCCTACCACGGCGACAAGATGTTCGCCTTTTGCTGCTTTAATTTTTTCTGATAGATATATGTCTCGTTCGTCAATGAGTACTTTTTTTACATCGGGTAGTGCTTCTCCCATTTCACTCATCAATTCTGAAAGAACGTCTTTCTTCTTCATTTCGACAAGCTTTTCTTCGCTTATTTCGGTGGAATCAAAAAGAGAAGCAAAGAGAGTGGCGAGTAGGTAGCCTTTTTTAAAAAAAGAAGTTGATTTCCAGGCTCGCCGAAGGGTGATGCGAACGTCGCGATCACAGAGAGCAATTGGAATGTTGCTAGCTTTGGCTATGTTGGCGGCGGCAAGGAGTTCGGCTCCAGGAGTCACGCCAAGCTGTCCCCCAAGTTTTTTTTGATACGAGGCCATGAGCAGGTTGACCATTAAAGTGGATAGCTGTTTGTCCTTAATGATTTGCTTAAGATCAAGCGATTGCCACTTCTTCTTTTCTACAAGAGAAGCGTATCGTTTCTCGTCTAGTTCTATACAAACACAATCTGGATTCTCCTGGGAGATAACTGTTTCTACAAGATCTATTGATTCCTGGGAAATATGAGCTGTACCAATCAGAAGGATCGTTTTGTTTGCATGGTTTAGGAGATGAACGTCAGAAGGGTAATCGTGTGCTGGAAAAGGTCTGTTTGGCATAATATATTGTTAAGAAAATGTATTTAATTTGATTAATGAGAAAAAAAGCTCCTCTCAGCAAAAAGACTTAAATAGCAATCGCAGAAGGAGCACAGGGGAGTTGAAAGAAGGAAACGGTGAGATGCAAAATCCGGTAGCACTGTTTATTTTACTATTCTGAACGAAAGAATTATACCATTAAACATTCCTGATTTTCAACTTGATTCCGGGGTGGATCCGGTTGGATTTAAGTTTGTTCCAGGACTTGAGTTGTTTGGTGGAAAGGTTGAATCTTCTAGCTATTGCCCAGAGAGAGTCACCATGACGAACCTTGTACCATGTTATTCGATTTTTCTCAGGAGTCATATCGGCAACGGAGAATTTTTTCTGTTCTGCGAGAACGATAACTGGTGAAAGGGATGGATCCGTTCCCGCAGAAATCCCGGTTAGGGATGAAACAGGTTGGTCGTTGGTGTTTGCAGTACTTTTTGTGCCACCATCTAAATAAAGAGCAAGCTGTTGACCAGCTTTGATTCTGTGAACACTTTTTAACCTGTTCCAGCGAACAATTAAGTCGGTGGGAACATTGCAGGCTCTTGCAATCCTGGATATTGTTTCGCCGGGTTGTATTGTGTGTAGAATAAGGCCATCTGCTTCCCCATAACCTTTCGAGCCCTTTGCCAACAGGCGATACCTGGTGCTGCTGTACGGGATGCGCAGATGTTTTCCTGCAATTAATTTACTGCTTCTTAAATTATTGGTTTTAAGAAGCGTTGTTTTGTTGATCTTGTATCGTTTGCAGATCTTTGACAGTGTATCACCTTTACGAATTACGTGTGTTTTATAGCCTGTACTGACAATACTGTTCAGGCGGGGAAGGTTGTTGGTAGCCAGTTCCTTTTTTCCAATAGGGATTTGCACATTGTAATGACTTTTATTGAGTGGCGTTCGTCCTGTTTTTAATTCCTGGTTAAGTTTTTTGATT
The DNA here is from genome assembly GCA_947311435.1 of uncultured Desulfocapsa sp. Lineage (GTDB taxonomy): Bacteria > Desulfobacterota > Desulfobulbia > Desulfobulbales > Desulfocapsaceae > Desulfocapsa. Next base: position 39,234 of record CAMZKT010000002.1, read on the forward strand.
GTGTTGCGGTCTGTGTCACAGATCATGGCAATGGCGTCAAGACTCATTCCAGGGCCCACCTTGAGTGTTTCGTAGGTAAGTGGTGCTTCGTATTTGATATTTGTAAAACCATACTTCTCTGGGTTCTTGGCAATAATAATTGCAGCAATCAACTTGGGAACATAGCGTTTTGTCTCAAGATGCAAATAAGAATGTTGAGCAAGGCTCCAGAAATTGTCAACTTTGTAACGTTTCAGACCGCGTCCAATTGTTCCCCCACCTGCGTTGTATCCGGCAACCGCCAAGTGCCAGTCTTTGAATTCTGCATAAAGATCAGAAAGGAAGGCAACAGCGGCCTTTGTGGATTTCTCAGTGTGTCGGCGTTCATCAACATACCTGTCAATACGTAAGTTGTATTGTTTTCCTGTTCCTTTCATGAACTGCCATAAGCCTACGGCTCTTGCTCGGGAAAAAGCTCGTTGGTTAAAACCACTTTCAATCATAGCAAGGTAAGCGAGATCTTCAGGCAGTCCGGCTTCTCTTAGTTCTTTTTTTAACATAGGAAGATACTTACCAGAGCGTGCGAGCCAGAGGGCAAAGGTTCTTTTTTGTTTATTCTGAAAAATCTCCAGATAGGCCTCAACCTGTTTATTAATAACAATAGGAAAATCGTATTGCGTTTCTAATGATTTTCTGGAAAGTGTCGAGATACTGCTTGATTGCCAGTTGCCTGTGCGACGAAGAACTTCCAACTCCTCAGCGAGGCATTGTTCCGGTTCTGCATCCACAAGGAGTAACTCCGGGTCTGTGGTAAGAGAACTTACGGGGGAGGCTATTAAGTCTTCTGGGAGAGATGTGCAGGCTGTCCTTTTATTTCCGGCACAGGAAGAAAGTAATAGAACAGATGCAATAAGACAAAGAGGCTTTACTGTATAAACGAAGAATCGTAGCATAAGATAGTTGTATCGAAAGTACCCAATGGGCAGCAATTAAAACGTAATTGACAGAGAAACCAATGTTTTTACCAAAAGCTTTCTTGAGATATATGTCGGAAAACAGTATTATCTTGTAAAATTTTACATTTAAACCCGAAATAACTATAAATTGCAACTATTATTCATAGTCCTGCGTATCAATAAATATTCACTTACAAAGTGTTAGCATTGGTAAGCCCTCTCAGAAAGGGTGCCTGTGTTCTACTCTGTTGCCTTATGTTAAAAAAAATAATTCTTTTCCTCTTTTTAATAACTTTCCTCATGGTATTGGGGGGAACGGTTTGCCTGTATTATTTCGTTGCTGTTCAACCTGGTAAAGAAATAACGATGGAGAATATTCAGTCTATTTTAGGGAAAGAAAGCCCTGTTCTTTACAGCGATGGTATCACGCCATTAGGTGTGTTCTTTGATGATGCTCACAGACAGTATGTTACATGGGAACAAATCCCTTCAACCTTTGTTAATGCTCTTGTTGCATCTGAGGATAACCGGTTTTTTGATCATTATGGTTTTGATATTGTTTCTATTACTCGTGCAGCCATAAGAAACTATGAAGCAGGTCGGGTGGTTCAGGGCGGAAGTACACTTACTCAGCAGACTGCGAAAAACCTCTTCAAACGTTCGGGGAGGTCTTATGAGGCAAAGTTGAAAGAGCTCTTGTATGCTCTTCGACTTGAGTATCATTACTCTAAGCAGCAGATCCTTGAATTTTATAGCAATCAGTTTTATGTCCGAGGAAATGGACATGGCCTTGGCGTGGCTGCAAGGTATTATTTTGATAAAAATGTCGAGGAGTTATCTCTTGTTGAAAGTGCTTTTATAGCCGGTAGTGTAAAACGTCCGAACTACTACAATCCTTTTATACCGAAAACTGAGGAGGGGAAGGCTGAGGTTCTGAAAAGAATCAAAATCAGAATGGCATATGTCTTAAAACAGATGAACACTCTGGGGATGATCAACGGAAAAGAGTATGCGAAGGCGGCTGTAACGGATATCGTTTTTACCGAAGGACAGGTTGGTTATTCTCTGGACTATGTAATGGAGATGGTAAAAGAGGCAGTGGGCTGTCAGGAAGTGAAAGAAGCTTTGGATAGTCACGGGATTGCCAATCTGGCAACGGCAGGACTACGTGTAATCACCAGCGTAGACAAGGGGCTTCAACACAGTACTCTCTATTCACTTCGCCACGAACTGTCTCGTCTGGATGTCCGACTTCGTGGGTATGACCGTGATGAAGTGCAGAAGGAGCTGTCTAAGACAGACTATCGCGGAGATCGCGAAGTGAGAAAGGGTGCTTTTCTTTTTGGCGAGATTGTTGACGTAAAGACGAATGCAGTGAAGACCGAACCTGTACAGGTTAAAATTGATTTTGGTGGGGGGCTGGGTGAGGGAACAATTCTAACAGGTGGTCTTGACAGAACTCTTAGAGCTCTTGTGAAATGGAAAAAAAATAGATGGAGTGAGCCGGGGAAAAAGGATTTATCTCTTCTCCTCAAAGAGTTGCAGGTTGGTGATCGTGTATGGGTTAGTGTTAAAGACTTGGGGGAGGATGGCCAGGTTCTCCTTGATCTAGAGCGCTTCCCTTTGCTTCAGGGGGGGGCGCTTATTCTACAAAATGGTATGGTTAAGGCCATGGCAGGGGGTACAGAAAACAGGTTTTACAATCGGGCTATCGCTGCGAAAAGAACTATGGGTTCCGCCTTTAAGCCGTTATTGTTTGCAGGAGCGTTGCAACTTGGCTGGAACAGTACGGACTTACTAAATAATAGTCGTGATGTGTTTCTTTTTCAGGGGCAGGCGTACTTTCCTCGGCCGGATCATAAGATAAGTACAGAAAAAGTTACCATGAGTTGGGCGGGGGTTCGCTCCGAAAATCTGGCTTCAGTCTGGCTTCTTTATCATCTTATGGATCGTTTATCCCCTGATGAGTTTAAGGAAGTTACAGCAAAAGTCGGCTTGTCTCCACGAGTCAAAAAAGGGCGCAAGGAGCCTTACAATCTCTATATGTCAAGAATACGGGATAAGCACGGTATAGTTCTAAACCATGCAGCTCAGCAGGAGGCTGCATTCTCTCTTGCTGTACAACATCTGGAAACTGACTTTATATTTGAAGACTTAATGGATGACTATGCTGTTTTACAGAGTCTCCATTACGGTCTCAATTTCAAGCAACATCAGAAAGATATTGATGCGGCACTGGCTGTCAGGGGATTGAAACAGTTTAAGCGAAATGAATTGTATCTTCGCAAACAATTATTACGGAATAATTATCTGTCCCTTGTTGCCAGGAATAGGCAATTACAGGATTTAAAGCGTTCTTTAGAGAGTAACGGAACAGATATTTCTGACTTACAGCCGGCACGTCTTTGTTATGATAACTTTCGTAAAAAGTATGTTCTTATAGAGAAAAAGAGACTTACGGACAGTATGTCACTTGTGGATAATCAACGATTGAAAGAATATCTTCAAAGTGAGAGTGTTGTCAACCAACGACGATTTTGGGATAATATATTGTTGGACGCTACATTGTCCTCGAAGGCTTTAAAGCTTGTTCAAAATCAGGTAAGACAAGAGACTAAGCGTCTTTCGTCCCTTTCCCCATATAGCCTTGACGTGCTCTCCGGGGTCCGAGATTTCCGAGTCTTAGTTGGGCTCAAGTATCTTATTCAGTTGGGGCAAAAAATGGGTATAAACAGTCATCTGGCTCCGGTACTTTCTTTTCCTTTGGGGGCTAATGTTATATCTCTTTTAGAAATGGTACGACTCTATGAGTCTCTCGTTACTGGCAGTGTAAATCTTATAGAAGCAGAGTCTGTACCTAACAGAGACTTATTGACAGTTATCGATCGGATTGAAACAGAAGACGGTGAGGTTGTGTATCGTTCACAAATGAAGAAAACAGAGTTGATTGCACCGGAACCCCGATTGGCTCTGGGGCATATCCTTGAAAACACGGTTACATTTGGTACAGGGAGGTATGCAGCGAAAAATGTTAGGCTGCCAGTGGAAACAGGGAAAGAAGGCGACAAGAAGTGGGCAAAGGATCTTGTTATTCCTCTGCTGGGTAAAACAGGTACAGCGAACAATTACACAAATGCATCATTTTTTGGATATCTTCCGTCTGTGTCACCAGGTGGCACAGGGATGGTGCTTGATGACGGCTATTCAGTTGGAGTATATGTTGGCTATGATAATAACAAGGCTATGCGAAAAAAAAGTACCCGAATAGCGGGGTCTGCAGGTGCTCTTCCCGCTTGGACTGAGATGGTCAACACCATCTTGAGCGAAAGAAAATATGCAGATAAATTGGATCCTGTTGATGTTGCATTTTATGGGCTATCCTTGCTTCGCAACGAATTAGGTCAGATAACTCTTGCTGTGGATCAAAAAAATGGTGGGCAGTTATTAAGCCCTGCTGTGGAGAAAGACGAAAAAGATCGGACACAACCATCAATTATGACTTTCGGACAGTTGTCTAAAAACGGTAGATACAAGCCTAAAAGATTTTATAAGCCGTTTTGGGGGACTGTGGATATGTTTAGCGAGAGCACACTCTAGTTGGTATGATTTTTCTGTAGCGGTATATTCTTAGAGGAGCCTAATTTGTCTTCTGAGTGTTCCTATGATATAAGAAAGTAACTTTTGTTTTGCAAGTCTAGCTATAATTTATATTTCCTTCTCTTAAACACTAAAAAAACAATGAAAATTCGATATTCTGGTATTACAGCAGCACTCTGTTGCACACTTCTCTCATTTGGTTGTGCTTATGATCAAAAACGTATTGTGACACCAGGAAACAGTACTCCTACGACCCCTGCCAGTTATGAGGCAACAGCAGATGACGTACTAATGGCAGCAGATGTTGTTCATCCGCAACCATTTGGACTCTCTGATGAAGCACCCTCTGCTAACGAGAAAACGGGTGAAGATAACCAAAAGAAAGGGCAAGTGTTGCCCGACATTCAATATGTTAAGGATCGGATTTTCGAATATGGGAGAAAACTTGATAGGTGGAAAGAACTTGATGATCAGGCTGTTGTTATGGATCTTGATGAGGTTGCATCTGAAGAAATGGTAAGGTGTTTCAGAGAATTGCAGAAAGTACTGAATGGATACAATAGAATTCATGAAGAATTGTTGCGTAATAATTTTAATACCGAAAGTGGCATGGGAATCAGTAGTAAAGATATTATGACTTTAGAGCAGCGGGATATCACTTTTCTTGAATCCAGCTGTGACAGACTGCTTAAAAGCGGTGATGACAAAGGTGAGGGGTGGGAAAAACGTGAAGAGAAGGCAAATCTACCTCAAATTGAAACTCTTATTGAGAGATATGCCAAGAATGATGAATTTGAGCAAGTTGTTCAGGCATGGAGACAAATTCCTACTCACCAAATTGACAGAGTGCACTTGAACACGCGTATATCCTATGGGAATGCTCTGATGTCACTGCACCGGGAAGGAAAGGCAGCGAAGGTGTATCAGGAGATTGTTGATTTGATGTCAGCCTCCGATGATCAGCGTACGGATATTTTGTCCTTACGGAAAATTCTTGCCGATCTATACATAGCGTCTGCCAAGTATGATAAGGCAGAGAAGCAATATCAAGCGATATCAAAAGATTATAGTGATCTTGCGAAGATTGAGGATTGGGCAACGTTACAGTTATCGATTCTGGAAAGAAGTGAACCTGGGAGCCCGGAATTGAAAGAGTATTCGTCGCTTTTACGTAACTATCTTGCCTATAATCCACAACGAGATGGATACAAACTCGTCTGGCAGTCTGATGAGTTTCTCGCAAATTATCCTTATTCTCCAGTTTCTTCAAACGTGGATATAATTAAAAGTTCAACTCTTGCCAAGGCAGACAAGTGGTTACAGGGTTTTCTTGCTGAAGTGGATCTGATGGCAGAGGAAGAACGCTTTCAAGATGCTCTCTTGCAGTTGGAAACGTTAGATGAAGATATTCTGAGTGGAGAAAAACTCGTTGAAATCCGCAAAAAAAGCGATGATTTGATGCTTGCTGAGGCGGTAAATCGCGAAACAAAAAAAATTGAGACAATTCAGGAACAGCAGAAGCAATGGAATAATGCGCTACTTCTCGTAGATAAGGGAGAATATGATCAGGCTATTGAAATACTTACAAGCATGCTTGAGACTGGCTATGCGGAGAAAGCTGATAGGAAAATTACAGAAGTGGCTCTTCTTGCGGCTCGCGCTGAACGAAGAAAAGCTGCTGATCTATTTATTCGGTTTAAGAAAACGAACGATATGGTCTCCAAGAAAAAACTGCTTATAGAGTCTCGACGAATATTGGTTGATATTTTGATTAAATACCCGAATATTGGCATAACAGAAAAGGTCAGGGGCAATATAAAGCGGGTAGAACACGAGATGAATCTTATTGACCCCACACTTATCTCTGAATCCGAATTGGTTGGCGGTGGGGGAGAGCCGGTCAGGGAGATTCTGGATACTTCTGGAAATACTGTTCAAGGATTTGTTCCCATGGTGGATGAAGAAGTGTTGCAGGAACAGAATATTGTTGAATAATGTGTATGCTGAAAGCAGTAATGTAGGTTCCTGAATTGAAAATAGAGTGTACGGAAAATCCCTGTTCAAAACAATCTGTCGCCTGTATTTTTTTTGAAGTGTAGGGGGCAAGAGGGGTGTTTATGCGGGAAGCACAATATAATGCAATCATTATTGAAAGAAAAACCCCCAATCAGAGTAATCTGATTGGGGGTTTTAGGTAAAGAAATCGGCGGTGACCTACTCTCCCACATAGTTGCCCATGCAGTACCATCGGCGCAAAAGAGCTTAACTTCCGTGTTCGGAATGGGAACGGGTGGATCCTCTTTGCTA
>CAMZKT010000003.1 GCA_947311435.1 uncultured Desulfocapsa sp.
CACCAAGAAAGGTGGCTGCAAAAAAAGTGATGACCAGGGGTGTGCAGGCAATGATCATGGAAGCGCGCCCTGCACTGACAGTATGCAGGCCGTTAAAGAAAAAAATGTTATACAGGAATACTCCGGTAACACCGAGCAGTATCAGTGGCAGCCAGAGATTTCTGGGGGGTGGGGGCAGTCTTTTTTCGGAGGCGAGTACAAGAATAATCATACCGATGGAAGCGATAAAAAAACGCAAAAATGCAGCGCTTGCGGGTTCTATGTTGCCCGCAAGCAGTCGTCCGGCAATAAAGGTTCCACCCCATAAAAACATAGTGAAAACCAAAGAGAAGTAAGTGAGTATTTGCATAGTATTGTTTTGAAAAATTTTGAGAGAGAAACAACTCAACACCTTGGAGACACGTAAGCGTTCACCAGCACCTCGTCTTCGTCCGTTTGATCCTGCTCACATATAACTGCATATGTTACGCAGGCTCAAACGAACGAATACAAGGCACCGGTAAACGCTTACAGAACCGGGGTGCGGTAAATCCTGATGACTGGTGAACGGTTACGGAGACACTACATGTCAGTTGTGCAGGAGTCAATAGAACAAAGCTCTAAGGTTAAATATAGAGAGAACAACGTGCTACTCTATTTCAGGAAATTTCCAATGTTGTACGTTTTTTAGCCGAAATAGCTTATCCACTATTTGAGTGAGCATCTATTTTTTATTTTCCAGGCAACACGCATTTCGCAGGGGTTCGTAACTGCGAAATGCATACAGCATGCCGCAGCTTTTCAAGGTACATGTTGCACCAAAGTGTGCGTGACGTGATGCTTAAACGAGCATGACCGTTGAACGATGTCGGCCTTTGATAGATTGCGAAAACGATTGACTCAGAGCGTGCAATTTTGTATGAGTTCTTCATACGGGTGCGCTTGTGACATCTCTTCTTTGGGTCTTTTTTTTTGCGGGAAACATTGGCTGGGATAAGGTGTTAAGCTCTGTCCTTTCTGATACTCTCTCCATAAAGACACTAGCGAAATTGATACTGTGATACGTTAACAGAACCTAAAGGCTGCAAGGCGGTCCCGACATTAAGACTTTCGCGTATATCCCAAATGCCAAAAAGAGGTTGAACGTATCTAATCTGGTGAGTAAAAATATTCATGATTGTTTTCAAAACCATGATCAAGATCCAACACGATGCCACTTGTGCTGTTGAACCCAGCTTTGACTGCTCGAAAGCTGAACACGATGTTGAGAGTTTGATCTGCAGGGATAGTATAAATCCGCATCACAGAACTGCAGCTTATGGCCGAAAAATCTTCCCGGTAATGGATCCAATTTGAATACTCTGGGGACAACCTCCAATAAAACCTAAACTCTGCGGCCTTTTTGGTAGATAATTCTGGCTGGGATTGGGTGTTACTTTCTTGTTCCTCTTGCTATTTTATCCATGAATACACAAATTAAATTGATATTGAAGCGTTATTGCTCGGACAGAACCCGTCTGCTTGACATATTGTGGGATCTTCAGGGCTTGTATGGCTATTTTCCCGAGGCTGTTGTGACGCAGCTCTCAGAAAGTTTGAATATGTCTGCAAATGATATTTACGGGGTTATATCATTTTATCATTTCTTCCATGATCGACCCACCGGCAGGTACAAAATATACCTGAGTGACACGGTAATCGCCAGGATGAATGGATACGAAGAAGTTCGGACCGCTTTAGAGCAGGAGGCAAATTGTCACTTTGGCGGTACGGATGAGACGGGCACTTTTTCACTTTTCTACACCAACTGCATCGGCCTTAGTGACCAGGAGCCGGCAATGTTGATTGATGATGTTGTTTTTACTCAACTGAGCCCGGGAAAAGTCAGGGTTATTCTTTCACAGTTGCGGCAGAACAAAACTCCTGCTGAAATAGTAAATCCGGAGGGGCTGCCAAGCAGTGAACTAGCCTATGTTGAGAGACTGGTAAAATCAAATATCCGGCATAAAGGTGCTGTCTTTTTCAAAAAAATAAATCATAGAGTCTTGCTTGACAAATGTCTGAACCAGTTGCCGGAACACATTGTCGAAAATATGATTGCTTCGCATATTCGCGGACGTGGAGGAGCAGGATTCCCCACCGGCCTGAAATGGCAGCTCTGTCGGGATGTGGAAGCCGAAGATAAAGTAGTGATTTGCAATGCCGACGAGGGAGAGCCTGGTACCTTTAAAGATCGTGTACTGCTGACCCACTCTCCCAGAGATGTCTTTGTGGGAATGATTATTGCGGGCCATGCCATTGGGAGTAATTATGGGCTGCTTTACTTACGGGCGGAATACAGATACCTGAAAGATTACCTTGAATACCAGCTCCAGCAACTGAGAACGGAAGGGCTGCTGGGTATTGATTTTGACATTCGTATACAGATGGGAGCCGGTGCCTACGTGTGTGGAGATGAAACTGCATTGATAGAATCTTGTGAGGGGAAAAGGGGAGTGCCAAGAGTCAAACCCCCATTCCCGATTCAGAATGGGTATCTTGGCAGGCCGACGAATGTCAATAATGTTGAAACCTTTGCCGCAGTGACCACCATTATGGAGAGAGGTGCTCAATGGTACCGTTCCATGGGAACCAAAGAGTCATCGGGTACCCGTTTGCTGAGCGTGTCGGGAGATTGTGCACAGCCAGGTATTTATGAAGTTGAATGGGGGATTACTCTTGGCGAAATTTTGGATATGGTAGGAGCACAAGATGCCAGTGCCGTACAGGTGAGCGGGCCTTCTGGTGAGTGTGTATCGGTTGCAAAGGACGCAGAACGTGAATTGTGCTACGACGATTTATCCTGTAACGGCTCATTTATGATTTTTGACCAGCGCCAGGATCTGTTGCGGGTCGTCCAGGAGTTTATGCGGTTTTTCGTAGACGAATCGTGCGGAATTTGTGTTCCCTGTCGTGTCGGAAATGTGGAACTTCTGCGGAAGGTAGATCGGCTGATTGACGGGAAAGGGTGTCAGAAGGATCTGGACGATCTTGTAAGCTGGGGAAAACTGCTCCGTGCCACCAGTCGGTGTGGTTTGGGGACAACTTCAGCCAAGCCGATCTTGACGACTCTGGATACCTTTCCCGGGATATATCAAAATATATTGACCAGAAAACAGGGAACCTTGTTAGCTTCCTTTGATCTCAAGGAGGCCCTGCCCGATGGTGGGCGGTTTAGGGAGGAGTAAAAAATGACCATTCAAATAAGTATTGACGGGAAGCAGATTACAACCACTGCGGGAAAGACGCTTGTTGATGTGGCAGCCGAAAATGGTATTTATATTCCCACTCTCTGCTACGTCAAAAACAAGACATGCCTGGGAACCTGTCGTGTATGTTCAGTCAAGGTAAGCGGAAACGTCATGTCTGCCTGCACAGTTGCTGTCAGCGATGGAATGAAGGTAGAGGTGGATGAGCCTGAAGTATCGGATATGCGTAAGGCGCTGGTCGAGTGTCTGTTTACGGAGGGGAATCATAACTGCCCCAGCTGCGAAAAAAGTGGCCGTTGCGAACTACAGGCTGTAGGCTACGAAGTGGGGATGGTGGTATCACGTTTTCCTTATCGTTTTCCAGTGCGTGAGCGTAATCATACATCGGGAAAAATCTGGTTGGAGCGGGATCGCTGTATTCTGTGTTTGCGGTGCGTGGAATTCATCCACGATGCTGAAAGTGGGAAAAAAATATTCAGCTTGAGCAAACGGGGAGCCAAAGCAAGGATTGAAATAGACACAGAGCTGGTGGAGTCGATGTCTGCCGGCCAGGTGAAAGTTGCTGCTAATCTTTGTCCGGTTGGTTGTATTATCGAGAAGGGTCACGGCTTTAATGAGCCGATAGGTCAGCGGAAGTATGAAAAGAAGTCCATAAGGGAGCGCGCAGTGGCGAAAAACAACAATGAATAATCTCCCCAAAAAAGAATGCTTTTCCCATGACCTTCCCGGCACCCCTATGGATTCGACGGTACTTGCTGGACGGAGTGAAAAAATCCCTGTAGCAACCATCGCTCTCTGCGGGTGCTGGGGGTGTACACTGTCTTTTCTCGATATGGATGAAAAATTACTGGCCCTTCTTGAGAAAATAACCATTAACCGCAGCTCTCTTACCGATATAAAACGTATTACCAAGCGTTGCATGATTGGTTTTGTGGAAGGAGGTGTTGCCAATGTCGATAATATCGAGACCTTGGAACATTTTCGTGAAAATTGTGATATTCTGATTTCTGTCGGTGCCTGTGCGGTCTGGGGTGGGGTTCCGGCCATGCGAAATGATCGTGAGCTGTTGGATTGTCTGGTGGAGGCATATATTGACTCACCCACGGCAGTTCCAGGGGCTGAGGAAATTATTCCTTCCCATGAAGATATTCCGCAGTTGACGAATAAGGTGTATCCCTGTCATGAAGTGGTGAAGATGGACTACTTTATACCTGGTTGCCCGCCGGATGCTGACGCTATTTTTAAGGTGCTGGATGATCTGGTGAACGGGCGTGTTGTTGACTTACCTGCATCTCTTAACCGCTACGACTGAAAAAGGGCAAGACAATGGGAAGAAAATTAGTCATTGATCCGGTCACTCGCATAGAAGGGCATGGAAAGGTTACTCTGCATCTGGACGATAACAATAATGTTGTTGATGCACGGCTGCATGTGGTTGAGTTTCGCGGCTTTGAAAAGTTTGTCCAGGGGCATCCCTATTGGGAGGCACCGATGCTGTTGCAACGTATTTGCGGCATTTGTTTTGTCAGCCATCATCTTTGTGGTGCCAAGGCTCTTGATGATATCATCGGTGTGGGCTTGGGCTCGGGAGTTGCAATGCTGCCTGCTCCAGAAAAAATAAGGCGGTTGGGTCATTACGGACAACAGCTCCAGTCCCACGTTACAGCCTATTTTTATCTGATCGTCCCGGAAATGCTGTTTGGGATGGATGCTCCCCCGGAGCAGCGCAATATACTGGGATTGATTGAGGCTGATCCTGAGTTGATAAAAAGAGTCGTGGCATTGCGCAAATGGGGGCAGGAGGTGATAAAAACTGTGCTGGGTAAACGGATGCATGGAATCAGCTCTGTACCTGGCGGAGTGAACAAGAATATTAGTGCAGCCGAGCGTGATCGCCTGTTGTACGGAGAAGATGGTTTGCTGTCCATGGATGAAGTGATTGAATACGCTCAGGAAGGGCTGAAAATATTTTACGACTTTCATGAAAAAAATCGAAAACAGGTCGATGGCTTTGCGGATGTTCCTGCCCTCAATATGTCTTTGGTGGATGATAAGGGGAACGTTGATTATTATCATGGGGCAATACGTATTGTGGATAACGACAAAAACATTGTCGAAGAATTTGATTACCACGACTATTTGAGTCATTTCTCCGAAGCCACTGAACCATGGAGTTATATGAAGTTTCCTTTTCTCAAGGCTCTGGGAAGGGAGGCTGGTGCCCTGAGGGTGGGGCCCTTGGCTCGGGTAAATGTCACCGGTTCCTACACAACGCCCCTTGCTCAGGAGGCACTGGAAAAACTTCATAATTATACCGGAGGGAAAGCCAACAATATGACCCTGCACACCAACTGGGCAAGGGCTATTGAAATTCTCCATTCTGCCGAGTTGATAAAGGAGCTGTTAGATGATCCTGACCTACAAAAAGAGTCACTGGTTTTGCCAGCAGATGGAAAGAGTTGGACGGGTGAAGGAGTTGGTGTGGTTGAGGCTCCTCGGGGAACCCTGCTCCACCATTATCGTGCCGGCAGGGAGGGAAATATTACCTTTGCTAACCTGGTTGTTGCCACTACACAGAACAATACGGTGATGAACCGTAGTATTCGTTCCGTGGCTGAGGAGTATCTCGGAGGGAAGACCGAAATAACCGAAGGCATGATGAATGCAATCGAAGTCGGGATTCGTGCCTATGATCCCTGTTTGAGTTGTGCGACACACGCAGTTGGGCAAATGGGACTTGTTGTGTCGCTCCTCGACGCTTCAGGAAAGGTGATTGATGAAGCGTATCGGTGAAAAGAAAAACAAAAACAAAAAAACTTTTAGAGAGATATTCAATAATTCTTCGAGCCTGATTTACGGGATAGGAAATATCGGTCGTCAGGATGATGGTTTGGGATGGGCGTTTATTGACTGGCTGGAAAGGGAATCTCTCTGTCCCGAGGCCGAAACCATGCGGCATTATCAATTACAGTTGGAAGATGCCGATCTCATCAGTACGAAAAAGAGAGTATTGTTTGTGGATGCGACGAAAGAGGAGAGTGTGGGAGCCTATCGTCTGAAATCGGTTGAGGCCAAAATGGATTTTAGTTTTAGCTCCCACGCTCTTTCTGTTCCTGCACTTATGGCTACTTGTGAGCAGTGCTTTTCCATGCTCCCGGAAGTATATTTATTAACTATAAAAGGGTCTGCGTGGGAATTACAGGAAGGCTTGACAAGCTCGGCGAAGCATAATTTGCAGCGGGTCAAAACATTTTTTTTGTCCACCCTTGGTCCACCCTGTGTCCCGAAACGTAACTAATATTAAGAATCATGGAGAAAACGTTGAGTACTGTACCTGATGTAAAAATGGCCAGGGAGTTGATTCTGGCAGCACCAATAGGCGAATATATAGGCTCGGAGGGAGCGAAGCTTCTTGCAGAACGTGCTGCAGGTGTACGAGCACTGAAAGATGGTGAATATCTGTTTCACGGAGGAGATCAGGATAGATGCTTCTATGTTGTGATTGAAGGACAGTTTCTTCGTGTGAAAGAGAGTAAAAAAAACATGAAACCCCGAGTTCTACATATCGTGGCAAGGGGGGATTTAATTGGCGAATTGAGTTTTATTGATAATACTCCACACACAACATCAACCATTGCTGTGGGCGATGCCAGCGTACTGGAGTTTATAGATGATGATATTCGCCCCCTTATTGTCGAAGAACCACAGTTTATGTTTGATTTTATGCGGGGTATTATAAAACGTGTGCATTGTGCCGTGGCAACCATTTGTCAACAGAAAATGGATCTGTCTGATTATATTGTCACTGCCGGGAAGGGACGTTTGTAGGGGGGGAATCACTAAGAGGGGCCTAATAGAAAATTGTGCTCTGCTCTCTCCAATTAAAGTACACTAAAGCATATTTCTCTTGTAAGGATAAGGGAAATATGGGAAAGTCAGGGAGAAAGAGATTGTTATATGCGCTTCTGGAAGAGTTTCCGGGGGACACGCTATATGAAACAATTGGCGAGTCTCCATTTTATTAAACCTCAGCTGTCAGGAGAATCCATGAAACGAATTGAGAACGTAGGTAGTGTTGTAACACCCGTTGATTTCTCAGATAATTCAAAGTTGATAGCGGAATCTGCTGCTTTTATGGCAGGAAGCTTTCAAGCTGAGCTGGTTCTGGTTTTTGTCGTGCAGAGGTTTGAAGATTATTCTGGTTTTTTTGTGCCGCAAATGAGCATACCTGACTTTGAGCAGGATCTTTTTGGCCAGGCAGAACGAAGGATGACTTCTTTTTGTAAGGAACTCGAAGATTTCGCCAGTGGAAAGAGTGTGTCAGCGGTATCCGGGAAGGTTTTGGTCGGGGATGTTGCCGAGGAAATTGTGGATTTTGCCTCTGAGCAAAATGACGGAATCATTGTCATGGGAACTCATGGATATAAAGGGCTGGAGAAGATTATGTTTGGGAGTGTCGCGGATAAGGTTGTTAAGTCTGCATCCTGTCCAGTGCTGACTATAAATCCTTATACATGCTGTAAGGACTAGTACGGGATACCACCGCACGAAGTCCATTTACCTTTTGATGAGAGGTTCGTTGCGCCATAGTGTGAATTGGCAGGTGTGCAGGTGAACGGCTAATTTCGGTATATTGCGACTATGCCATGGCAAATACTCCCTGTGGATTGGCCTCCAATGATCTGGTTCAAAGACCGATTCGCTAGAAACTGGATATCCATTTTTTTTCGTCCGTATTGATCTTGCGGAAAATGATATTCGATCAGCTCGTTCCAATCACGGGCAAGAATGCCTGCATTCGGGAGTAGAGCCACGGTATCAGTGTCCTGCAGAGGAGCTTTGTTTGCTAAGTGCTTCAATGTGTCCAGTATGTTTTGTCGAGCCCTCACTGCTCTTTTCCGGAATGTTTTAATTAGCTCCAGTGCATCTGCGTCTCGCATATAGATATGTTCCGGGAGATCGAGAAGCAGAAGCTGCCCGGCATGTTCACCTGATTGTGTTTCATAATCGTTGATAATCAGTTCGGCCGCTTCTTCCTGGCTGGTTATCCAGAACCAGAAATTTACTGGGCTGCTGCCTGACAGGTACAGTCGCTTCCAGGCTCGAAGTCGACTCTTCACGGTTCCAGGATTTGGCTGGTTTATTTTTTTCTTGATGCGTATGAGCTCCGCCAGGGGGTTGTCCTCCTGGTTGATATTGTTTTCATCATCGTCACCTTTAAGATCCTGGAAGAGTATCTGCTCGATGTCGTCAATGTTCGAAAGGGAGCTTGCAAGTTCTACTTCCTCCTTGTCGAGAATCTCCGCAAGGGCAAGAACCAGACGAGCCTGCCAAAGTTTTTCTTTGTTTTTTTCTTCTTCATCGTTGGTATCATTGGGCGCATTGTCACCAAGCAGCGTGGATTTAATGGCCTGGCTGTTGTGGTCTCCCCGTCCGGCCTCATTGGACATTTGAGCCAGAGTTAAACCGCTTAACTGCTCAACATAGAAATCTTTTCTGTTTTGAATTTCATTGAGGAGAGCTTTAAACCGTTCGCGCTCTTTTCCAAGAGGAGATGGTGTATATACTTGACATATTCCCTGTTCCATGAAAATATCGGCAGCGGGATCTGCTTCGACACCATTCTCCTCGGATTCCACCGGTTGAAGCAGGTGCAGGGTGTCTGGCAGAAGAAGGAGGCAGTTTCGCAGATGTCGGGGAAGGATTGTTTCAGGGAAATAAAGACTATTGAGTGATTGCATATGGAACCTGTCGAAGAAAGAAAGAGTAACAAACTATCGTTTTATGTAACGGCCGTCGTCTATGTACTTTTTAACCTGCGAATTGGTTCAGATCCGTTGCACAGTTTTTTGGCAACTGCTAAGCAGATTGCAATAACATCGCCATATGTAGTTGGAATTACATTGGTTGTTGTGTCTGTTATTCAGTACGCTGCGGGAGGTGAAAAAGTTCCCTGGATCTCACGGCTCAGGTTGTTTTTCACCATAGGAATATTTGCCGGACTTGTCTATGGAATTTATGATTATACTGGTGGATCTGTTCCTCCTCAACTTCCCTGATGGGAAATGTGGCGATTGCTGTTCTGCCAGTTGATGTTTGTGTGATGTACCAGGGTTTACGAGAGTGCTATTCTTTCATCATTACACTTTCCTGCCATAGATAAATTGGCCACATTTTTCAAAGCCATCCGTCCTCTTCTGTAAGCACTCAGACTGCACCATCCCGTAATGTCCCCCCGCACATGCTGCTCCATCACAAAAATAGGATATTTGTGAGGTGAATGGCTGTGAAACCACTCCTGACGATCTTCCACGTTGAGGTGGCAAGTGTCGGTAGTGCAATTGCCATCTGTTATTGCCTGGTTGTAAATGCTTAGCAGTTCCTGAAGATCCTTTTGTTCGGCAGTGCGTATTTGCATTTGGAGGTCAATGGGGAATCGTGTTGACTTTTCGCTATCAGTTAAGCAAGATTAACAGAGGTGTCGAGATACACTGTGCTGCTACAAGTTGGATCTGATAATACAATCTGTTGCAAAAGATTATGCAATATAAAATGAAATAGGACGTATTGAATAATGAATATATACAATAAATATATTTTTCTTTTCACCATTGGCTTCTTTTTGAACCTTTTGTTTTCAGCGTACGCAATGGCGACAGTAGAGTTTTCTTTATTGCCCAATGATTCAAGTCAAGCAATTGATTGTGATTTCTTGGAAATCGAAAATGATCATGCAATATGCACTGTGAATGCCCTGGATTTCACCTATGAGCTTTCTCGCGTTAAAACAATAGAATTGGTAGACAACGGTATGTCGAAGAGTTTTCTATTGTTTACGGAAGATACAAAGAAAACAATCAATGAAATAAACTCTAATAAACAACATTCCCAATGGGAATCTCAACAGGAAAATAAAAAGAATACAATTGGTCTGAAAACAATGAGTATCGATTCTGTTTCAGAGTATACGCAAAGCATAGTAGGTTTTTTCAAACACCAACGTGGGAAAACTACATTCAGTACAGTTTTGTCAATACTTGGAATCATTGTTTTCTTAATGGGCAGCATTGGATTTCTTCTGGCAACATTTCGTGCCGGTATTGTATGGGGGCTAAGTTGTATGTTTTTGCCGTTTGTCTCTTTTGTTTTTCTTTTTGTTCATTGGAAGACTGCGGCAAGGCCGTTTTCTCTGGCATTGTTTGGTATCGTAATTTTAGCTTTAGGTTCTTTTTATTCACCGCTAAACGAAAATAGTAAAAATATGCTGAAATCAAAATCAATGGCTACGATCAACAATAAAAGAAAGGAGAGTGGACGGTTCCAGTGTACTGGGAAAATGTATTGTTCTGAAATGTCATCCTGTGCAGAAGCTAAGTTTTATCTCCGTAATTGTCCTGGAACTAAAATGGACGGAGATAATGACGGTATTCCATGTGAACAACAGTGGTGTGAGCATTGATTGTGGCTCAATAAGCTACTGGTAATTGATGAATATTCGGTATCCGTCCAGAAATTTAAAAGGTACAAACGGTGATCATATGTTTTACCTCCATCTCTCCAATAAAAGCGAAAATTTAATTCGTCAACTCGCAGAAGTTCTCCGTATTGACAAAAAACGTGATCCCTTTGCACCGGAATATTTTCTTATTCAGAGCCAGGGAATGGAGCGTATGCTTTCCCAGAGTCTGTCTGAACATTTTGTCTCCTGGTGCAATTACGAATACATGCTCCCAACCCGTTTTTTTGCACTCCTGGGAGACCGGCTGGGTGTGGAGGCGGGTGCAGATGATTATGCGCGTGATCAACTCTGTTGGAGACTGGACCAGATTCTTCGTACAGTGAGTAGTGACACCTTCAAGCTGTTGACTCGCTATATGTATTCTGATGGTAGCGGGATGAAGAGATACCAACTGGCTCAACAGCTTGCCTATCTTTTTGATCAGTATCAGATCATGCGGCTTCCCATGATGGCTGCCTGGGAACTGGGAAAGCTGTCCAGTGAAAATCCTGCGGAAATCTATCAGATGGAGTTATGGCAACAGCTTGGAGAGGCAATAGGTCATGGTCGTCACCGCGGGGTGTTCCTACGCGACCTGATTGCAGTGCTTGACGAGAAGGCTGATTGTGCCTCTCTTCTGCCAAAGCGTCTTTCGGTCTTTGGAATACACAGTTTCCCTCCCATACTTTTAAGTTGTATACAGGCTCTGTCCCGTCATTGTGATGTCCAGTTTTATCTGTTATCTCCATGTGAGGCCTATTGGGTTGAGCAGATGCCCCGTCGAATGCAGATGGACAGTGCTCTTTCAGAGCCTACATTGGCCGGGAACCCGTTGCTCGCCTCTTTGGGGCAGCAGGGGAGAGAGTTTCAGCAAATGCTGCTTCAGGATGTACAGATTTCCAGAGAGTTCAGGAGCTATGAAGACCCTCTGGAAACTGCCGATGATCCCCCCAGTCTTCTTTATCGGATTCAGAGTGACCTGTGGAAGGGAGAGGTGACTGTTCTGAAGGGAAAAGATGCACTTCATAAAGATGACTCCCTGGTGATAACCTCGGCTCACTCACCGCATAGAGAAATAATGATATTACGGGATCGTATCCTGTACTGGCTCGACAATGAGCCGGATCTCCTGTTAAGTGACATTGTGGTGATGGCTCCTGATATTCAGGAGTATAGTGGGCTTATTCCCGCGATCTTCCATGATGTCCCGCATTCAATCGCAGATAGAAACCCCGTGTGCAGTAATTCCTTTATTGCTGTTTTCCTCAAGTTTCTCAAGCTTTTCAAGGGACGTTTCGGCTGGGAGGAGGTTTTTGATTTGCTTGAAAGGCAGGAAGTGTATCCTTCTTTTGAAATTGAGAAAAATGATCTTGAGATAATTCGTCACTGGGTTCTTTCTTCAGGGATACGTTGGGGCTTGTCCGGTCAGCAAAAGAAAAACAATGGTTTGTCCAACCGGGAGGAGTGTACCTGGCGAAGCGGAATTGATCGTTTACTGATGGGGTATGCTGTAGGGGGGCTGTCCATGGTTGATGGTATCCTGCCCTATGATGATATTGAGGGAAGCCTTGCCGCTCCGTTGGGTGGTCTGTCTTTTTTCTGTGAAATGCTGGAGAATGCCTGTGAAGCCTTCGCTCATCCTCACCCCCTTGCGGAGTGGTCGGAATTACTCATTGGCTTTGTGGAGAGCCTGCTGATTGAAGATGGTAGTGATGCTCTGCTGGAATTGCGTAAGATTGTCATGGAACTGGGGCAGGATTACGGGAAATGGAATAATGACAGTCACACGTTTGAAGTTGTCTCTCACTGGCTGTAAGGGGCTGTGGAAGAAAAGAAATCCAGTTCCGGTTTTCTTCGTGGCCAGCTCACATTCTGCTCCATGCTGCCCATGCGCTCCATTCCATTTAAAAAGCTGTGTCTTCTTGGATTGAATGACACAGTATTTCCTAAAAATGATCCCCACCTGCCCTTTGATCTGTTATGGGACACCAGATGTCCAGGCGATCGTTCGAGGCGTAGCGATGACCGCTATCAATTTCTTGAAGCCATACTCTCTGCCAGGGGAAGCCTGTACTTGAGCTATGTGGGGCAATCAATTCGCAGTAACGATTCTCTTCCTCCTTCAGTGCTTGTCTCGGAATTGCTTGAGCTTGTCGAGCTGTATGGGGTGGAAGGGGAAACGCTCGTTGATCGCCACCCTTTGCATGGCTTTTCAAAGAGTTATTTTGATAAGGATTCGCCATTGTTCAGTTATGATGACACATTGCTCGGTGTCTCAAAGGCTTTGGCGGGCGGTGTTGTTCCTGCTGTTCCCTGGTGGCATGGACGTCTGGATGTTGAAAATCGGGAAAGTGTCAGTGTTGAAGAACTCTTCCTCTTTTTTCGTAATCCGCAGAAATATTTTGTAAAACAGGTATTGGGAATTTCGCTTGATGGATACGGGAGTTCGGTCAAAGAGCATGAACCCTTCACGCTGGATTCTTTGCAAAAGTATCTTGTGAACCAGGAACTTGTTCGGAGCGTGCTGGAGGGGGGGCAACAGGATGCCTTGTTGGGTCGAATGCAGATTTCAGGACAGTGGCTTCTTGGCAGGCCGGGAGAGGTAGAGTTTTCAGCGAAACAGGTAGAAATTCCACCCTTTGTCTCCCGTGTCAGGGAGTTGATCGCTTCGGGGCAGGAAGAAAGTGAATATATCGATATAAAGATTGGTGATCTGCGGGTCACCGGTCGGCTGGATTCGCTTTACCCCAATGGCCCGTTTCTGTTTCGATATGCAAGGTTGAAGGGGAAAGATCTGCTTCAGGCATGGCTCCACCACTGTCTTGCCACTGTTTGTCTGGGAAGAGAGGCGGACACCAGACTGTTAATGAAGGATGGGGAATGTGTTTTTCCCGCAGAAATGGTTGGAGAAGAGGATTTACAGGAGCTACTGGACGTTTTTCTCAAGGCACAACAAAGACCTCCATTGCTTATGACAGAACCGGCCATGGCCTATGCAGAACAGAGGAATAAAACAGAAAAGAAAGGAACGGGAGATCCTGTCGCCAAGGCGAAGAAAGCTGTTTCCGAGTTCCTGGAAAAGAGATATGAACCCGAATGGGAGCTGCTTTTTTCGGGACAATGTGCCGATGATTTTTTGGGAGATACGTTTATAGACCGATGCGAATGGTTTTATCAGTCAATCTGGAAGCGGGCATATGACGGGGAAATTTAAAATATTCGATGCAGGCACGGCCAAACTTTGTCGGGGAATCAATGTTGTGGAGGCCAGTGCGGGGACAGGAAAAACCTACGCAATTGCCATGCTTGTCCTGCGTTTTGTGGTGGAGCATGATGTTCCCGTGGAAAAAATACTGGTGGTCAGTTACACCAGAGCTGCCACCGAAGAGCTTCGGTCGCGTATTCGGTCGCGGATTACTGACGCCCGGGATATTCTCAAAGAGATTGACAACCAGGACAGCGGTAAGGTGTCCCATGAAGAGCATGACCCGGCACTGATTCAATACTGTATGGCCTTAGACGATGTTGCTCGTGCCCATGCTCGTGCTCGTCTTGCGAATGCCTTGCTGGATATGGACAGAGCTGCGATTTTTACCATCCACTCCTTTTGTCAGCGAATGCTCCAGGAGCAGGCACTGGAATCTGGGCAGCTTTTTGATATGGAGCTTACTGCCGATATACGTCAATTCCGTGATGAACTTGTCTGCGATTATTGGCGTGAGACGCTCTATGATTTATCCACTTTTCATTGTTCTCTTTTTCTTAACCATTTTCCAGACCCTGAGGCGCTGTATCAGAGTGTTAAGGCTGTTGGCATGGAGGATGCAGTTGAACCTGCCTCTCGGGAAAGCATGGGCCAGTCTCTGGAACAGGTTGACGCAGCACTGGAAAAAATGTGTTCATGGTGGGATGCCCACTCCCCTGTTCTTGAACATACTTTCAGGGAAGCTCTGGAAAAGGGCATGTTCAAAAAGGCATTATCCGGGTGTTTTGATGACTGGTGGCAGCAATGTGAAGAGTTTTTTGCAGGAAGGACTCACACGCTTCCCTCCCACTTGTCCTGGTTGGGAAGAGAGGGGCTTCTTGAGGAGTTAAATGGGACCAGGCTGCGAGGTCTTGCCAAAAAACAGGCTTTTCTTGAGGCTTTTACTCTTGCCGATGGCATCATTGATGCCTTTCTCGCAGCGCAGAAACGGGCTGTTCTTTCTCTGCGGATTCATCTGGCTCTTGAACTCCAAACGGGCTTACAGCAGCGCCTGGCCAAACAGGGAAGAATGTCCTTCGATGATCTTGTCCTTTCTCTGGCAAAGGCTCTTCAGGAATCCGAGACAAAGGAGCTTCAAACTCTTCTCTCCCGCCGTTTTCAGGTAGCCTTAATCGATGAATTTCAGGACACCGATGCTGCACAGTACAGAATTTTTTCAACCCTTTTTGGTGGGAGAGAAAAAGAGCACTATCTGTATCTTATCGGTGATCCCAAACAGGCAATTTATAAATTCCGCGGGGCGGATATTTATGCCTATTTTCAAGCCAGAAAATCAGCCGATTTCCATTGGGGGCTGAAAAAAAATTATCGCTCGAATCCTCAGCTTGTTGCGGCTGTCAACACTCTTTTTATGCAGAGAACGGATGCTTTTGTCCGGCAGGAGCTTCCCTATGTTCAGGTTGGCGCCGCAAAATCCCCAAAATATCTCCAGTTCCTGCAACAGGGTCAGCCTCGGGCGGGGATGGTGTATTGCAGCCTGGAGTCTCCCCACGAAGATGGTGTGAAGCCCTGGACGTCCGGAAAGTGCCGTGAACGTATTGTGCACTATGTGCTCCGTGAAATTCAGAAACTTCTTTGCGAAAGTTCGATACTGGTTGAAGGAAATGATGCTGATGCTGGACTGCCTGCAAAGTCTGTTGGGGCTGGTGATATTGCAATTCTTGTACGGAGCCATTCTCAAGCAGAAGAGTTTCAACGGGCCCTGGCCAATGTGTCCATTCCCTGTGTGCTGTCCAGTAAGGGCACTGTTTTTCAGAGTGGTGAATGTGCAGAGCTGTTACAGGTCTTAAGGGCTGTTGCAACTCCTGCGGATATCCGTTTGTTGCGTACTGCAATGAGTTGTAAGTGGTTTGCCATGACGGGGCAGCAGTTTCTTCAGGAAACGAGTGAACCCTCCTTGATGGATGGCTGGATACAACGTTTTTACGAGTACCATGCGCTGTGGCAGGAAAAGGGTTTTCTGACCATGATTAATGCCCTCTTTACCAGGGAGTCAGTGTTTAGATCCCTCTCCGGGCTTCCCCTTGCCGAACGGGCGATTACGAATTTGACACATTTGACAGAGCTTGTACAAGAAGTTGAGATTCGGGAAAATGTATCACCTGCCCAGCTCCTTCAGTATCTGGCGTCGCAGATGGAGTCCGATGGGAAGAGTGAATACGCTGAGTTACGGCTGGAAAGTGATGAGGATGCGGTAAAGATTGTAACCATGCATGCCGTAAAGGGTCTGGAGTATCCCATCGTGTTTTGCCCCTGTCTCTGGCAGCGTTCTGCCAGGCTGGAAAAGGAGAAGAATTGCATCTCTTTTCACGATGAAAGCCTGAGGCAGGTGGCTGATCTTGGTACTTCTGATTTCGAGCAAAGAAAGGAAGTGGCTCTCGCGGAAGAGCTCGCCGAAGAGGTGAGGCTTTTATATGTGGCGGTGACTAGAGCCAGTGCCAGATGCTATGTTTTCTGGGCGGATGTTGCTGCCAGGGGGAAAGTCGCTCCTTCTCTGGATTCTGCATTTTCCTGGCTGTTGTCTCTTGCAGAATGTAAGGGGATAGAGGCACAGACAGAACGTATATCCCGTCTTTGTGACACCACATCCGTGGAAATGCGAAGGGTTGTGGCCGAGACCGAGAGGCTGGATAAGAGATTTTATCAGGCGATGGAAAAAACGGAACTGTCCTGTCGTAGTTCAACCCGTCTTCCTCTTCAAGCCGAGTGGTTGATGACCAGTTATTCGGCTCTTGTCGGGTTTGGTCAAACAGGCCATATCTTTCCAGGTGTTTTGTCTAAGAAACAGGAAAAAGAGAAGGGAAAGGTGTACGAACTTCCGTTTGGTGCGGCTCTTGGTAACGTGGTGCATGCTTTGCTTGAGGACTATCCTTTCTCAAAACTCGCCGGGAATGATGATTATGAAGAGGAATGCCGGATGCAAAGCCGCCGCTTTGGGGTAGAGGCAAAAAGCGACCAGCTGATGAATCTCCTTCGTGATGTGACCCGTGCACCACTTACGGGCAGCCATGCACAGGATCAGTTTTCTCTGAGGGATCTTGCGGAGGAGGATGTTCTCAAAGAGATGCCCTTTTATTTTCATCTTCGTGAAGCGTCCACCACAAGGATCAATGAAATCCTTAAGGGGGAAGATGTCGTGCAATCCATCCGGGAACAGCAGTTAAAGGGATACCTGACCGGTTTTATGGATCTGGTTTGTCGTTACCGTGGAAGGTATTATATCATGGACTATAAAACGAATCATCTTGGCGACTCTCTGGACGATTATTCAGCCGACGCTCTTACAGTTGCCATGCACGATCATAACTATGGTCTCCAGTACTGGATTTACACTCTTGTTCTTCATCGTTATCTGCGAACAAACCTGTCGAAGTACACCTATGAAGAGGATTTTGGAGGAGTGTTTTACCTTTTTGCCAGGGGGATGAGCCCACACCATCCGGGAAACGGGGTCTTTTTTGATCGCCCTGATAAAGCAATACTTGATGAACTTCACAGAAGCTTGGGAGCCGGGTGATGGAAGAGAAGAAAATCCGCTTGCTGGATAGTCAGTTTGCAGCCTTTCTGGCCGGACGCTCAAGACTTACTGGGCAGGATCGCAAACAATTTCAGGGGATTATCTGCCGCCTTTCAATGGGGCTTGCAGCAGGGGATACCTGTCTTCCCCTAACAGAGTCTGAGGCCTCTCTGATTGTTGCGTCCGGCCTTTCCGGAGATGGCGACCAGCCCCTTTGTGTCCATGGACGTCTTCTGTACACAAAACGTTATTTTTGTCACGAACGGAATCTTGGTCAAAACATTTGCGCGCTTCTTCAACAGTCCACCACGCTGGAAGTTGATGGTAGACTGCTTGATCACCTGTTCCCGGTTGAGAATGAAGAGGAAATTGACTGGCAGAGGCTGGCGGCGGAAAGGGCCTTGCAACACCACTTTTTCATCGTATCCGGAGGCCCTGGGACGGGAAAAAGTACCACCGTTGTCAAAATTCTTGCCCTCCTTCAAAGTGTCACCGGGCAACAGTTGCGAATAGCACTGGCTGCACCCACCGGGAAGGCCGCCAATCGTTTGCAGGAGGCGGTGAACAGCAGCGTCGGTAAACTTGCCGTTTCAGAAAAGATAAAAGAGAGTATTCCTCAAAGTGCGTCAACTTTGCACAGACTTCTTGGGGTGAGGCGTCATTCTCCTTTTTTTCGACATAATTCTCAAAATCCCCTGCTGTTTGATCTGGTACTCATTGATGAAGCCTCCATGGTGGATCTTGCTCTGATGGCAAAGCTTGTTGATGCACTAAAACCCGGCAGCCGATTGATTTTGCTTGGCGATAAAGATCAACTTGCTTCCGTGGAATCCGGCACCGTACTGGGGGATATGATAGCCTCTCTTCCCGAAAATACGGTTGAATTACAAAAGACTTATCGTTTCGATGCGGGGATCAAGTGCTTTGCCCATGCAATTAATACGGGGAATGCTATGGAGGCCTGGACTCTTCTGCGTGGGGATTCACCGAACAATGTTACTTTGCTTGATGGGGGAGCATCTGAATATGGTGGTAAAATGTATTGTGAATACATGGCTGCAGTTCGGAGAGCCATCCATTTAGAGGACTATAAAAAATTATTTCAGGTGTTTCATTCTTTTAAGATATTGTGCGCTTTACGCCATGGCCCAACGGGTGTATCGGGATTAAATGCTGCCGTGGAAAAATATCTTAGTCAAAATGGCCATGATTGTTTTGGGGATACCTGGTATCCTGGACGACCGGTTATGGTAAGCAGAAATGAATACAGTCTTGATCTATACAACGGTGATATGGGGATTTGTTTGCCAGATCCAGAAAATCCCTCTTCCATGAAAATTTGGTTTGAACAGATAGACGGGAGCTTGCAGGGAGTTCTTCCCGGACGGATAGGAGCCTGTGAGACCGCCTATGCTTTGACCATCCATAAAAGCCAGGGCACAGAAGTTGGAGAGGTTCTGGTTGTTCTTCCCGAAAAAGAATCGACTCTTGTCAGTCGTGAATTATTATATACTGCTGTAACACGGGCCAGACATACGGTAAAGCTCAGTTCGAGTCGTCGGGTATTTGACTGTGCAGTGTTGGAGAAAATACAACGGCATTCCGGACTTGGGACAGAGATGGCACTGTGGAGTGGTGGCATGGGCAGGAGAGTAAACGTAAAATAGTGGGGTGATTTATGGAACTGGGTGGCAAAATTATTTATGCAACATGGGATATCCTCCTTGATTCAGCGTTTTACATTTTAATTGGTATCCTTATTGCCGGCTTACTGCGGGTGGTCTTAAATCCCACGGTTATCTTTAATCACTTGGGAAAAGGACGTTTTTTGTCGGTCTTCAAGGCGGCCTTGTTTGGTGTTCCCCTACCGCTTTGATCATGTGGTGTGTTGCCGGCGGCAGCATCATTGAGGAAACAGGGAGCAAATAAGGGGGCGACCACTGCTTTTCTCGTTGCCACACCCGAATCCGGTGTGGATTCCATAGCAGTAACCTATGCTCTTCTGGATCCTGTTATGACAGTTATGCGTCCAGTTGCGGCGTTTGTCTCAGCAATCAGTGCAGGAATTTTGGAAAATATAATCAATAAACCGAAACAGCAGGCGCTGGCTCCCTCAGCTCTTTCGTGCCCTGTAGATAACTGTTGTGATGGCCTTGACTGTGATCCGAAAGAGCATCGTAAGCATCACACAGTTTTTGAGAAAGCGGTCGCTGGTCTGAAGTTCGGTATAGGGGAGGTTTGGGGGGATATTGCCCTGTGGTTCTTTGGAGGATTGCTAATAGCCGGGACTTTCACAGCCGTTATCCCCGATGATGTGATGACCAGCTATCTTGGTGGTGGACTTCATTCAATGCTTATCATGCTGGTTGTGGGGGTGCCCATTTATATCTGTGCCACAGCTTCAACACCGGTTGCAGCAGCACTCATTCTAAAAGGTGTCAGTCCTGGAGCGGCATTGGTGTTTTTATTGGCAGGGCCCGCAACAAATGTAACATCCCTGTCTACTATGTATGGAATCCTTGGGAAAAAGGCAACAGTACGATACCTTGTTGTTCTTTGTGTCTGCGCTTTGCTCTTTGGCCTACTGCTTGATGAAATCTATTTACTGAGTGGCATTGCACCAAGAGCTGTCCTGGGAGAGGCGTCAAATATTGTTCCCTATGGCCTCAAATTCGGTTCAGCAATACTTTTACTGTTACTTTCCATTAAACCTTTTGGCGCTTGGGGGGTAAAACTGTTTTCCAGAAACAAGAGACGAAAAAACAAGGTTGTGGTTAGTGGATTCCCGTTGCCAATGGCCACAAGTGATAAACAAGGCGCTAATGAACAGGTTCAGTACGAGGATGACGACTGTGGTTGTCATAAATGAGGTCAGTAGCAGACTGAGGGCGGGGAGAAAGAGCAGCCATTCCTTCTGGATAAAGTCGATACATATCCTCTGGGAGTTGAGTGAATTTGACATCGTTCAGGTGGGCTTTGATCTGTTTGTGAGGAAAATCAATATCATGAACTCGAAGTCGAATGGCCTCGGTAATATGTAATCCGCAGCCGTAAAGAAGCTGGGTTCTCAGGAGTGGGATGCCCGTCATTCGTCCAATAACATCTGCCACTTCTTCTCGTGAGAGAACCACCGGGATTTTGATATTCCTAGTGGATCGAATTGCGTCAATCCTGCCTGGTAATTGTGCATTTACGAGGTATTGAGCATAAAAAGATTTGTCCTAAAAATGATTTTCTTTGAGCATCCCAGGAAAAGCATAAAATCATGAACGTCCCCTATACCTCCGAAGTTCAACCTTGCTGGCAAGCTCACAGGTAAACCGATTTTGGTTGCTGTAAATCCCGCAAGCCCCTTATGCAGGTCTTTTTTAAATTGACTTGCGTAACCTTTGTGGTTACGCTTAACTTATGATTAAATCGTTCAAGCATAAAGGATTAGAAAAATTCTTTTTTACGGGAAGCAAGAGAGGAATTAAGGCTGATCATTCATCTCGGCTTTCAAGGCTTTTAGACCGTTTGAATGCGGCAAGTGACATAAAAGATATGAATTACCCCGGTTCTAATTTACATGAGCTAAAAGGTGACAAAGCAGGTCAATTCTCAGTGAAAGTATCAGGGAACTGGAGAGTTTTCTTCGAATTTAAAGATGGTGATGCATATATTGTTGATTACGATGATTATCACTAGGGAGGTGGTATGCAGAAAATGAAAAGAAAACCAACGCACCCAGGTGTTATTGTTAAAGAAGACTATTTAGTCCCTCTCTCTATATCTATCAAAGAAATGGCTGAAAACCTAGGTGTCTCAAGGAAAACTTTGTCTAAAATTCTAAATGAAAGAGGCTCTGTAACTCCTGACATGGCCCTGAGGCTATCTAGGGCTTTTAATACATCACCTGACTTGTGGTTGAACTTACAAAAGAATTATGATTTGTGGAATGCAGAAAAGGAATCAAAGGCTTGGAAAAGAGTCAAGCCCCTTTCTCCAAAACTTCTACATTCACATTAAAAATATCAGATAACCACCAAATCAACTCAGACCGCAACACGATTGCGGTATTTTGAAATTTAGTGCAGCGTCTAAAATCACAAGTAACACAACCACCCTGCACCAAGATTGTTGCGGCAGGTTATTCAACCGATAAGAGAGACCGCTGCGCGCTCTCTCTTATCGGGCGCTGCCGAGTGCCTCTGACGCCCTTGATAATTGTTCACGCTACGCGCTCCACTTATCAAGTATATTATTTTACTCTGACGCCTTTAATTGCCCTTTTTCCTGCCGGTGATGCGGAGCGTTAGCCAGCCAAGAAAAAAAAGGAGAATATATGTTCATCGTAAACTTAGAAAGTGTGATTGCAGTGGTGCCAGTGACAGACCAAGTCACGGCTGTCACTTGGTACAAGAAATTGCTTGGGCGGGACGCTGATGTCGTTCCGATAGAGGGTGTCGCTGAGTGGCAGCTCGCTGAGAAAGCATGGCTCCAGGTGACTACCGACCCTGACAATGCGGGCAAAACAACAGTCATTATCAGTGTGAGCGATATTGATGCGCAGCGCAGCGCTTGCGCAGAAGCCAATGTGTCGCTCGGCGAAGTTGTCGAATACCCGGGCGTCGTCAAGATGGTCGATGCGATTGACCCAGACGGGAACAAAATTACTTTCGTTCAAGAACTTTCTAGCGAAGCTAATACTGGGTAGTAACACTTCAAACGAAAATAGGGCTATAGAAATTTTTGCATAGTCAAAAAAAATGGCTAACAAATAGTTCCAGCGGACAATTTAACGCGGCACTTTTTTTGCATTCGCAAAAACGTGCCGCTTTAAATTGTCCGCTGGGCAAGGCGTTATTACGCCTACCCCCCAACATCAAACCACGAACACGCTATTTTAAAGTGGAATCTGCCATTCCATTTTGTAACGATTACCAGAGCAATCGTCCATCATTCTCACTATAATTTTCTTTGCACATTTGTTCAAGCCTGATACTATAATTCTGCTCACTCGGGGGATAGGGCAACGCTGGGGAGCGA
>CAMZKT010000004.1 GCA_947311435.1 uncultured Desulfocapsa sp.
AGGGGATGTTATTGTAGCCACAGTAAAGGAGGCTCTCCCAAATGCGAAAGTAAAAAAGGGAGATGTAGTGAAGGCGGTTATTGTACGCACAGCAAAACAAATGAAACGTATGGATGATACCTGGGTTAAATTTGATGAAAATGCTGCTGTAATCCTCTCTGGAACCGGTGACCCAGTAGGAACACGAATTTTCGGACCAGTAGCTAGAGAACTGCGTAACCAAGGATTTATGAAAATTATTTCTTTGGCACCCGAAGTTTTATAATACGTTTTTTTGAAGCCATGAAATTTCTTGTGAATTGCATGGAAAAAGGTACTCAAAATGGCAAAGGGACAGACATACCTGAAAAAAGATGACCAGGTTGAAGTAATTGCAGGGAAAGATAAAGGAAGAGTTGGTAAAATCTTGAAAGTTTATCCTGCAAAGGAACGAGCCTTAGTGGAACGCATCAATATGGTAAAGCGTCACACAAAAGGTACAGAAATGAACCAGCAGGGGCAGATAGTTAATAAAGAAGCCTCTATTCATGTTTCTAATCTGCAATTGATATGTCCGGAGTGTACCAACACCGGACGGATTGGCAAAAAACTCTTAGAAGATGGGACCAAAGTTCGCTTTTGTAAGAGCTGTGGCGAGTCCATCGAGACAAAATAGTAAACGGTAAAATGGCAATTGCCAGGAGTATCAAATGGGTTCGCTGAAAAACCATTATCAAACAGAATGTAAACCGGCTCTTCAAAAGGAATTTGGCTATGAAAATGTTATGCAGATTCCACGACTCGAAAAAATAATTTTAAATATGGGGCTCGGTGAAGCTGTACAGAATCCTAAGATTATTGAAGGGGCGGTCGAAGAATTGACCCGTATTGCAGGACGAAAAGCAGTGGTCACCAAAGCTAAAAAATCAATAGCAGGATTTAAATTGAGAGAAGGAATGCCAATTGGCTGTCGTGTGACATTACGAGCTGATGTTATGTACGATTTCTTCAGTAAACTGGTAAACATTGCATTACCGCGAGTTCGTGACTTCAGGGGAATATCTCCGAAAAGTTTTGATGGAAGGGGTAATTTCTCAATGGGTGTAAAAGAACAAATTATATTTCCTGAGATTGATTACGATAAGATTGACAAAATAAAAGGTTTAAATATAACAATCGTTACATCTGCACCAACTGATAAAGAGGCGTTGAGTCTTTTAAAAGGCATGGGAATGCCTTTTAAGGCAATAAAAGGATAAATTTTTGTGTGTTAGTTTAAAGTTTGCTCAAAAAGTAAACTTGGTTCACACAGAAGCTTAATTATAGAACGATAGAATTATAAGAATCGGAGGACGGTTTGGCTAAAAAATCTCTCATTGCGAAAGCAAAAAGAACGCCAAAATTTGCGGTAAGGAAATACAATAGGTGCCCTCTTTGTGGACGCCCTAAAGCGTTCATTCGCAAGTTCGGAATTTGCCGTATATGTTTTCGAAAATTAGCATCAAGTGGTCAGGTTACAGGCGTAACTAAATCATCCTGGTAACTGTTAACAACAAAATCGAAAATATTTTTTTGATAAGGAGAGTTCGCGATGTCCATGAGCGATCCCCTGGCAGATATGCTGACCAGGATAAGAAATGGAGTTATGGCAAAATTTGACTGTGTCGTTATGCCTACTTCCAAAACAAAAGTAAATATTGCAAAAGTTCTTCACGATGAGGGGTACGTTGCCGGCTATAAAGTAAACGATACCGGGACACAAGGAACCTTGACCATCACTTTAAGATATACCGTCGATCATACGCCTGTAATCTCAGGACTAAAAAGGATCAGTAAACCAGGTTTACGTAAATATGCTAAAGCTGGTGAGATACCGAAGGTTCTGAATGGTCTTGGAATTGCAATTCTTTCAAGCTCGAAAGGCGTAATTACTGATAAAACC
Organism: uncultured Desulfocapsa sp.; assembly: GCA_947311435.1. Taxonomy (GTDB): domain Bacteria; phylum Desulfobacterota; class Desulfobulbia; order Desulfobulbales; family Desulfocapsaceae; genus Desulfocapsa. The sequence goes on from CAMZKT010000004.1 coordinate 1,922, forward strand.
GCAAGAGCTAGTAATGTAGGCGGAGAGATTCTTTGTGAGGTCTGGTAAGACCAGCAGATAAGGAGTTAGTTATGTCTCGTATTGGAAAACAACCTATTCTTGTTCCCTCTGATGTCAAAATTGATATCAAAGGTCAAAGGATTTTTGTGTCAGGTAAAAGCGGTAAGCTCGAGCGCGAAATTTTACCAGAACTTCAAATCTCCTTGAAAGATCAAGAAATTATAGTTGAGAACCGTGATAACAGTAAAAGAACTAATGCTTTTCGCGGTATGACAAGAAGTTTAATTAATAATATGGTCGTTGGGGTTAGCAAAGGCTTCAGAAAAACACTAATTGTTGAAGGGGTTGGTTACAAAGTTAATGTAGCAGGCAAAAAACTTACTTTAAATGTTGGTTTTTCAAACCCTGTTGAATTTATGATTCCTGACGGGACATCTATAAATGTTGAGGGTAATAACAAAATTATAGTTGAATCCATAGACAAGGAATTGCTTGGGCTTACTACTGCAAAAATTCGACAAATACGAAAGCCTGAACCATACAAAGGAAAAGGCATTCGTTATGAGGATGAACATATTATACGTAAAGTAGGTAAGGCAGGAGCAGCAGCTTAAGTAAACGAACCAACGCACTAAGCGTTAGTTAATCTCATAATGGTAGGGAATAATGGCTAAGACACATCCTAAGATTACAGCCAGGGCAAAACGAGTCCGACGTATTCGAAAAAAAATAATTGGTGACAGTGTTCAACCTCGTCTTAGAGTTTTTAAGAGCAATAAGCATATTTACGCGCAGATTATTGACGATTCTGCTGGTAAAACCCTTGCGTCCATGTCGACTGTTGAAAAGGGATTTACAAAGTCAGAAGCAAGAGATAAGACTGCGAATGCTAAGCAGGTAGGTATATTATTGGCTGAGGCTGCAAAAACAGCCGGTGTAACGACTGTAGTGTTTGATCGAGGTGGATATATTTATCATGGTCGAGTGAAAGCACTTTCCGAAGGAGCCCGGGAAGGTGGGCTGCAATTTTAAAGAAATATATTTAAGGGGGGGGTCCCTTGGCTGATTTTAAACGTTCAAGGAACGAAAGTTCTGATGAATTCATAGAGAAAATTGTATTTATTAATCGTGTTGCAAAAGTTGTAAAAGGTGGACGGAGATTTAGTTTTAGTGCCATTGTAGTGGTTGGTGATGGCAAAGGGAAAATTGGGTACGGTCTTGGTAAAGCAAATCTCGTACCCGAGGCAATTCGTAAAGGCATAGAAAGGGCCAGAAAAGATATGACTTCTGTATCCATCACGGATATCTCCATCCCTCACCAAGTGATTGGAAGATACGGAGCTGGTAAAGTGTTGCTTAAGCCTGCTTCTGAAGGAACCGGTGTAATTGCTGGTGGTCCTGTTCGTGCAGTACTAGAAGCCGTTGGTGTGCATAATATACTCACCAAATGTCTTGGATCTCATAATCCTCATAATATGGTTAAAGCGACTTTAGATGGCTTGAAAGGTCTTAGGACTGCTGCTAAAATTGCAGAAATGCGCGGGAAGAGCGTTGATGAGATTCAAGCTTAATGATATAGCAAGATACAGGGGATCAGGAACTCATATTCCTCAGCTACCCCCTCATTTCTATTTAAAAATGGAATTAAAGGAAGTCAAATGTCCGATATAATAACATTTACTTTAGTCAAGAGTGCAATTGGCAGCACAGAGAAAATTCGTGCCACGCTCACTGGACTTGGGCTGACAAAAATGCATAAAAGGGTAACCCGTAAAGATACGCCTGAAATTCAGGGTATGCTCAATAAGGTCGCACACCTTGTTCGTGTAGAGGAGGCATAACATGATAAATCTAGGAAATCTTTCTCCGAACAAGGGAGCAAATAAACAACGTAAAAGACTTGGACGGGGTCCTGGGACAGGGCATGGTAAAACAGCAGGACGTGGTCACAAAGGCTTTAAATCAAGGTCTGGGTCAGGCATAAAACCCGGATTCGAAGGTGGCCAGATGCCTATACAAAGGCGCCTCCCTAAACGAGGATTTAACAGCGTTAATACGAAAAAATATTCCATTGTTACGCTTTCACACTTAAATGATCTTGAAACTGAGGCCGAAGTAAACACCAAATTACTTGTTGAACTTGGTATTGCAAAGGATGGCCTTCCAGTTAAAGTTCTTGCAAATGGTACTATAAATAAAAGTGTTAAGGTTGCAGTAGAGAAGGTCAGTACAGGGGCGAAGGCAATGATTGAAGCTGCAGGCGGAACTGTCGTAGAAGTAAATAAAGACTAAATAGTTTTATACTCCCAACTTGAAGCTACTTAAATCTGGCTTCTATATGGAAAATAATTATGAGCGGACTTCAAAAAGGTGGGAAAATATCCGACTTAAGAAAGCGAATTATCTTCACTCTTCTTATGCTTGCAGTGTACAGAATGGGTGTTCAAGTGCCAACTCCGGGGATTAATGGTGAAGCCTTAGGTGCTTTTTTTGCTCAAAATGCTGGCACACTGTTTGGCATGTTTAATATGTTTTCCGGCGGTGCTCTAGCAAATTTTTCCATATTTGCACTAGGGATTATGCCATATATCTCGGCATCTATTATTATCCAATTACTCACTGTAGTAATTCCACAACTTGAAACACTTAAAAAAGAAGGTGCATCTGGACAGCGTAAAATTACACAATATACAAGATACGGGACCATAGGGTTAAGTATTATACAGGGTACATTTATCGCTACGGGGCTGCAAAGCATGGTAGGTCCGGGAGGTGAGCCAATCGTGTTAAACCCCGGTACCCCCTTTATACTTATGACGATGCTAACGCTTACAGCCGGGACATCCTTTATAATGTGGCTTGGTGAACAGATGACAGAAAGGGGAATAGGTAATGGAATCTCTCTTATTATCTTCGCAGGTATCGTTGCTCGTGGACCGTCTGCGTTAATTAATACCTTTCAATTAATTAAAGCTGGTGAAATAACACTTTTTTTCGTTCCACTTATTTTACTATTTATGATTGTAGTAATAGCTGTGATTGTATTTTTTGAAACTGCACAAAGACGGATCCCAATACAATATGCTAAACGTGTTGTGGGAAGAAAAGTATATGGTGGGCAAAGTTCTCATTTACCTCTAAAGATTAATATATCTGGTGTTATTCCTCCAATTTTCGCGTCGTCCATAATGATGTTTCCTGCAACGATTGGCAGTTTTATCCAGATAGAATGGGTTCAGAAGATTTCAGCTGCTTTGTCTCCAGGTAATGTTTCGTATTATATTTTGTATATAGGTATGATTATATTCTTCTGCTTTTTTTATACTGCTGTAACTTTTAAACCTGAAGATGTCGCTGATAATCTTAAAAAGAATGGTGGATTTGTGCCAGGTATACGTCCAGGGCGACAAACCGCCAATTTTATAGATAAAGTACTCACTCGCCTTACCGTTGTTGGGGCAATCTATTTGAGTGTAGTTTGTGTTCTACCAGATGTAATGATATCGAAGTTTAGTATTCCGTTTCACTTTGGCGGGACTGCCCTTCTCATTATTGTAGGAGTTGCAATCGATACTGTTTCGCAGGTACAATCTCAAATGGTTATGACGAATTACGAAGGATTTATGAAAAAATCCGGTTCTACGAGATAAAAGGAAGATCGTGAGTTGTTGTGCTGCAGGCCAATCAGCCTCAAAACCTATACTGGTTAAGTCATCTGATGATATTAAAATCATGTATGATGCTAATCAGATTGTTGCAGAAGTGCTCTGCATGTTGCGAAAAACTGTAACAGTTGGGATGAGTACTTATGAATTGGATAAAATGGCTGAGGATTTATGTCGTAAGCGTAATTCCACCCCTGCTTTTAAGGGCTATCATGGCTTCCCTGCATCACTGTGTGTTTCAATTAACGAGGAAGTAGTACATGGTATCCCTTCTCGTAAAAGAAAACTCAAAAAAGGTGATATTCTTTCAGTGGATTTTGGGGTTTGTTATAAAGGCTTTTATGGTGATTCCGCCATAACAATACCTGTTGGGAGGATCGATCACGACACCCATAGGTTGCTTACAACCACAGAAGAATCCCTGCAACTTGGCATTGAACAGGTGATTATAGGAAATAGAATCTCTGATATTTCACAGGCTATTCAAGAATGTGTCGAAACCAATGGGTTCACGGTTGTACGTCAATTTGTTGGGCATGGCATCGGTACTTCTCTTCATGAGGGGCCTGAGATACCGAACTACGTTCAAAAAGGATCTCGTTCCCCAAGATTGATAGAAGGAATGGTGATTGCCATTGAACCAATGGTCAATCTAGGAACGCACAAAGTTACTGTTCTCAGGGATGGATGGACGGTTGTAACAGCTGATAAGATGCCATCAGCTCATTTTGAGCATTCTGTTGCTGTAACCAAAGCAGGTCCACTTGTCCTCAGTAGTCGAGAAAATATTTAGAGGAAAAGTAAGAAAATACTTCTCTTTTTTACGAGGATATATTAGTATATTCTCTTTTTCGATTTCATTATGTTAGTTTCAGGAGTGAATTTATGGCCAAAGAAGAAGCCATTGAAGTAGAAGGTACTATTGTAGAACCTCTTCCCAACGCTATGTTTCGTGTGGAATTGGATAATGGTCACAAGGTTCTGGCTCACATTTCAGGTAAAATGCGCATGCACTTTATCAAAATTTTACCCGGAGATAGGGTTACTATCGAACTTTCACCCTATGACTTAACTAGGGGTAGGGTAACTTTTCGGGCCAAAAATAATAAGAAGAAAAAATAAGAGAGTTACTTTATGAAAGTTAGATCTTCTGTAAAGAAAATGTGTAGTGATTGTAAAATATACAAAAGAAAAGGTGTCGTCCGAGTTAGCTGTAAAGTGAAGAAACACAAGCAGCGTCAAGGATAAGCAAGTTGATTTGGGACGGGCAATTATTGTGATTTCCAATTATTTGAGGAGTAGGTATTTTGGCACGCATAGCGGGAGTTGATCTCCCTAAAAATAAACATATGGATCGGGCGCTCACCTACATCCATGGACTTGGTCTTACGTCAGCACGACAAATATTAGATAGGGCTGATTTGCCATATACTATGAATAGTGATGACCTTGGGGGCGAAGATATTACTCGTATTCGTAAAATTATTGAGTCTGAGTACACCGTAGAGGGTGACCGTCGCCGCGAAGTGTCCATGGATATTAAGCGACTCACCGATCTTGGTTGTTATCGTGGGCGTCGCCATCGCATGGGGCTTCCATGTCGCGGGCAGAAAACCAAAACAAATGCTAGGACTAGGAAGGGACCACGTCGTGGTGCTGGTCGTAAATAATTTATACATACAGGTGTAAAACATGGCTGCAGCGAAGCGTGCCGGATCAGGTAAGAAGAGAGTAAAAAAGAATATTCCTGAGGGAGTAGTTTTTATATATTCAACATTTAACAATACTATCGTTACCATATCGGATAAACAAGGAAATGTTATATCTTGGTGTTCGGCAGGCGTTTTAGGATTTAAGGGATCTCGTAAGTCGACTCCTTTTGCAGCCCAAAAGGCAATGGCTGAGGCTGCAGAGAAAGCAGCAGAACACGGCCTGAGAAAAATTGAAGTTCGTGTCAAAGGGCCTGGGCCTGGGCGCGAAGCTGCACTGAGAGCCTTGATAAATACAAGATTTGAAGTAAGCAAAATTGTTGACGTGACTCCAGTTCCGCATAATGGTTGTAAACCACCTAAGCGTCGTCGTGTCTAATTGACCGGAAGAATCGTTTTATTACCCTCTTCCACTTTATCTGTATAACAGAATGATTGGATAGAGGGAATTAAGTACTCACAAAAATCGGAGAATATAGTGGCTAGATACACAGGAGCTGCCTGTCGTCGTTGTAGACGAGAAAACCTTAAATTACATCTAAAAGGTGATCGTTGTTATTCGGATAAGTGTTCGTTTGAAAGAAGAGCTGTTCCGCCAGGTCAGCATGGACAATCTCGCTTTAGAAAAGTATCTGATTATTGCATACAGCTCAGGGAAAAACAAAAAGTAAAAAATATCTATGGGATGCTCGAGGGGCAGTTTCGTAATTATTTCCATAAAGCGGATCAGCAAAAGGGTATCACAGGTGAAAATTTACTCATAATGCTTGAGCGACGACTTGATAATGCAACCTTTCGGCTGGGTTTTGCCTCTTCTCGAAAACAAGCAAGGCAAATGGTTCGCCACAATCATATCTTGGTCAATGGAATTAAGGTCAATATCCCTTCTTTTCTTGTATCAATTAATGATGTGATTACCATCAAAGAGAAAAGTAGAACTAATACTTATATTATTGATAGCATGGAAGCAGTAGCTAGGCGTGGTATCCCTACATGGCTTGAGCTTGATAAAAATGCATTTAAGGCCACGGTTAAGGCTCTGCCTAATCGCGATGAGATTACTATGCCAATTCAAGAACAACTGATTGTAGAATTGTATTCCAAATAATCTTTTAAATCAGGGCTTAAAATAGTAGTACTATTGCAAACTAGAAGGTAGAAAATTCATGACTGAAACTGTTGAAGAGGCCCTCCCTATCTATCGGAACTGGCACGAACTGATACATTCAAACCCAATCGAAGTAGATAAGGAAAAACATAGCAATATTTATGGAAAGTTCGTATGTCAACCTCTTGAAAGGGGGTTTGCTGCAACCATTGGTAACTCTCTAAGGCGTATTCTCCTTTCCTCCATTCAAGGCACAGCAATTACAAGTGTTAAAATTGATGGTGCTTTGCATGAATTCACATCCATGGAGGATGTCAAGGAAGATGTTAGTGAGATTATAATTAATCTTAAACAAGTGCGTCTTCAATTACAGTCTGATGAAACTCAAACAATAAGTATCAAGAAGACTGGACCAGGTCGGGTAACTGCTGCTGATATTACCGGAAATATTAATGTAGAAGTTATGAATGAAGATCAACTTATTTGCACACTGACCGGTGATAGAGATTTCCATGCTGAACTTACTGTTGAGTGGGGCAAAGGATATCAGCCTGCAGAGGCGCAATCCAAAGATGATCTAGCCATTGGGCAGATTCCAATAGATGCCATTTTTACCCCTATTCGTCAAATCCAATATTCAGTCTCAAATGCTCGCGTTGGGCAGCAGACCGATTATGATAAATTGACGATAGAGGTCGAGACTGATGGGAGTGTTAAGCCTGAAAATGCATTGGCATTTGCTGCAAAAATACTTAAAGAACAGATGACACCATTTATCAACTTTGATGAAGAGAAAGTTGAACCGGAGAAAATCGAAGAAGGAATAACAGATCATGAGCCACTTAATCCAAACCTGGATAAACCGGTTGAGGATTTAGAACTTTCAGTGCGCTCTGCTAATTGCCTTAAAAATGCTGATATCAATTTTATTGGTGAGTTGGCGCAGAAATCTGACCAGGAAATGCTCAAAACTAAAAACTTTGGTCGGAAATCATTAAATGAAATCAAACTGCTTCTCACTGAGATGGATTTGACCCTCGGTATGAAAATAGAAAACTGGACTCCTCCTGAAATTCAAGAAAGCAGTGAAGATACGGAGCTATAAAAGCTTTTACTATTGATCAATTACCTGCATTACAGGTGTTGAGTTGAGGATATAATTATGAGACATAGGAAATCGGGAAGAAGACTTGGTCGTACTACTTCACACAGAAAGGCGATGGTACGGAATATGGTTACTTCTGTTTTTGAGCATGAGCGTATCGTTACCACAACTCCCAAGGCCAAAGAGGTCAGAAAAGTTGTGGACAAAATGATCACTCTTGCAAAACGAGGTGATTTGCATGCGAAACGTCAAGCAATGAGTTTGATTCAATCCCGGGATGTTGTAGCCAAACTTTTTGATGAGATTTCAGAACTTTTTGCAGACCGAAACGGTGGATATACTCGAATCATCCAAACTGGACAACGTAGGGGGGATGCCGCTCCTATGGCCATACTCGAACTTGTCACTTACTCAGCAGATGTCGGAGAAGAGCCCGAAAATTAAATCTAAATTCTTTTTAATAATAAAAAGCTGACAGGGGTAAAATCCTGTCAGCTTTTTTTTTAACTTTTTTTCTATTGTATTGAGAGTAATCAATGAATACAGAAAAACAATTTCCCCCTGGAATGTTGCCACTAGGTAAGGATAAGTTTAATTTTCACTGCCATGAAGGTGTTGACTGCTATATGCTTTGTTGTAAAAACGTCGACATGTTTTTGTATCCATACGATATCATTTGTTTGAAAAACTTTCTCAATATCTCCTCTCAAAAATTTCTTGAAAATTATACTCGCGTAATCTCAGGAGTTGGACATCCATATTTTCCTTCGATAATGCTCAGGTTAACTGAAGATGGAACTAATGCCTGTCCTTTTCTCCAAAAAGACGGTTGTGGGGTGTATGAAAATCGTCCCTCTTCCTGTCGAACATACCCTCTTGAACGAGGAGTAGATCTTTCTCCAGAAAAATCTTTGGAGTCCGATTTTTACTGTATGACTAATCATGAGTATTGTTTAGGTCATTTCGAAAAAAAAACGTTTACAGTCAAACAATGGATAAGGAATCAAAGGTTGGAAGATTATAATTTGATGAATGATCTCTGGTCCGAAGTAGATACTCTCTTTTCCGATAATCCCTGGGGGGGGGAGGGCAGTGGAGGGCCAAAGCAACAGATTGCTTTTACTGCATGCTACGATATTAATAATTTTCGCTTACTGGTTGCTCAGCATGATCTACTCCATCGATTTAGGATCAATCGTGAGCAAAAAAGAAACATCAAAGAAAAAGATTCAGAAATGTTAAAATTTGCGTTTGAATGGGTGAAAAACTTTTTAGGTGCTCCATCGTCTTTGATTGGGCTGTGAGGAACAATAAAATACTGAAGTGATGCAATAGTATTTGTTACTGCTTGTTTAAGCAATGTCTTGCCAGACATGTTGCGGTATGGTAATAGAAAATATTAAACTTTTTTTGTAGTCGTCTTTTCTACATATAGTAGGAACGATATAATTCGCACATCCCCTGTTTTCCGGTGTTACAAGATTGTTACATTCTTGTGATGAAAGTGGGATGGACGTCAAACCGGATAGGAGAAATAGTATGTCTAAGGTTACAGTTAAGGAAATGCTTCAGGCTGGCCTCCATTTTGGCCATCAGACTCGTCGTTGGAATCCCAAGATGAAACCCTTTATCTATGGACCAAGGAATGGGATTTATATTATCAACCTTGATAAAAGTAAAAAACTCTTTGATGTAGCATCTGAATTTATAACTAACGAAATTTCAGGCGGTGGAACACTATTGTTTGTCGGGACAAAACGTCAGGCAAGGAATATTATAAAAGAAGAGGCTGTCCGATGTGGCATGCCCTATGTTGATCACCGGTGGTTGGGGGGGATGCTCACCAACTTCCAGACAATAAAGAATTCCATCGAACGACTTAAATCGATAGAATCTATGCAGGAAGATGGTTCCATTAATCGTTTTCCAAAAAAAGAAATCTTATTAATGGGGAAAGAGCGAGTAAAGCTAGAACGAAATGTTGGGGGAATAAAGAATATGCGTAATATTCCTACAGCTATTCTTGTGATTGATCCTAGAAATGAATCTATCGCCATAAACGAAGCAAAAAAATTACGGATACCCGTAATTGCCTTAACTGACACCAACTGTGACCCAGACGGAATTGATTATATTATACCTGGTAACGATGATGCTATTCGTTCAATTCGTCTTATTTGTACCCAAATCGCAGAAGGTGTGCTTGCTGGACAGGCCGCCCGTGATGGAGATGATGCGTCTGATGAGGCAATGATTGCCGCAATGGGTGATACAGGTGCTGAACAAGTCGTAGTCTCTAATGAGGCAGAGCCCATTTCAACAGTACAAGAATAAAAACTCCATTTTTTTTAGGTTGTGATCCAGGGTTGGTTCGTTAGTGGTGATCGACCTGTTATGTTTTCTCTAACTAATGGGATTATAACAATATTTGTCTATCATTAGTTAGGGTGTAAAAAGTACTCGTGGAAGTCTTGCTGACAGTATTTATGGATCATAGTGAAAAGGGGCTATATAAGCCCCTTTGTTATGTCTGCAGTATCCTGGCGGTGATAGTGGTAGCTGTAGCAGGTTCTGTAATTACAAAACCTGTTTTACAAAATCAAACCCTGAATTACCCAAAAATTGATAACATCTTGTTGCTTTGCTTATATTGAATATGAAAGCAGGCAGTTATGAGGAGAAATATTATGAAAATTACAAGTCAAATGGTAAAAGACCTGCGTGATAAAACTGCTGCAGGTATGATGGATTGCAAAAAAGCATTGAGTGAAACCGATGGAGATATGGAAAAGGCCGTAGATCTTCTTCGTCAGAAAGGTCTTGCTGTTGCTGCAAAACGTGCTGGCCGAGATACAAGTGAAGGTACCATTGAAACATACATTCATGCTGGTGGAAAAATTGCTGCAATGGTTGAACTGGCCTGTGAGAGCGACTTTGTCGCAAAAACAGATGATTTCAAGGAATTCGCTCGTGAGCTTGCTCTTCACGTTGCTGCTGTTAATCCAGTTGCCATTAGTCGTGACGAAATTCCTGAAGAAATTCTTTCTCGAGAGAAGGAAATATATGTTCAGCAGGCGCTGGATTCTGGAAAACCAGAAAATATTGTCGAGAAAATGGTCGGTGGAAAATTAGAAAAATTTATCAAGGAAATCTCCTTACTTGATCAGCAATTTGTCAAAAACCCAGATTTTACTATTCAGGAACTGGTAACAGAGCTTATTGGTAAGATGGGTGAATCCATTACAATTAAACGTATAGCCCGTTTTCATGTTGGGTCTTGATTGAAACAAGAACTATCTAGTACGTGATGGTTTTAAATTGGTGTAAAAGACCGTGTGTTTCTAGCACCCATTTATGGCCGTCACCCTGTTGGTAAAAGATGATAACGAATAGTTAGGACGATTGGTAGTTTTTTTGTGTTTTCCGGGAGAGGAGTCTCAATGAATTTGAAGTATAAAAGGATAATGCTCAAACTGAGTGGTGAGGCCCTTATGGGTGACGATTCTTTTGGTATTAATAACGGTGTGCTTCAAGACATCTCATCTGAAATAAAGGGAATTGTTGATCTCGGGGTTGAAGTTGCTATTGTAATTGGAGCAGGTAATATATTTCGAGGTGTGAAAGGTGCAAGTCTGGGAATGGACAGGACAACTGCTGATAATATGGGCATGCTTGCAACTGTTATTAACTCACTTGCTTTACAGGATTCTCTTGAGCGTTCAGGGATAGCGACCAGGGTATTATCTGCTATCCCTATGCGTCTCGTCTGTGAGCCATATATTCGCCGTCGTGCAACACGTCATCTGGAAAAAGGGCGGATTGTTATATTTGCAGCAGGAACCGGGAATCCATATTTTACCACAGACTCTGCGGGGGTGCTCCGTGCACTTGAAATTGATGCAGATATAATTATAAAGGCTACGAAAGTTGATGGGGTGTATGATAAAGATCCTGTAGTCCATGATGACGCTGTCAAGTTTGAAAAACTCTCGTATGATGAGGTGCTTAGCCGAAACTTGCGTGTTATGGATGCGGCGGGTATTGCACTTGCGAAGGAAGACAATAAACCGATACTTGTGCTCAATATGACAAAGGTAGGTAGTATTCGTCGTGCTGTCTATGGTGAGAAAATTGGCAGCCTGATCTGCCGATAGACAGATCACTGATGATTATCTCACGGTTTGTTCTCGTTTAACGTAATTTGGTAAAGGTGTTTAGGTAGCAGAAACAACTTCAATTCGAGTCGTTGGATTAGGCCGAGAATATGTATTAAGGAAAAAGGGGTGGTGAGTATGAATGAAGTTATACTGGAGATGGCAGAAAAGATGGAAAAAAGTGTCGACTCTTTTAAAAAGGAACTGTCAAAAGTACGTACCGGCAGGGCTTCAATTTCACTCCTTGATGGTATTTCTGTGGACGCATACGGAAGTCCAATGCCGATGAATCAGGTTGCTACAATGACAATCCCAGAAAGCAGGATGATCGCTATCCAGCCTTGGGATCCACAGATGGTTCCAGCTATAGAAAAAGCCATTATGGCCTCGAATCTTGGGCTTGCTCCTGCAAACGACGGAAAGGTCATTCGTCTTACCATTCCTCAGCTTACTGAAGAACGTCGTAAAGAGTTGGTTAAGCAAGTCCGTAAAGTTGCTGAAGAGTTTAGAGTTTCCATACGTAGTATAAGGCGTGAAGCTATCGATATACTGAAGCAACAGAAAAAAGATAAAGAAATCTCCGAAGATGATCTTTTTAAGCTCCAGGATGACGCCCAAAAAGAGACCGATACATACGTAAAAGAAATTGACGCAGTAACTGAACACAAAGAGATAGAGATGATGGAAGTGTAAAGAAGCATCGCTTCTTATGATGAAAATTGGAAAATTGCCGATAGGCAACTGACAGTTATTGAGACCCTGCAGAAAATCCTCTGATCCAGTATTCAGTCATCGAAAGTGAAGGTTCCCCCCCCCGATTTTTCGGAGTAAAATATTTACGCTTTGAGAGTGCAGTCTATATTGATTTAAAGAAAACTGCCGTAACTTAATACCTGCTGAAAGCCATGTCTGTCCAACAATCCTTTGATTCATTACCTATTCCGCGCCATGTTGCAATTATAATGGATGGGAATGGCCGATGGGCAAGGAGTCAACATAAGCCTAGACTTTTTGGGCATAAGGCTGGGGTTGATTCTGTTCAAGAAGCTGTTGAGTGTGCCGGGGAGTGGGGAATTGAAGTTCTCACGCTTTATGCATTCTCAACCGAAAACTGGAAACGGCCTGCGGATGAAGTTGGTGGTCTTATGGGACTCCTGAAAAATTATTTACTCAAAGAACTTTCCAGGATGTTAAAAAATAACATCAGGTTAACCTGTATTGGGGACATAGAAAAACTACCAACGGATGTTCGTGCAGTTCTTGAAACAAGTATTAAAGAGACATCTGGTAACGATAAACTTACTCTGAATCTTGCCCTAAGTTATGGTGGACGTGCCGAACTGATTAGAGGGATACGTAATATTGTTGAAAAGGTGCGCTCAGGAAAGTTGTCGGTGAGTGACATAGATGAAGATTGTATGGATGCACACCTCTATACAGCTCATTTGCCTGATCCGGATCTTTTGATTCGAACAGGCGGGGAATCAAGACTTTCTAATTTTCTTTTATGGCAGGCTTCATATGCAGAAATTTATTTTACAGATGTTATGTGGCCTGAATTTCGTAGAAATGCTTTTCTCGATGCTCTTCGTGAATATCAGAACCGTGAACGTCGTTTTGGTAAAACAAGTGCACAAATAAAAAGTGGGTGACACACATGAATCGGGTTGTCCCTGGTGTTTGTCTGGCGATTTGCTGGGTACTCCTTCTTGTAAAAGGATCAGTTGTTTTTTTTGCCGGGATCCTTTTGGTAGGATTAACCATCGGAGCCTATGAATATGGGAGGATGCTGCTGTCCGATATATCCTCGATTAATACAGCTTTTCTGGCTTTCCTTACTATCCTTCCTCTTCTTTCATCTTATGCCTTCCCCACAGTTGGTTCAAGTGGCGGATTAGTTCTTGCATTCTTACTTATTTCGTTCTGGGTTCTTGCAACATATAAACATGATTTTGACAGCCTGATTTTTTTCACTAAATGTTGTGCGGGACTTTTATGGATTGGATTCTTAGGGACACATTTATTTCTGATACGGACACTCCCTGAAGGTAATGCCTGGTTGCTTATTTTGACTGGTATTACAGCAGGCTCAGATTCCGGTGCGTATTACACAGGCCGTGCCTTTGGTAAGACTAAATTAAGTCCATTAATCAGTCCTAATAAAACCATCGAAGGGGCTATAGGGGGTATTATAACTGGAATGGTCATAGCTATTCTATTGGCTGTGATTCTGTTACACACTGTCCCCTGGATTTTTGTCCTCGCTTCCGCCCTTATTCTTGGTGTTGTTGGGGTCTGTGGAGACCTTCTGGAGTCGGTAGTCAAACGGGCAACTGGCACCAAAGATTCCGGATCCATCCTTGGAGGACATGGAGGTATACTCGACAGGGCCGATTCTATCCTCTTTGCAGCACCTGTTCTCTATTACCTTCTCCTTGTCTCTTTTCCTATACCATGAAAACTCTTACTCTTTTAGGTTCCACCGGATCAATAGGTTGCAATGTACTCGAAGTAGTGCGGAGTTTTCCTAATCGATATCGTGTAGCAGGTCTGGCTGCCGGGAAAAATATAAAAAAAATTGCCGAGCAAACTCTTGAGTTTCAACCAGAACTCATTTCTGTTGCTGACCCTGACGATGCCGATAGACTGTGTAAACAACTACCCATTGAGTTTAGGGACAGGATTCGATACGGGAGGTCTGGCAGCCAGGAGGTTGCAGCTCTTGATTCTGCCGACATGACCTTGTCGGCAATTGTTGGAGCCGAAGGATTGCTGCCCACTCTTGCAGCCATTGAGGCAGGGAAGGATATAGGGCTTGCCAACAAGGAAACCTTGGTCATGGCAGGCAAACTAGTTATGGAAAAATGTAAGGAAAAAGGTGTAAAGCTCCTTCCAGTGGATTCAGAACATAGTGCTATTTTCCAGGCTCTTGAGGCAGGGCACACGGATGATGTGAGCAAAATTATTCTCACCGCTTCTGGAGGACCGTTTAGAGAGAAAAGCCTTCGGGAACTGGCTCAGGTGACACCCGAGCAGGCACTTAATCATCCCAACTGGGATATGGGGCGAAAAATTTCCATCGACTCTGCGACCCTTATGAATAAGGGCCTTGAAGTAATAGAGGCGAAATGGCTTTTCGATGTGAGCGTTGATGCAATAGAGGTGGTTGTCCACCCTCAGTCTATTGTTCATTCTCTGGTTGAATATCGGGATGGTTCGGTGATTGCTCAGCTTGGAATACCAGATATGCGAATCCCGATTGCCTATGCTTTGTCATATCCAAGGAGATTATCAATGCCACTTCCGGGGCTCAATCTCACTCAATGTGCTCATTTGGAGTTTCATAAACCTGACTACCAAAAGTTTAAAGCTTTGGCTCTTGCCTTCAAGGCGATCCGTCAAGGTGGGGTTTTACCTGCAGTACTTAACGCCGCCAACGAAGTTGCTGTCGATGCTTTTCTTGATAAAAAGCTGGCCTTCCTTGAAATTGCCACAACAGTGGCTACTGTTATGGATCAGGTACAGACAGGGAGTGAAGATTCGCTCGCTGATATCCTTGCTGCTGACAAGGCGGCAAGAGATGCTGCAACTGCACTGATTGCTGCGGCGTGAGTAAACGTGAATTCTCACGATATTGTGCGTTATCAGTGGGGTGACGTGTTTTTTCTACTCCGGTATCATTGAACCTCGCATCTCTGCTAAACGTGTCAATTGTAGGATTTAGGGAGTATGAAATCCTTCCAATCATTAACACTCTAGACTTTACAGGTTTTTTTATGAATACTGCTTTTTCATTTATTGTTTGCCTGGGAATCCTTATTTTTGTGCACGAGTTAGGACATTTCCTGTTTGCTAAATTATTTAAGGTGAGAGTTCTCAAGTTTTCTCTTGGCTTTGGCCCTAAAATTTACAGCAAAACCGTTGGAGAGACCGAGTATCAGTTGAGCGCATTGCCTCTTGGTGGCTATGTGAAGATGTTCGGTGAAAATCCGGATGAACAAAGTGAAGCTGGGCTTGAGGACAAACAGGCATCGTTTGCGCATAAAACTGTATGGCAGCGTTTTATGATTGTTCTTGCGGGCCCACTGTTTAATCTACTCTTCACAGTTGTACTCTTCTTTTTTGTCTTTTTATTTGTTGGTCTTCCCGATGCCCGTGATACCACAAAGATAGGTGGGGTGACAGCAGATTCTCCGGCAGAAGTGGCGGGCATACAAAAAGATGATATTATCCTTACAATTAACGGCCAAGCCACCACCGGGTGGCTTGATGTCCTTAATCTGGTCAAGGATTCCAAGGGAGATCCCATGAAGTTTTTGCTTGTTCGTGCGGATAATGAAGTTGAATTACTTGTCACTCCCACCGTGCAGCCAGTGAAAAATATTTTTGGAGAAGAGGTTGGTCAGCGTTATATGGTTGGTATTATGAGGGCCGAAGAGCTTTTCTATGCTCCAACCGGGCCAGTTGGAGCAATTACTGCAGCATGCCAGCAGACCTGGATGTATATTAGTTTAACAGTTCTTGGTTTTGTAAAACTTATTCAACAGGTGGTCCCTGTTTCAGAACTTGGCGGGCCTATCCTGATAGCACAAATTGCCGGAAAACAAATGCAGGCCGGTTGGATAAATTTTATCTTTTTCACAGGACTATTGAGTGTCAATCTTGGTATCTTGAATCTTCTGCCCATCCCGGTACTTGATGGTGGACATCTGATGTTTCTCAGTTTGGAAGCGGTTCGCCGTAAACCAATGAGTGAAAAAATGCAAATTTTTGCACAGCAGGTGGGGATAGCCTTCCTCGGCGTTGCCATGATATTTGTTTTTTACAATGACATTGCCAGGATTTTCGGGTCGTGAATATTGACAATCCTCTGCTTTTGTCTGTAGATACTGCCACTTCATGCAGCAGTGTGGCGCTCACCCGGGGAGGTGTTTATGGGGGCGTTTCCATTGCCGCGCTCAGCTTAAACAGCAAAGTTACTCATTCCAGACGTTTACTGGCAGGAATTGATTGGCTCCTTAATGAAAACAACATGTGTCTTGCTGACATAGATGCATTGGCAGTGGGGCTTGGGCCTGGATCGTTTACTGGACTACGTATAGCAATGGCCACAATGAAGGGTATGGCTGTTGCTATGGGAAAACCACTTTTAGGTGTTTCCACACTTGATGCTCTAGCTTTTAATTGCTCGGGTGGACAAGCTCTTTGTGCACTCATTGACGCAAGAAAGAGAGAAGTCTACAGACGGTGGTATCAGCCAGACGAAAACACTATTTATCGTGCTCATGGGGAAATTGCAGCTCTTCCCCCCGAGGAGATGATTAAGGAAGTTACAGGGGAAAGCCTTTTTGTGGGGGATGGACTTTTGAGTTACGGAGATCAGCTGAAAACAGTGCTTGGCAAGAAGATGGTCATGGCACCTCGCAGCCTTTTTTCTCCTTCCGCAGAAGCCATCGGATTTTTATGTTGTGAGCAGTTGGAGGCAGGTGCAATTATGGATATTGAGACAGCCGTTCCCCTGTATGTCAGGTCGTCCGATGCAGAGCTCAACCTAGCCAAGAAATGTAACTCCTAATGTCTTGAAATGTTGCAGAATAGACTGAGATGTGCGTAAGTATTACGGCGTGTAAGAAAACGTTATGATACCCCCGAACTATAAATGCTTGTGGAGCATTCCGACCTTTCATCTTCCAACCAGAGCATACGACACAGAATAATGATATTGAGAAGACAAACAAGAAAGATATTTGTGGGTAATGTTCCAATTGGTGGTGGAAGTCCCATTGCTGTTCAGTCAATGACGAATACTGATACCAGGGATGTTGACACAACCGTTGCTCAAATTGAGACATTACAGGACGCAGGTTGTGAAATAATTCGGGTTGCCGTGCTAGACCAGGATGCCGCTGTAGCCATAGCGTCCATCAGGGAAAAAATTCGTATCCCCCTTATAGCAGATATCCATTTCGATCATAGACTTGCCGTTGCAGCCATGGAAAATGGGGCACAGGGTATCCGAATTAATCCAGGAAACCTCGGCGGCCCGGAAAAACTGGGAAGGGTGGTTGCTGCGGCCAGGACCCATAAGGTTCCCATTCGGGTTGGAGTGAATTCAGGTTCCATTGAAAAGGATCTGTTAAAAGAGTTTGGCTATCCCACCGCCGATAAACCAACCGCACTGATAGAAAGTGCCATGAGAAACGTACACCTGTTGGAAGAACAGGGGTTTGAAGAAATAAAAATTTCAATTAAATCTTCAGATACACTCACAGCAATAAGTGCGTATCAGCAGTTGTCCAAGCTTACAGATTATCCTCTTCACCTCGGTGTTACAGAGGCAGGTGGCTTGATTGCAGGTACTGTAAAGTCAAGTGTTGCTCTTGGCATACTCCTTCATCAGGGAATAGGAGATACTTTTCGCATATCACTGACCCGTGATCCGGTCGAGGAAATTCGGGTCTGTTTTGAGCTTCTCAGGTCACTTAAGATTCGAGAACGCGGTCCTGAATTAATATCATGCCCCACCTGTGGGAGAACCAGAATTGATCTTTTTTCCATTGCAGAAGAAGTTGAACGCTACGTGCAGACCATGAAGTCCTCCATTAAGGTTGCTGTGATGGGGTGTGTCGTCAATGGCCCAGGGGAGGCCAAAGAGGCAGACATTGGGATCGCTGGCGGGAATGGAGTTGGCATAATTTTTAAAAAAGGAAAGATATTCAAAAAAGTAAAAGAGAAAGATTTGCTGGAAACCTTTCTGGCAGAATTAAAAAAGATAGAAGCTAAGTAACTGCTCACAAGATACCTACGCCAGTGTGGCCATGGAAAGATGTGGTGCTCTGTGAACAGTGATGTTCAGATAAAAAATAGAAAAGTCATTAAGGTTTGATCGCATGAGGTTTTCAAAATCACTTATTCCAACACTCAAAGAGAATCCTGCAGAAGCAGAAGTATCCAGTCACCGTCTTTTGCTGCGTGCTGGATTTATTCGTAAACTGACAGCAGGTATTTACACCTATCTTCCCCTGGGCTTAGCCGCTGTTCGTAAGGTTGAAAACATTGTTCGTGAAGAGATGAACAGGGCTGGTGCCCAGGAAATACTCATGCCCATGGTGCAACCTGCTGATTTGTGGCATGAAACTGGACGTTATGAAAAATATGGGCCGGAACTGTTACGTTTTGTGGATCGGCATGAACGCGAATCCTGTTTGGGACCCACCCATGAAGAGGTGATTACAGATCTTCTTCGTCGGGAGGTTCGATCTTATCGGGATCTCCCCCAAAACCTCTACCAGATTCAAACAAAGTTCCGTGACGAGATTCGACCCCGATTTGGATTAATGCGTGGTCGTGAATTCATTATGAAGGATGCCTATTCTTTCGATGTGGATGACAGATCAGCAGAGGAGTCCTACCAGCGGATGTTTGATGCCTATATGCGTATTTTCAGTCGTTGCGGCCTGGATTTCCGACCGGTTGAGGCGGATTCGGGAACAATAGGTGGAAGTTTTTCCCACGAGTTCATGGTGCTTGCTGATACGGGTGAAGATACGTTAGTGATCTGTAGCAGTTGTGACTATGCAGCCAATAGTGAAAAGGCAGCGGTTATGGCTGTGACTGAGGATCCAAGTCCCATGCTTGATCTTGAAAAAATCGAGACGCCGGGAAAACGGAAGGTTCCTGTTGTGTGCGAATTTTTAGGAATTGAAGCTCAGGAACTTGTGAAAACCATGGTCTTTAGTGCAGCTGGTGAACCCGTGGCTGTTTTGGTGCGGGGAGATCGTGAAGTTCAGGATGTAAAGCTCAAGAATCTTCTTGGTGTTGCTGATGTTGAAATGCTTGGCGATAAAGATGTCTTTGACGCAACAGGAGTACCAACTGGATATCTCGGACCAATTGGTCTCAAGATAAAGCTTGTTGTCGATAACGAAGTTGCAGCCATGAAAAACTTTGTGACCGGAGCCAATGAGAAAAACTATCATTGTAGAAACGTAAATATGGGACGTGATTTTGAGGCGTCAGCCGTGGCAGATCTTCGTCAGATCACAGATACAGACCCGTGTCCCTCCTGTGGCGAGAAACTTGTCATGAGAGAGGGCATAGAAGTCGGCCATGTCTTTAAACTTGGTACCGGCTATTCCGAGGCAATGCATGCCGTTTTTCAGGATAGTGACGGCCAGGACAAGCCCATGGTTATGGGGTGTTATGGTATTGGTGTGAGTCGAATCGTTGCTGCTGCCATTGAGCAGAATCATGATGAAAATGGTATGGTCTTCCCTCTGCCAATCGCCCCTATGCAGGTTATTCTCTTAAACCTCGGGGTGAAGGATGTACAAATCACTGAAGCTTCAGAGCTTTTGTATAAGGAGCTGTTGGAGAAGGGTGTTGATGTCCTGCTTGATGATCGTGATGAACGACCAGGATCGAAATTTAAAGATGCTGATCTTCTGGGTATTCCACTCCGCTTAACTCTTGGGAAAAGTTTTAGTAAAAATGGTCTTGTGGAGCTTCGACACAGGAGCAATGGCGCAACCGAAGAACTGTTACCTCATCAGGTAACAGAGAGGGTGCTAAAAATAATCAACCTTGCAGCAACAAAGTAGATGGGAAAAGGCAATACACACATGGCAGGTCAGGAAGGTCTTAGAACCCTGACTAAAACCTATCTCCACGGTGTGGATCTCAAACCCATTGATAAGGCTTGGGATCTGGCTGTTGCAGTTCATAGTGAGAGGCAGCATTTTTCGGGAACACCCTACCTTGAACATGTTCTGAACGTGGCTAACACGCTCGCATCCATGCATCTTGATCTTGATACTATTGTTGCAGGCTTGCTTCATGGTGTGTTGAAAGAAGGGATCTCCCATGCTGAGCTGCAAAAGGAGTTTGGTGATAGTGTGGCCATTATAGTTGACGGTTGTACTCGTATTACCAATGTTCGCTATAATTCCAAGTTGGCTCACCAGGCAGAAAATGTCAGGAAAATGCTTCTGGCCATTGCAGTTGATATAAGAGTATTGCTTGTAAAGCTTGCGGACAGGCTTCAGGATATGTGCCTGCTAGAGACAGTCGCAACAGAAAGACAGCGCGAAATAGCCCGCGAAACAAAAGATCTTTATGCACCGCTTGCATCACGTCTCGGGATTGATTGGATGAAGCGGGAGTTGGAAGACCTTGCCTTTCAATATCTCTATCCCGATGAGTATCTTGACCTGGTGACAAGGCTCGAAAGTTCTCTTGAAGAGCGGCAGAGATATGTGGATGAAGTCATCAAAATTTTTCAGGAGAAACTTGCTGCGAGTAAAATCAAGCCAATTCGTGTTATCGGAAGACCAAAACATCTCTATTCCATCCATAGGAAACTTGTTGCCCAGAAAATTCCATTGGAAAGGGTTTACGATAAGGTCGCGTTCCGTATTATTGTGGATACGGTCAAGGAGTGTTATGAGGCGCTTGGTGTTATTCATGCGAATTGGGCTCCGGTTCCGGGGCGTATTAAAGATTTTATCTCGGTACCCAAGGCGAACAATTACCAGTCCATGCATACCACTGTGGTTGGGCCGAGAGATCATTTTATAGAGATTCAGATCCGTACAGAAGAAATGAATCGTATTGCTCAGGAAGGTGTTGCTGCACACTGGGCTTATAAAGAGGGACAGAATGTAACAGAGACAGATACCAGACTGTTTAAAGATTTGAAAAATCTTGTCAAAACCCTTCAGGAAGTAGAGGATCCTCGAGAATTTCTTGAGACTGTTCATGGGGAACTTGACACTCCTGAGGTCTATGCTTTAACTCCAGCCGGAGAAGTGAAGGAGTTTCCCAAACATGCCTGTCCCATCGATTTTGCCTATTCAATTCACACGGAAGTTGGAGACCACTGTGTCGGGGCCAAGGTAAACGGAAAACTTGTTCCGCTGAAATATTCCATTCAAAATGGTGATATTCTGGAAATTATCACCTCCAGCAGTCAGCATCCGCGACGTGGATGGCTGAAGCTTGTAAAAACCAGTAAAGCAAGAGCTAGAATACGTTTCTGGCTGCGCAGGGCCGATCGGGTAAAAGCACTTAATCTTGGTCGTGAGATATGTGAAAAAGAGCTAAAAAAATATGATACCACCCTGAAGAGAATGGTCAAGAGTGGACAATTGAAGCAGCTGTTGAAGGATTTACGGTCTAACTCTCTGGATGATATGTTGGCCAAAGTGGGGAGTGGAATGATTGCTATTTCACATCTGATACGCGCCCTTCAGCGTGTTTTGGTAGCACAGGATAGCGTAGGGCAGAGGATCACTGCTGAAGAATCCGTTTCTGTCAGGCAGGCGCATCTTGAGACGGCTCGCAAAAGGGATCGATCAGGGCCGGCCATATGTATTGATGGTGTCGAGGATATGCTGGTTAAGATTAGCCGTTGTTGCAATCCTGTTCCTGGTGATTCCATAATGGGCTTCATTACCAGTGGCCGTGGTATTTCTGTACATAAGAAAGAGTGTGTTAATTTACAGGCAACAGATCCTCAGAGATGGATTGATGTGGAATGGACTGCTATCCGGGAGGAGGGACACAGGGTTGAACTCAAGGTCAGTGCCGAGAATGGCAAAGGTGTTTTTGCAGCCATTAGTAGTGCCATCGGGGCTGACGATGCAAATATTATAGAAATATCTGCCCGCACAACTCCGGCAGGTACTGCTGAATTTCACATTGTTTTGGAAGTGGATGGCCTGGAACATCTGCAGCTGCTTCTTCAGCATCTTCGACAGATGGAGCAGGTAATAACTGCAAGACGGTTATAGGGGAGGCTGGAGCCAGATAGAAGCCACACCGGTCATTTGTGTGTGGGGTACTGTGAGCCGTGACCTCAAAAGACCAAGATTTCTTTAGGAGGAAAAATGTGAAAGAATATATCTACGTAGTGTTTTCCGGAAGATACATTGGTCGGCTAGAGTCGAAGCAAGAGAAGCAGCAAACAGACTCCTCGCGCAGTTGAAGAACCATACAGCAATGCAAGTTTGTCAGATATGTGGCAATGATATCGATTTTAGACTTCATCATTGTCCCCATTGTGGAAACGAACAGGAAAAAGATGGACAGAATCAATTCAAGGCAGGGAGAAGAGAACTTCATCAGAAAACCATAAATCTTGAGAAAGGACTCCCAACTGTTCAACAGGCTCTGATAAAATTTGAGCAGGAATTAAAGACCGCACGTCTCGAACGATACCGTTTACTCACCTTGATTCACGGCTACGGTTCCACGGGAAAGGGTGGTGTAATTCGGCTTGAATGTCGAAAAACCCTCGATTATTTCCAAAATAAAGGTAAAATAGTACAAGTGATCTATGGCGAAGATTTCCATCACCGGCACGGTGTGGTAAAACATCTCTTGAGTAGATTTCCAATTCTATCCCGACATCCACATTTGAATAAGAAAAATAAAGGAATTACAATCATACTGTTGTTTTGAAAACGTGATTTTTGGCAGATTAGTGCTTTTCGTTGTGAACAGTTAACTTGCGAGATGCTGAAAAATGCTTATATGTTTGGTAGTTCAATATTACTGACGTTATCACATTATTTAATTTAAAGGAGTTTGAAATGAAGCGAATTGTAGGAATTGCCCTTGTTGCATGTCTTAGTGTTCCCTGTGCAGTATTGGCA
Source organism: uncultured Desulfocapsa sp. (assembly GCA_947311435.1). Lineage (GTDB taxonomy): Bacteria > Desulfobacterota > Desulfobulbia > Desulfobulbales > Desulfocapsaceae > Desulfocapsa. The sequence goes on from CAMZKT010000004.1 coordinate 25,317, forward strand.
GTAGATGCCGGAAAGACAGCTGAGTTGACATCATTTAAAGATAAGCTCAGTTACAGTATGGGCCTTGATATGGGGAAATATCTTCATAACATAGGTGAAGAGATTGATTATGACCGTTTGATACTTGGTTTACAAGGTGGGTTTGAAGGGACGGAAGCCCTGCTGAGTATAGAAGAGATGCAGAGTGTGCAGAAAGAGTTTGCTGAGAAAATGCAGGCAAAGCAGGAAGCGCAGATGAAAGCTATTCAGGAAAAGAACCTGAAAGCCGGAGAAAAATTTCTTGCAGAAAATAAAACTAAAAAAGGCGTTATTGTAACAGAAAGCGGTCTGCAGTATGAAGTTATAAAAGAAGGCAATGGTGCCACACCAGGCCCTGAGGATACGGTTAAAGTACATTACAAAGGAACAAAACTTGATGGAACTGTTTTTGACGATTCCAATAAGCGTGGAGAACCAGCGATATTTGGTGTTACCCAGGTAATACCAGGGTGGAGTGAGGTTTTACAGCTTATGAAAGAAGGTGCAAGTTACCGTGTTGTTATTCCATCGGATCTTGCATATGGGGAGCAGGGTGTTCCGCCAATGATAGAACCAAATTCTGTGCTTGTTTTTGAGGTGGATCTTCTTTCCATCGAGAAGTCCACAAAGGAGTAAGCACTACCCGTTTGATTCTACTCCACGGGAGGTATTTATGGCTAAAAAGAAAAAGAAATGTTGCAAGAAGATTGAAAAAAAAGGACGTTGTTGTAAGGGCTGTCCACTTCCTGATGATAAAATTAAGAAGAAAGAGAAAAAATTCAGGAAAACAATGAAGTGATAAAAAAAAAATCAGGAAAAGTGTACATTATTAATGATGTGCGTGATACTGTGCTGAGTACCGTGTGGACTCTTAACGTACTTTTTGAACAGAATCTGTACGGTACTTATTACGTATCGTCAAAAATCTCTCGTTTGTCAGGCAGGTAGGGATTTCACCTTTGTTTTCATGAGATTGTGGACGGTGTGTTGCTACTGTTGATGCTTTTTGCCGTTCTGATATCTCCTCAGTGTGTTACCGTTTAAATCCAAGGAATAATAAGCCTTCAGTCGCCGCTGGACCAGCAAACCTTTCAAGGCAGTGTATTGGCGAAGCCGGATCGGTTATGCTGGTGTCCTCGGTAATATTGAAGGAAGGCCAAGTACTTTTATAAGAGATTTATAAAAACTTTAGCAACTCTCTTTACATATTTTGTCTGTTTTGTATTGTAGAGAGAATTGTTTGGGGAACTTAACGAAATTACAGACCTTACTTGGAGTTTTTATGAAAATCAGTCTCAGTTTGGATCAGGAATTATGTACTCAATGTTATTCTTGTATCTCAGAATGTCCCTTTGATTTATTAAGTGAAGATAAAGAGGGGTTTCCTCAGTTACGGAAAGCTGCGGTAAAGAGATGTATGCGGTGTGGACACTGTATGGCTGTGTGTGTCGCCGATGCGTTGGATATCTCAATTTCCCCACTTGAGAGCAGCCCACCTGTGGATAGATCGCTGTTGCCAAGCCCGGAATCGCTTAAACATTTTTTAGAGGGTAGACGTTCTATTCGAACGTATCGAAAAAAATCGGCGGATCGTGCTACTTTGGAAAAGCTTTTAGATGTCAGTCGTTACGCCCCCAGTGCCCACAACAAACAGCCTGTCCACTGGATAATTGTACAGGATTCGGAAGAAGTGAAACAGATTGCTGGGCTGGTAGTGGAATATATGAAGGAGCTGAAAATCTTTCCTGGTTTACTGCGTGCGTGGGATCAGGGAGTTGATAAGGTTCTTCGTGGGGCTCCCCACCTTGTTGTTACTCACTGCGACCCTGGATACAGCGAGCACCCGATGGAAGATTGTACACTGGCCACTGCATACTTTGATCTTGCGGCCAACAGCTATGGAATGGGGAGTTGCTGGGCCGGGTTCCTTGTTCAGGCTGCGGCTAAATATCAACCTTTGATTGACGCCTTTAACCTTCCAGAGGGGCATAAGGTGTATACTGCACTCATGCTTGGCTACCCTAAATATCGATACCGTCATATTCCGCAAAGGGATGAACCAAAGGTGACCTGGAAATAGCGGTTCTCAGAGTATTTCTATAGAAGGCATGTGGATGAACATCACAAGCAGTCGGATGACTGCAGAGTTGCCTGTAATCCTTCCAGCAATACAAAACGGCCAAGAGAGATCACCGGACAGGGAAGGGAACCGACAAAAAGAGGGTTGCCGCAAAGCCCGCCTGAAAGGTATAATTCCCTTGGCCGTTTAGCAAAGTCGTATGCGTTCAGAGCAATTCCCTTTACAAATTTCGCCACTGCTTCAACTTCGTTTTCTCCATTTACCACTGCGTCAAAAATGTTGCTCATCCCCAGTACTCCGCAGGTGATAGAGAAGGCACTTTTCGGGATTGGCATCTTTGAAAAATCAAGGTTATAATATTTCTCTAGCAACTCAATGGTAAAACCCATTGAAGCTCCACATTCGGCATTCCACCCCATATCTTTGATCTTCCCGTCATTGTAGGTGACATATTTGATATCCCGGCTGCCGCAATCGAGAAGGGTGAATGTCTTTTTCCTGATGAGTGTTAGTCCGCCCCGTGCCAGTGCAGTAAGTTCGTTTACATACTGTTTGGCGTACCGTTTACCGTTATGGCCTGTGGCAATATCGACTTTCATAGTTTTTCGGTCGATTGTATTGGTGGCCATTAGTCGTGGAGCATCGACGGAATGAGTGTCGAGAAGTTTACAGTAGGTCGTTCCAAAGTCGGCAAGCAGCATGATTTTACTCCCGCTTATTTTTCAGAGAGTTCAAGAAAAGCCTGAATTTTTGCCTTGGCACTGGAACCGGCAGTTACGTCGCAATCGAGATACAGGGCATAGGGGTGCCTGCTGGCCAGGTGACTGGCAAGTGCAGTTTTGGCACAAAACGATTGGGCAAAGAATACAGTTGGTATATCGGGGTTGTAGTGCATTTCAAGGTCGAGATTGTCAGGTGTTTTATTCTCCATGCACCGCGTCCATCCGTAGATGTGAGTAGTGTCGGGAAAGAACTCCAGCAGTGAGAAATCCCTTGGCGGTACACCCCAGAACCCGGCCGTCGGGGTACATGGAGCAATATTGTCAAGGTATGGATGTGGATTTTGAACAGTGGCTGTAATCGCAGCCATCTTGTCTGTAAGCTTCATCCGGGCTTTACAAAGAGGAATCCCAAAGCCGGTGGAATCATTGTTCCTCGTCCGTAAAATACGGCAATTCGGTAGTATATCATCTAGAACCGTTGCTGTATGTACTGCACAGTCGCATTTTCCGGAACCTGTATCTATATAAATCAGCTCCGGTTGAATGGCCAGGCTGTTTGCAATAACGGTTCGCAGTATGCCACAGTAGACCCGTGGAAGAAGCGGGGAGGCTGTTTCAATGTCAATTCTGCCCTGCGGTTCATCAAGGTCAAATATTTCATGGTCGGGGCTTGCAATGTGCTTTATTATTGAGAGGGGAGGAACACCAACAATTCCAATCCTGTGTTTCTTTTGGGTAACCATCAGCCCCCCTGTTTACGTAGAAGAAAAAAGCCGCTACATCCAAATATGATGTGAATCAGGGAGGCCGCAAGAATGGGAGATACGTAGCCCACTTTGGCAAGAGATTGCAAGGCTCCCCAGATGCCCCAGGCAAAAAAGGCCATACCGCAGCTCACAGGGATGGCGACGGAGAGATCCTTTCCCCATTTCTTGTAGGTTATCAGGAGTACAGGTAACCCAAGGAGTAGCAGGGGAATCCCGAGCAGAGTATAGGAAATCCTGCCGTAAAAGTTGGTTTGGGCAACGACAGTTTCGGCCTCTGTCTCCTGCTTGTACATTGCTTGAAACATCTCCGTCAAAGGGAGCTCCGCCGCCTGATATTCAGGGATGAAAAATGACTCTGGCTCTTCGGGGAAAGGGAATGTCTGGCTGGCAAAAATGCTGGTGAGATATTTGTCCCTGTTGATATGGGTTTGGACTTGACCATCGCTCAAGTGCCATCCTGTCTCATTCCACTCTGCTTTTTTTGCAGAAACAAGGGTCATCAGTTTGTGCTTTTCCCCCCAGCTGGAGTAGGAGAAATCAAGAAATATATTTTTCTTGGGCCATGGCCTGGCAAAGGAGTAAAAACCTTCTTTCCCCTTATAGTAATAGCGGCCATTCCTGTATATCCCCAATGGAATTTTTCCTCTTACATCCTCGTACCAGATGGTGTTGGTTGCTGCTATCGTTCGTGGGAGGATCCACTGGGCCATGGCCAGAAAAAGCATGGTAAAAAGAAGTGCTCCGATGAGAATTGGATTTATAATGGTTCGCATGTGGATTCCGCTGGCCATCATAGCTGTGAGTTCATTATTATGACTGAGCACCCCCAGGCTGATAACTCCTGCAAGCAGGATAAGAATTGGCCCGAGCATATCTATAATGAAGGGAGTGCTAAGAATAAAAAACTGAAGAATCAGTCCGAATGACTTGTCTGCATTGAGAAACTTGTCAATTTTTTCAAAGAAATCTATGAGGATATAAAGAGAAAGAAAGCCTACCGTCACAATGAAAAAGGTGCGGACAAATTGAGAGAGTATATATCGATTTAGAAGTGTCACGAATCATTACCAGCGGAAGAGGCGATGGGCCAGCAGGAAACCGACGGCAACCATTACAAGTCCAAAAAAATTGGAAAGAGCGAGATACGTAAAAGCCTGTATGTGCTCACCCACTTTAAAAAGCTGGACAGTTTCTCGGGCAAATGTTGAAAATGTTGTAAATCCTCCGAGAAAACCTGTGAATAAAAAAAGTCTGAATTCATTATTGATCTGCACCCGGTCAAACAGGGACCAGAGCATGCCTATCAGTAAACATCCAAGGAGGTTGGCGACAAATGTACCCGTTGGAAAGGCACGGGTATGGTAATTTCCTGCAATGAGCATGATGAGGTACCGTATGACTGAACCCAACGCTCCACCAAGAGCCACTGCAACTATTTTTTCCATACCCTTGAGATTTTGTTTTTTTGTCTTTTGTCTTTTTTTCTATTAAGATTTACATTTTTATTATTATGTTTGGAAGTAGGTACCATCATAGGTGTCTGACGTCAAGGATAAGGAGTTATTCAGGAAGGCTGAGGTGTGAGAATTATGAATCCCATGGTATGTTCGGTTTATGTTGAGGCAGAAGCACCCGGTTTGCAGGATAATACCGGAGATCTTGATAGGTTACAGAGAGCGGTTGCGGTAAAACTTGGTGATGGACGTCCGCTTGGTATTGCGTATGAATGTATGACAACTGTTGCACGAGCATTTCGTGATGCTGGATTTTCCGGCTATGCACTTCTTAATAACCTTGAGTTATCTTGGATGATTGTAGGGTTTTCTGCGGAGAATCCTGATATTATTGCCGGAATGGCACTCGATCTTGGGACAACTCATCTTGAGGCAACACTTCTCAATTTGCACAATGGGGATATACTGTCTGAGGGAAATCTTGAGAATGCTCAGATCGAATTTGGCGCAGATATTCTGAGTCGGATCCATCATGCAACAGCAAAGCGGCGTCAGCAAAAAAATCTGGCAGTGGATTTTCAGGATCCCGGTCTGGATGAACTACAGCATGTGGTTGTTGCTACTATCAATGAACTTGCAGATATTCTCGCAGAACGTGCAGGCTTGAGCACGAAGACAATCCATGCTCTGTCGGTCTCAGGGAACACCACCATGGCCCATTTCCTTCTGGGGCTTGATCCTTTTTATATTTGCCGGGAACCCTATATTCCTCTTTTTAACCGTGCACCTGTTCTCTATGGCAAACAGCTTCAACTTGCCATTCATCCCATGGCGCCTGTCTGGATAATGCCTTCCGTCGGCAGCTATTTTGGTGGTGATTTGATTTCCGGGATTCTCGCTTCGGGTATGGCTCACTCTGAAAAAACCAGAATGCTTATAGATGTTGGAACCAATGCTGAAGTGGTGCTTGGTAACAGTGAATGGCTGATTGCGTGTGCAGGCGCCGCTGGGCCGGCACTGGAAGGTGGCGTTGCACGAATGGGGATGAGGGCGGGGCCAGGCGCTATAGAGTATGTATCAATTCATCCGGATACCTATGAATTGGAATACCGGACAATTGGAAAAGTCGCACCTGTGGGGATATGTGGCTCGGGGCTTATTGATCTGGTGGCAGCTTTGTATTTGACCCGAATGATAGATATCCGAGGGAAATTCAGAAATCCAGATACGGAAAAGGATGTGGCAAGAGCAGCATTCATGAAAAAACATCTTGTAAAACGAGAGGGCTGTTTATGCTTTGTCTTGACAGGAGAGGATGGTGTGGAGAACTGTGGGGATGTCGTCCTTGAGCAGATAGATCTCGATGCCATGATACGATCCAAGGCCGCCATGTATGCGATACTTACCACATTGATTAACCAGGTAGGGCTTGAGTTCTCTGAACTTGAAGAAATCATTGTGGCAGGAGCCTTTGGCCGTCATATCAACCCTCAGCATGCAAAAACACTTGGAATGCTGCCAGACTTGCCTCTTTCTGTATACCGTGCGATTGGCAATAGTTCGCTGCGTGGCGCAGAAAAAGTGCTGCTTGATGAAGCAGCAAGAAAAGCTTGTGAACAAATTGTTTCCAGTATCACCTATCTGGAATTAAACGTAAACCAGGAGTTTATGATACGTTTTTCCGGGGCACGTTTTATACCGCATACAGACCCTGCGCTGTTTCCGTCAGTCCCGTTCTTCAACCCCGAGGGGTCGTAGAATACGAACATTAAATCCCCTTCTTATATTGCAAATTGGTGGTAGGGGATATCAAATGATCAATATTTTGCTTTTCCCCAGTGGTATCACGGAGTAGTTCTGAAAATATCCTGGTTAATTTGGCTTTATCCACAATGACTGCAGTGTCTGTTGTGATATCTCTTAAATCAATGAAAAAGGATGTGAATTTCTCGGGGATATCAATAGGGATGTCTGCGTTCAAGAAGTTGATATTGTTGTAAATACAGTTGTGTTCGTACGGGTTCTTCTTGATGTAAAATGTCTCATCTTGCATATTGTTGAGAGTGGCGGATTTTGTACACCCTTTAATGCAGTGTTGATCCATGCGTTCTTTTGAACAACCGGAAACATGATGAAAGAGGCATTGCCTGCTGGTCATGAGTAACAAGGGATGATATATGCTATAGAAGAGGCTAAATTGCTTTGGTTTTCGAATTGTTTTAATCTGTGTTTTACTGAGCTCATTTGAGATAAACGCCCCCATACAGTTAAAAGACTTTTTTAAACATAGCAGTCCATGGGAGTTGGCCAAGTTAAGGTATGGTCCTGCAATCCAGGGGATGTTCATCTTCCAGGCATAATATGCTATGCCAGTATTGTTGGTCATTACACGTTGCGGTCGTATTTGTTGAAGTAGATCCACCGCAGCAGTAAAGTGCTCTCCAATTAAAATAGCTGGAAATACAGGTGATATGTGTGGATTGTTCAGCAAAAGGTCTCTGTACTCAGAAATATTGTTCTGAAGAAAATCTGGAAGTTGAAAATAAATGTCAGCATTGGTTTCGTCGCCCAGGTGTATGTCTTTTTGTGAAGAAATAAGTACAGAGAGCGAGGTGTCTATTCTTCCACCTGTTTGTTTTATTGTTTGGGGCGTAGTCATTGGAAGCGTGAACTCGTCAATGCCATTTAAGGTTGATAAAACAGATCGTTGTAGTGACTTTATGGCTTTGAACGGGAGGAAGAGATCTTTGTCGAGATCCTGTAAAGAAAGATGAAGTAATTGGTATCCCGAAGAATTGATCACTCCGAAAACTTTTTGCAGTGTATCAAATCCCAAGCAGCCATCATTACGGTCTTGCTTTGAGATTCCATATCCACAGGATCTGTTTCCGGAGGATCTCTTCACAAGTACATGGTGTGAGTATACGTTAAAAGAGATCGCATCTGTTTTGACCGAAACTTTGAGTGGGGAACCGGGATTCCCGGAAATATGTATTTCTACTGGTGTCCTGCAAGTTTTTAAGTGCGATATTTTTTTCTTTACATGGTGAATAATATCGCTTCTGTCCTGATAGATCTGCCTTTTTGCCCGTTCCATGCCGGTGTCAGTGCAATCACCATTTTTTTCAGCTAAATAGCGTGCTGAATTATCTCGGGGGTTATCTGTAAACATGCTTTTGTGAATATTTCCGTGAAGGAATCCATTGGAAAATCCACGGTTAAATATAGTATGCAATAAGCTGTCTTCCTGGCCTACAGTGTTCTGTCCAGATACTTTTCCAAGCTGTTTTCTCCACGCCTCCACAACGACATAAACGTAATGAAATTTTTTTATTCTTCCTTCTATTTTAAGAGAATCAACCTTCGACTCAACGAGTTGTGGGAGATCAAAAAAAGTTGAAATATCTTTAAGATTTAACGGATATTGTTTTCCTTGTGTGGTCGTGATGTATTGATCTCTGCAGGGTTGACCGCATCTACCTCGGTTGCCCGATGTTCCATTTTGTACCGAACTCATATAACACATCCCGGAAAAACAGAGGCAATGTGAACCGTGAACGAATACTTCTGTCGAAATATCATGGGAATGGGCAAAGGAACTGAGATGGGTAATCTCATTGAGATTAAGTTCTCTACACAGGTTTACCCGGTTGACCCTGAGTTGGCGTAAAAAAAGGATCTGCCCTTCATTATGGGTTGTGAGTTGGGTGGAGGCGTGAATCTTAAGACTCTTGAAGTGTTCATTCAGCAGGCAAAGTAATCCAAAATCCTGGACAATTACAGCGTCAAGTCCCACGTTGACGATTCTGTTCAGTAAAGAAATAATTGCTGGTATTTCCGCTTCCAGTAGAATTATATTGAGTGCGAGAAAGACTTTGCAGTTATTTTTATGGGCTAGGTGTACAATCCCGATCAGATTTTCAATCGAGAGGTTTTCGGCTCGGTTTCGGGCGTTAAACCTGTTCAGGCCGCAGTACACAGCATCGGCACCTGCGGCGATGGCTGCTTTAATTGAGTCAATATCGCCACCAGGTGCTAATAATTCGGGGATTTTTTTCATAAGGTCAATTGGTAACCGTCCACTGGAATGAGCCTGAATGTTATTGCCATTTGCTTTATACTTTATTTTATTCTTGTTTGCCTTGTTCGCCGAAATAACTTATTCGATATTTGGCTGAATATACATTTATTATTTACCAGGATCCAGGCGTAATCATGTCTACCAAAAAGAACTCCATGTCTAATTACCGCATGACTATTTACTATGATGGACGAGATTATCTGGGGTGGCAGCGACATGGGGATAAACCAACGGTTCAGTATGCTCTTGAACAGGCAGTGGGGAAACTGTTTGATATTCGTTCCGCAGTAAGAGCTTCTGGACGTACCGATCGTGGTGCCCACGCCAATGGTCAGGTGGTCAGTGTTGAACTGCCTGTGGGGTTGAATGTGGAGGAATTAAAAGAACAATTTAATGGTGTGCTTGCTGAGACTGTACGGGTGCTGGAGGTGAGTGAGGCGCGGCGTGACTTTCACGCCTGTGATAGTGCAATCGGTAAATGCTATCGCTATGTGATCTGGAATTATAAAAAGCTGCCAGTAGAACGTGATGGGCGGGTTTGGCACGTTAAAAGTCATCTTGATGTAGAGGCAATGATGGCTGCCTGTTCTGTTTTTGAGGGGAAACATGATTTTGCTTCATTTGCCACACGCCCAAACTTTAAACAAAAAGTGACCACTCGTATTGTGAGCCGGGCTGTTATGCGTCAGGATCTTCCTCTAATAACGTTTGAAATCTGCGCAGACGGGTTTCTCTATAAGATGGTACGTAATATTGTTCGCTCCATCGTCAAGGTTGGAGAAGGGCGGTACACACGCGATGATCTCCAACGTATTCTAGAGGAAAGAGATCGCAAAGCAGCGCCGGGAACGGCGCCGGCATCGGGATTGTATCTGGAAAAGGTCTATTATTCAGCAGATGAAATGATTGAAGACGGTAGGGGCCTTATTTGACAAATGAGTAAATTTGAACATCAGCGTCACAAGCCCGGTACTGGGCTGACCAGGTCGCGGGAGATAATCGTTGCCTGTGCGCCAATGAAAAGTAATGTAAATATTTCAAGTATAGTACGGACAGGGAGCGCAAGTGCCATAGAACGTCTTGTCTTAACCGGCAACGTAAATCTGATTAAAAAGATTGCCCGTGATGGTGAAGCAGAACTGGATATTTCCACACACAGGACACTACTGCCCGTGCTGAAAAGGTTAAAAAAAGATGGCTACAGGCTGGTGGGTCTTGAGCAGACAACGAATTCCCAAAGCTTGTATTGTTATCAATTTGTGCGGCGTACTGCGCTTGTTATAGGCAACGAGCGTACCGGGCTGACCACAGACATTCTTGATGTGCTTGATAATGTTGTAGAGATTCCGGTATATGGGTTGCCCCACAGCTTCAATGTTGCCATGGCCACCAGTATGGCACTGTATGAGTATTGCCGGCAGTTTCCTCAAGGGTGATATTTTTTCACCGGAATCATGGTTGCTCCAGTTGCTCTACGGGCTTGCATTTTTATAAACCCTTGGCTATACTTTCGCTCGTTGTTTCCTGAGTTTTACCGTTATGGTTGCAGGATGCTGAATATTTTATCCGGTTTCTGCCAGGATAGGCAGTGCCCTGGATAAAAATTATGAAAGGAACTGATTACGACTATTTTATCGTTTTCCAGAATAGTTCGTAGCGGTGCTTTACATGGCAAATAAAATATATAAGAAGTATCGGAAGGGGGCTTGGAAGAGTGCCCGTGAACGCTTGCATGGCTTTTGGGCTATTTTCGAGAAGGAAGACACTGTTCTTATCTGTATTAATGCCGATCCCGATGCATTGGCTTGTGCCCTGGCTATTAAACGCCTGTTGCGTTATCGCGTCAAACAGGTGTTAATTGCCCACCCCAATGAAATTCGTCGCTTAAATAATGTTGCAATGGTTGAGCGATTAAAAATTCCGCTGGAACGTCTCGGTAATGTTAAAGTGCAGGAGTTCAGCAAAAAAGTAATTGTTGATTCTCAACCCACTCATCTTCCCGTTTTTGAAAAGATTGATTTTGACGCCATTATTGATCATCATCCCATTGTCAATGGTGGCTATTCTGCTTCATTTGTAGATATCCGTCCGGAATATGGTTCCTGTTCAACCATGCTGGTGGAGTATTTACGTGCCGCCAATATGAAACCATCCGTGGCAATGGCAACGGCATTGTTTTATGCAATCAAGGTGGACACACAGGATTTCTCTCAGCGGGCCCTGCTAGCGGACGGTATCTCTTTTCGCTATCTGTTCAATATTGCCAATCGGAACCTCGTAAAGAAGTTCGAGCTTGCCGACATGCGTCGTTCCGAGCTGAAGTATTTTAATATAGCACTCCAAAATCTTAAGTATTCCAAAGCACGTCTGTATACCCATGTGGGTAGAGTGAGAAGCCCGGATATCCTTGTTAATATAGCTGATTTCCTCAATCATGTAGATAAAATTGATTGGGTGTTTGTCTCTGGGATTCATGGTGAAAGGCTGGTGGTCATTTTCCGTTGTGATGGGTATCGTAAGAGTGCGGGAAAGCTTGCAGAGCGGATTTTTGGTGCACTGGGATCGGCCGGTGGTCACAAGGAGTCTGCAAGAGCAGAAGTTCCTTTGAAAAAGCTATCCCTGGGGGATAAAGAATTTACAACCAATACTCTGAAACGTTTGGCAACAAGGCATATGAAATAAGGAAAGCGCTACATACTTGACTGGCTCGCAATGTACACTTTGAAAGTGTGTTTTGCGATGCCCTCAATCTCAATTCTAACAAAGGGTGACCGATGCTGAAACCTTCAACGCTTGCAATGATTCTGGCCGGAAGTCGTGTCGACAAATTGAATGTCCTGACCTATTATCGCCCGAAATCCACAGTGCCCTTTGGTGGTTTTGCCAGAGTGATAGATTTTCCTCTCAGCAACCTCCTTCATTCCGGTATCGAGAAAATTGCAATTCTCTCTCAGTATCGGAGCTATTCATTAATAAATCATATTGGTACAGGTGCTGCCTGGGATATGATTGGCCGCGACCGAGGTGTTTACATACTTCCTCCCTTTAAAGACAACAATACCAGTGGCGATACAACGGACTGGTATCGTGGTACAGCCGATGCTGTGTACAAGAACCTTGACTTTGTTCGTTATCATAATCCAGAGGAGATCCTTATCTTGTCGGGTGATCATATTTATAAAATGGATTATGAGGAGGTTATTGCCTACCACCATAAAAAAGGTGCCGATATGACTATTGGTTTTGTCCAGGTCGGTAAAGAAAAAGCACATCAGTTCGGGATTGCAGAGATTGACAATGAAGACGGGGAAAGGGGTGGCCGTGTAAAACAGTACTGGGAAAAACCTGAGAATCCTGAAGCGGATTGGGCCTCACTTACTGTTCTTATTTTTAAACCGGAAATCCTGTACAAGGCTCTTCATGAGAACCAGGTGTCCGATTCTTTTGAGTTTGGCCGTGATATTATTCCTCAATTAATGGCACAGGGAAAGAAAATATACGGATATAAACACAAAGGCTATTGGGGATACACTGGGACAATAGAGGAATATTGGCAGGCTAACATGGACTTACTTGGTGAGAACCCGGCTATTGATATGGAGGCCTGGGGACTACGGTCCAATATGGATCATCGCGGGATAAGCGATGCACAGCCGGCACTATTATATGAAGACGCAGAGGTGCATAACAGTCTTGTGTACAATGGCTGTGTTGTTGAGGGAACAGTGAAAAACTCTGTCCTGTTTCCTGGCGTTCACGTGGGGAAGGGTGCTGTTGTTGAAAATTCTGTTCTTTTTTTCAGCAATCACATTGGTGAAGATTGCAGGTTCAACAAAGTTATTACTGATGTGAAATCTGTATTTGGCAAGGGCGTTTGTATTGGCCCTGAAACGGGTACAAATGCAGAACATGTTACGGTTATTGGCTGGAACAGCAGCGTTCCCGATGGAGTACGTATTGGTGAAGGAGCGACGGTTTATCCAAATCTTCATCCGGAGCAATGGCCGCTGGAAGTAAAACCTGGGGAGGTGTTGAGATGAGAACGAAAAAAGAGGCCTTGGTTCTTCTTCTAGCCGGCGGGGTTGGTAGTCGTTTAAATATTCTGGTACAGAGTCGTGCCAAACCGGCAGTACCATTTGCCGGCGTGTATCGTATCATTGATTTCAGTTTGAGCAATGTGATGAATTCCGGGCTTACCAAAGTAGGAGTTCTTACACAATACAAGCCTCTTTCTTTGATGCGCCATCTGGGTATGGGGGCAGCCTGGGATTTTGCCGGGCGTAGCCGCGGAGTGAAAATTCTTCCTCCTCATACTGGCTTTAAGGATTCTGACTGGTATAAAGGAACTGCTGATGCGGTGCGACAAAATATAGATTTTCTTGAGAAAAATCCAGCGGATGAGGTGGTTCTTCTTTCTGGCGATCACATCTATTATATGGATTTTGATGCCATGCTGGAATATCATCGTTTTAAAAAAGCGGATGTGACCATCGGAATGATGGTGGTGCCCATGAGCGAAATTCATCAGTTTGGTGCAGGTATTACCAACGATGAAAATCGCATTATTGATTGGGAGGAAAAGCCGGAAAATCCTAAAACCAATCTCGCCTCAATGGGTATATATGTGTTTGATTACAAGTACCTGCTTGATACCCTCTATAAAGACAGGGCAGAAGTTGATTTTGGTATGCACATTTTACCACGGGCCATTGATAATGATAATGTCTTTGCCTATCCCTTTTATGGCTACTGGCGTGATGTTGGAACCATCCAGTCCTATTGGCAGGCCAATATGGATGTGATACGGCGGGACAGTGACATTTCCCCGGCAGAGTGGGGAGTGAGAACAAACATTGAGTCAGAAGGGCGGCCGGCGGATCGCCCGCCTGCACGATTCGGTAATGACGCCAAGGTGAGCTCTTCGATGATATCCTCTGGCTGTGTGGTGAAGGGGACTGTCGAAAATTCTGTTTTGGCACCCGGCGTGATTGTTGAAGAGGGGGCTGTAATCAAGGATTCCATTCTCTTTGCAGATTGTATTGTGGGGAAAAACAGTACAGTCGACCTGAGTATTTGTGATAAGCGGGCACATATCTCAAATCATGTTGTTGTGGGATCAGGGATGAATCATAAAACCCCCAATTTTCTCCATCCAAAGCATCTCTATAATGGGATAAGCCTTGTTGGAAAAGAGGCAGTAATACCTGCTGAAACGGTTATTGGCCGGAATTGCATTATCAATTCAAAAACCGATGAGAGTGTGTACTCTTCTAAAGTCGTGGAAGATGGCGATACGGTTTGACTGAGAGCGGCTTGTAAAAGAGAGGAAAATACCAAGCTGATAAGTGATGGTGATCCCGGCGCGATTCGAACGCGCGACACCCAGATTAGGAATCTGGTGCTCTATCCTGCTGAGCTACGGGACCATCAAAAACCATCGGCGGGATAATACCAGTAAACTGAAACGAATGCCAATGAATTTTAATGGAGCCGGGTCTGAATTTCTCCTGAGTGAATTCTACTTCCTTAGCCCCGGTACCTTGATGCCGTCATCATCAAGTTCAATGGTGTAGAAAATGTCCACAGCATTCCTGTCTGATCCTGTTGTTGTCTCCACATGAATATTACGGTTCAGCCGATAACGGGTGATAAATTCACTGTCACCCGTTTTAACATCGGTATCCACCGCCACAGAGAGTTTATTGTTGATTTGTCGGCCAATGGAGAGCATTGCTCCTTTTCCCGCGTCATCGGGGGCAGCCCCGGTGAGCAGATAGGATATGACATGGCTTTCGGACATGGGCGGGTTGGAGAATGTCGTGATTCTGGGTTTCCGGGCAGGGCCGATGGCGAATATTCCTGCAACAACATCTCCCACAGTTCTTGTGGCTCGAAGGTTGATCCCCGGTTGACTTAGAGGACCGCCCGGGAAGGAAATTACCCCTGTTTCTATTGCTAAATCCTGACCATAGGCTCGAAAACTTCCCTGCTTGATGTGGAGAGCTCCACTTCCTTTGATTTGTTCTTCTGGCTCCGAAAGAAGTGTCAGTTGTCCGTCCACAAAGGCATTGAGTCCAAATCCTGCAAAGTGGACATCCTCGCCCAGTGTTATTTTAAGGAGCATCTGGAAGGGAGCCTTGGGATCTTCTTTCTTTTTCTCCTGAATAATAACCATATCCGAAGATACTGACTGGCTTCCAGGAGGAAGCTCACGTAACAGTATGTCTGCCTTTGGTATGCTGGCTTCTCCGGTGAGGCTCATTAAGCCGTCTTTTTTCTCAAAGAGGATATCGGAAGAAAGAAACACCTGGGTTTGTGGGAGATGTATCAGTCTGAAGTTGTCAGCTTTGAGGCTTGCTCGTGCCAACATGTTTTTGTTTTGATCTCTGTTGAGGTCGATATGGCCATTCAGTTCCATTTCTCCACCCGGGGATGTAAACGCTCCCTTAAGGGTCAGCTCTCGGCCGTCGGCCAGAACATCCAGTGTGGTGTCTGCCAGGTCAAGACCTGCCATTGGGATGAGCATGTGAGCGATATTGATTTGCCCCTTACCATTTATTTCAGGGTTTGCAAGAGTGCCAAGAAGAGTAAAATTCAGATCAATGGAGCCGTCAATATCTTCAACATCCGGAGCAAGTGCCTCGATCAGATCAAACTTACCGGCATCCATAAAGATCTTAGCGTTTAACCTGGCATCGCCGCCAATATCTTTTTGTAAAAGGTCTGGTGACTGGACTGTAGCCTTGATGATATTGGAGTCAACGCTGAGCAGAAAGTCAGCTGAAAGAGCATCGTCCATTATTTTGAGATTGAGATCAGCCCCTTCATGAGGAAGTTCAATGGCTTGTGTTTTTGTGGTGTATTGGATGCTTCCAGGTGTTATGTGAGCGACCACATCTGCTTTGAGAGTGTTATGAAATGAGGCAGTTGCCTCTGCCGAGAAGTGGCCGGTCAGCCCTTCAAGTGTCTCCGGGAACCAGGGCGCGAGCCAGGCAAGGGGGATCTCGTCTATCTGCATGTCTCCCTGGCTGCTACCGCTTTCTCCGTCCCATGCTCCCTTCAGGCAGAAATCCGCATTTTCCCTGGTCAGGCAGAATGTATCGAGCGATGCAGAGGCCGAATCAACAGAAATGGTGGCTGCTTTGTGTGACTGCCAGGTTCCGAAATCCGTAGAAGTGGCGGTAACATTCTCGATGAGGCCCTGCCAGGTATCAGCACTGTACACGCCATTCAGGGTGAAATTCATATCTGCCATCTCATGGTCAAGCTTCAGGAGAATAGTATGTTTTTCTCTGTTGCCATCAGCATGTATGCTCAAGGCTTTGACCTGGTTTTCCTTGTACTGGAGTTTGGCTGCTGCAATATCAAGGGAAAAAGGGTCTTCCCAACTGAGATCCACTGTTGCTTTGGCATCGATTTGCTCCAGGAGAAAGTGTGAATAGTGTATTTTTTCACCTGAAAGATCAATGTTCAGGAGCGGTGCTGTCATTGCTTTTTGTATGCTTCCACTGCCTTTGAGTTGCCCGGACGCGTCGGGGAGAAGGTCAGAGAAATCAACGATATCTACTTTCCATTGTAGATTTGATTGTTCGCCGAGACTTCCTTCCGCCGTTATTGTTGCTCTGCCGGACGATACGGTAAAATTTTGAATGGTGATGGAGTCAGGCTGCATAGCCAGACTACCGGTTCCATGAATGGGGAGCTCCCGTAGCTGTCCTGAAAGTTGTTCAATGATGAGTTCGGCACTGACACCCTTTTCGTCTATTTTGCCACTGCTCTGCAACAGCCAGTCCAGTCTGCCCGGCCAGTTTGCATATTCTACTCCAGGGTTAATCTGCTTCGCTTCGCTGTGTATGTCCCATTTTAGCATTGGTACCCACTCTGTGTTCCCCCTCAGATCAAGCTTGCCATCAAGAAGGTCCAATGTGAGATGAAGATTTTGAAAGCCCGCTGTGCTGGCCTGTGTGTTCAGAGTAATATTCCCTTCAGGGATCTGATGTCCTGTTACTGCAGCAGTGAGCAGTAGATGAAAGTCATCCGCCTTCCCCTCGATGCTGGCTTGCCCCTGCAGGCTTTTGTAGTCTGCGTCTCCTGTGATTGGCCATTGCAGCTTATGCCATGTTAACAGAAGATCAAGTTCCTGTTCCATACTTGCTGTTCCTGCAAGTGTCATACGTGTTGCCGTATGTGGGTGGAACAGGACGAGATTTTTGATGTCAAATATGAGTTTTTCCAGGTCTGCTTCCATGTTGAGGTCACCGTCCCAGTTCATTGCTCCATCGTTTTTATCCCGTATTTGAAGAGATGATGTGATTTTTGCATGCTTAAGGCTTCCGTTACCGGACAGTGATCCACTGATAAGGCCTGGAGTGTCAGGAAAAAAAACATCCGGCCGGAGTTCGCTTATTTCTGTTTGAGCACTCCAGAGAGGATCAGCAAGAATGTTCTCCATGTCCATAATCAGGTTTGCGGTAACATCTCCACTGATGTCTTGCTGCATGTGTATCGTTTTTTGCAATTCTCCGGAATATTCTCCCTTAATTGTGAGAGATGGAAGGTCGGAGGCTAGCGTTTTAATCACTGTTTTTAGCTCAAACGGGTAGCTGCCCACCGGGTTGAGGTTTCCGCTAGCTTGAAGGGAGGCCTCGTCCAGGTCTGCTGAGAGCTTGTGTAAATGTATGCCCCCTGTATCCCATAAAAGGGAAAATTCTGCTTCGTGGAGCTGTATGCTTTTGCTGTCAGCATTGGAGAAGAAGGTGAAATTGCGGAGACTGAGCTTGTCTATACTGACTGTTATGGGAAGAGTCAATTCCGGCAGGAGAAGAGATCCTTTCTTTTCCGGTTGAGTTGTGTTTGCCTGGGGGAGAACAGTGTGGGAAACGGTAGCGGCGGAAAATTCAAGAATATGAAAGTGAAGCTTAAGCAGGTCTGTACTTTTCCAGTCGAGTACTAAAGAGGCAACTTTGGTAATTCCAGAATTGTTTGTAAAGAGAATGTCACGAAGTTCCAGGCGATCAAGTATTCTCCCCTTCGTTGAACCAACTTGCAGGCTGTCGTCAAGAATTCTTTCAAGTTGAGCGATGGTGAACTGTGCACCTCTTTCTGTCCCAAGCAGAAAGAGGAAACTTGTAAAAAGAAGAAGAGAGAGGGATACCAACGTGACGACGAGGCGGATAATGAATTTCTTCACAGTGTTGCTCCAAAACCGATATGG
Source organism: uncultured Desulfocapsa sp. (assembly GCA_947311435.1). Classification (GTDB taxonomy): domain Bacteria; phylum Desulfobacterota; class Desulfobulbia; order Desulfobulbales; family Desulfocapsaceae; genus Desulfocapsa. The sequence goes on from CAMZKT010000004.1 coordinate 43,653, forward strand.
ATTCTCCAATCATTCAGATCCGGGTTCTCGCTCACGGGATAGGCGATATCGATACGCAGTGAACCAAAGGGGGCCAGCCAGCGGAATCCAATGCCGCTGCCCATGTACAGCTTGTCCAGTGTGTCGTTATACGAATTCCCCGCATCGACAAAAGCAGCAAGGACCCATTTTTCTGCAATGCGGTGGTCGTATTCAAAACTTCCTGATACTACATGCTTGCCACCAACCCCACTTCCCTTCTCATTTACAGGCCCCAGAGACTCATAGGCATACCCGCGGACGGAATTGTCCCCACCGCTAAAAAACCTGAGTGACGTGGGATATATGTCGTAATTGTCCACCCAGGAAGTTCCTATTTCCAATCGCGAATCCAGGCGCCCGTTTTCGCCGAATCCCATCATGTATCGTCCTTTCAGGTGCAGACGAGTATAAGATGTGTCTGAGAGCAGTGCTTCTGCGCTTCCACGGAGATCTGCAAACAGGAGGTGACCAGATTGGGGAAACATGGAATCCTCAGTGTCTGAAAAACGAATGATTCCCCCTGCACTGAAAAGCGTGCTGCTCTCTTCCGGCTCGTGCTGAATGGTAAAACTCTCATTTGAGGCAAGGAGGAAGCCTTTATAGAAGAAGGTGTCGGAAAGGTTTCTTCGGACAAAGGCGGTTTCCAGGTTAAAAGTTGTGCTGTTTGTGTCGGGAGTTTCCTCATATTCATAGCTGGCTGTTGATACCCATCGATCTGTGAGGGGATTGACAACGGGAATATTATATTGTGCGTGGAAAACGCCTTCTTTTGCCGAGAGCTTCGTGAAGATTTCAGAATGATGACCATGGCGGTTGATAAGTCGGTTGTCCCAACGTGCAGAACCATGTATCCCGGTATCTGATTCATAGCCGATTCCAAAGAGAAACTTGTG
>CAMZKT010000005.1 GCA_947311435.1 uncultured Desulfocapsa sp.
CCGTGGATCTTTTTTCTCGGCTATGGCTTTATCTATACTCCCATTATCTCCTATATTACGGCTCGAATGGAAGGAATAGCCGGACAGTTTGTAAGCCTGCCACTGGTACGCGAAGCTAGCTTCATAGCAGGTGCACGTTTTTTTGAATATCAGGGAATTGAGATCTGGTATGCTCCAATTCCCATACATAACTACGGTGAGGCAACGGTGCAGTTCAGACAGATTGAACTCACAGGGACATCCATTCGTGGTATAATAAAAGCAGAAATAGTGGTTTTTCCCATCGTTATGGTAGCAAGCTTACTTTTCTCTCAGTTTATCTGGAGACTTGCCCCCATACCGTCAAGTCACTACCCATATGCCCAGGAACTCTGGCACTTACAGGCCTTAAATACCCTGCTCATGCAGACATCCACCATGGAGGGGAACTCCATGTTTTACCAGGCTCTGAACAGTGGCACTGTATTATCAGGCCTTGGTTTTGGACTTATCATGTATTTTATGCTCAGCCTTTTTGGCCTTCCCGTCCTTCTTATCTATGGCGTAGTTCGTGGACTCGGCCAATCAACTCCTCATGGACTTATTCTGGAAGTACTCGGTGCGTTTTTAGGCCGCTATTTTTTTTATAAGCGATACGGCCCCATGTGGCGACAATATGCACCGGTTCTTCTTGCAGGATTTTCCTGCGGCATGGGGCTCACGGGGATGTTTGCCATGGGACTGGCACTCATTATGAAATCATTAGGACATATGGCCTATTAAAATATACGCCACAATATTTTAGGGCCAAATATTTCTTTTCCTTGCTAGGGTGACATCATTTTGTAAAACTTGGTAAACATCTCAACTGAGATCTGACTGTGCCAGTAACCAGTTGACACGGCAATTCCCCAGGCAATAAGCAAAACACTAATGGTTCCAATTGGAATCAGCAAACAGGGTAAGGAATATGTATGACTAATCCCTGGTTTAACACATGCTGTGGGGCATGAAGAAACACATTCGAGACACCCTATACACTCACAGCTTCTGATGGTTTCACTATTGCTGACATGGATGCCTCCAGGACAATTCTGATCACATTTTCCACATTGAGTACAATCATCTTTACTCCGTTGGATTTGAACGGGGCCAAGGACGGCAAATAGACCAAGAAACAATCCATATGGACAAACAAATCTGCACCAAAAATTTTTAATAAATACTGACAATACAAATAAGGTTGCGAGTACAATCAAAAGAACTTTTCCAGGTGAAAGGAAAAAGTGGAGCATTCTGGCATCCGCCGTCATATTATAAGGCGAAAAGAGAAAAGAGTTTATTTGCTTTGAATCCATTTGGACGAAAATGACGTAGAAGAAAAAAGCAAGAATTAAATATTTAACTGAATTTAAAGGATATTTAATCCAAGGTGATATTTTCCTTTTACAATGAAGATTCCGACTTAATTTTTCAAGGACATTTGACACAGTTCCCACCGGACAGACCCAGCCACAAAATCCTTTTCTGAAGAAAAAGGCCGAAACCGTAATTGCAAGCAAAAGAGTAAGCCCTGCAGGATGTATCGGGTCGTAGGTACCATGCAGAAAAAGTGGCTTCAGTGCAAGCAGTGCACTAATTGGTAAAAAAGCTTCTATACCTGCAGGTCTTACTGGTGGCACCCCCTGGCTATTAAGAGCCCACTCATAAAATTGACAAAACTGAATCCCTAACAGTATTGAGTAACACAGATATACAAGCTGGATTGCCTGGCGTAGTCTGGGAAGACGGCTCCTGGTGATATGCAAATAATTAATTTTCATTTTTGATTATAGTTTGTATTGAGAACAGAAAACGGAGGTAGTAATACCGTTTCAAAATAAGAACTTACAGCTCGTCGATTAATGTTTCCTTCCAACAAGGAGAACCCGGTAAGTGCCTAAAGGGATACACTTCTACTACTCCCTCTGCAGGTTGGCGAATAATCCCTCGTTCCTTTTTTGAGTACCAGACACCGACCTGCTGACCATCCGGGGCAAGTAAAAGCCCAGCTTTCACAGTACAAAAACCAAACTGCCCTGTCTGCATCCAAAAAACAGCCTTTTTAAGATTTTCTTCTGTCCAATTCTTTTTAGACCAAAGTTTCGTTTGCAGTTGATACGAATTGGAGAGCGCAATGATTGCATCCGGCTCAATTTCTGAACCTTCAATATAATATGTATGATCCGGCAACAGTATTCCAGATTCGAAAAGTTTGCTGATAGCCAAACGTTTGTGAAGGCCGCCAGAAGGAATAGAGTTTCCCGCACATCCATTACAGAGTATCCCAACAACCAGTAAAATAAAACCCCACCATATACCTCTTTTCCCTAACAGCATCAATCCTTTCATTAACATTCCCTAGCTCTGATCTGGATTTTCCCGCCAGGCGTCGATGGCAAGATTATCCATTAAGTACTGTTGTTGATCAACAAAACGATGAATTCGGGAGTTAATTATTTTATCAACCATACTTTTATATGCTTCGGGGTATCGTTCCATCACCTTACTGAAGGCTTTACGACTGATGCTGATGAGGGTGATGTCTGTCCAGGCTCTTGCTGAAAAAAACCAGTCAACCTCTGCAAGGAGTGCAAGTTCACCAAAATAGTTTAAAGAGTCGTGGCTAAGGAGTTGCAAATGAAAACGACGTTCTTTAAAATTCTGAAAGATATCAACTTCACCTGACTTTATCAGAAAAATACGATCACAACGTCTGCCTTCACTCAAAATCATCTGCCCCTTGTCATATTCCTCCTTTTTAGCAAGGTAGGCAAAAAGACCAACCACCCCATCAGGTGCGCCGGAAAAAATAAAAAACCTGTTAAGAAACTCCTGGATATCTGCTAATCCTGTCAGAGCTTTGATGTCAGGTTTCTGCTCGGGTAAGTTCATAAAAGTCTCCTTTCTGTTTCATAAGTTGCTCATATGTTCCCTGTTCAACAATCCTTCCCGCTTTCAATACTATAATTTTATCGTATGCTGGGGTGAGATCCAGGCGGTGTATAACTGATACAACTGTTTTTCTATTCTTAAACTGGTTTTCCAACAGGCCCTGGATTCTGGCCTGCGATGTGTTATCAAGGCTTGCTGTTGCCTCATCCATGATGAGAATTGGCACATCTTTTAAAAATGCCCTGGCGATGGCAAGCTTTTGTTTCTGGCCACCAGACAACCTGTCCCCTTTACTCCCTACTTCAAAATGGAGTCCAATATCCATGACCTCATCAAGTAAATTTTCAGCTTCGAATGCCTGGGTTGCAATGGTACGAAGATGTTCATCAAGTGCCTGGTCAGATTTCACAGCACCAAACAAAATATTATCAAGAAGAGTACGAGTGTACAGATATTCACTTGGACAGAGGGGAACAAATCCTTTGAGACTAGAGGCTTCGCCTTTTTTTTCCGGAAGAGAACAAGCACTACGCTCCTTGCAGCAATCCACATTTATTCCAACAATTGTCTTCTGAAACATTTTTCTGGCTGCAAGGATTTTTTTCTCCATTGCAGAGGGTAACGAGATAATAGAGTGCTTACCAGGAATAAAACGCAGTGCTAGAATAAGCAGAAACTTCCTTGCCTCAGTATTCTTTGGCTGTGGGCTTTTCAAGCGCGCCAGAAGCTCCTTGTAAAAAGTAAACTCTTTATGCTCCATTGGATTATCACGGAAGAAAAATTCGTCGTCCTGAAAATCCTCCAACAAATTGACCGTTTCAGTAGCAATGGCAAAGCCGATTGTTAAAAGAGGTTTCTCAAGATTTGTATCTCGTAAAAGAGTCATGAACCCAGAATGATCCGGCAAATGTTCGATGATAAATTCACCATTTACACTATCTCCAAATACAAGGTTATCTCGGATACTTGAGTAATAGAGATACTTATCTGCATCATAGAATTCAATGGCTGAAGAAAATTCATCCCTCAAACCGGTCTGGACGATTTGTCTCATGCGTAAAAACTTTGTTTTGAATGGACGGCATTGTTCTTGTGAAAGAACTGCCTGCAAACCAAAGCGAATAAGGTCATCCTCAAGCCCAACATCCCGGACCACAGCAAGTATTCGTTTACGGCTGGGGAACTCCTTATTACTATTTTCTGATATTGCTCTGATTCCATAAAGAAGATTATCAGCAATACTTCCTGAAAAAATAAACGGATGCTGGGCAATCATGGCCACATTCTTTCCTATATCCTTCTTACAGAGATCAGTAATTGACGCACCATCAATCGTAATACTTCCCCGACTGGCGTCATAAAGCTGGGCAATAAGAAGTGCAAGGGTCGATTTACCTGAACCGGAGTATCCGACAAGCGCGACCTGTTCATTCTTTTTTATTTCAAAACTTATATTTTCAAGCAGCTTTATGCCGCCTGGAACCGTAAAACGAACATTCTTAAAACTGATATTTCCCTGAAGAGCCAAAATATCACGGCCAGGAGGAAGCAGAAGGTGAGGAGGATCAAGATCAAAAATCTGCATGATCTGTTTATAACGAATCTTAGCGTCTTGATAGCTTTGATAATACTCAATGAGCTCCTTCCAGGGATCATACACCTTTTCATAAGCAGACAAAAATGCAACCAGTGCCCCAAGAGTAAACTCACCATTAATGGCCAAATACCCCCCAACAATAAAAAGGATAAATGGTCCTAATGACTGGAACAAATTATTCGCAAACTTGATACCATATTTTACAATAAACAGCTTGTTCATCAACGCATGCAATTCTTTTATAAAAGATCCGAGTTTCTTCTCTTCCAACTCATAGCTGGTGTTCCCGTGAATTTCATGGATACCCGAAATAGACTCATTCACCACATTTGCCATGGAACGTGTAGTTTTGACACGTTTGTTATTGAGTTTATTATACTTTTTCTGAAGGTATGGTAGGACAACCAGTTCAAACGGATAAATCCCCATGCTAAGAAGTGCAAGCAAAGGATTGAGATTGAACATAAATCCAATAAATACGATAAAGGTTAAAACGCTGGTAATGGGAATGGCTATGGCGCCGCCAAGGAAAAAGCCGATAGCGTTCAGCTCTGCTGTCATGGCAGAAATAACCGTACCAGCCTGCATTTTTCTGTAAAATTGTAGTGGTAGTTGGAGAACGTGCTGATAGAGTTCTTCTCTCATTTCCACAAGAATTTTCTGTCCTATATACACCTGTAGGACATTCATTCCATATTTCATCAGGCCGGCAATAGTCACAGCACCGATATACAAGCCGCAGTACAAATAGAGTAGTTGCAGTTCCTTTAAATAAATTGCTTCATTGATAATGCGCTTCTGCATTTCTAATGGGAACACCTTAAAAAACAAACTTACAATAATTATCAACAACAAAAAGAGCTGCATGGAACGATGTCGCCTAAGAATCCAATAAAAAAGAGATCTTTCAGTGATACGACCACTGTGATGTGTCTTCATATTTTTCATATTCCGTTATAATTATCGTTAGCTAATATTTTCCACGACAAAAGAAAAACAGATCTCGGGTATCAGCAATGTGTCTTCACTGGAAAACTGGAATAAAATATAATATCATGATACAGAGTAATATAATGAGGGTTATACATTATTTGTATCCCCTTACGCAATACGTGATATACGGCGGTTTCATCCTCAATAGGAGTCTCTTGTGAACAGGTATCTTTTACTCTTTTACAGTGTTATTTTTCAATTACTCTTTTGCCTCCCACTCTCAGGCATGGCCAAAGAAGTACCCCATGAAGTTGGTGGTTTTGTACTCGGTAGTGATGTCACTGAATATCCCAATATAGAATATGCAAATGCCCTCAAAGAAGTAGTGGTGTACGACTGGCATGGTTTTGACAAAGGAATTATCTCCTATGGCGTTTGTGCCAATCCCGGTGAGATCGTAAAAATCAAACTGAAATATGAAAATTCCAATAAAGATTTCTTCAAACAACTGCTTAGGAAATATACAAAAAAATTTGGCAAACCAACGGAGTGGAAAGGAGACTCTTTCGGTATTCTTCATATCTGGAAGTGGAAATTTGTTGATGAAAAGAACAACCGGGTTCATCTAATTCTTCAGCACAACCTGAAAAACCCCAATGAAAATATCGGTAATGTTGTCAAACTTTTCTATCCAGACAGCATCATTCGAGAACAAAAGTGCTTTGCCGAACAATGTACCCAGAATGCAAGTAACAGGGAAAAAGAGCAACAGCTGCAACGCAAGAAAAGTGGGTGGAAGTACCTGATTCCTAATTAGTCTCGTGCTCATGGATACCTGGAAACGTATTGGCTGGAATTATACCCATATTTCCTGTCCTGTGGAATGGGAAGCGGTGGTTTCAGGTACTACTCATCTTCTTTTTGAGAAGGATTTCAAGCCAGTTCTGGAGCTGCGCTGGCAAAAGAAAACAATGCAGGACAAAAAGGCGGTGAAATCCACCATCCGGACAATAGCTGAAGAAACTGGCCTGCCTGTTTTTAACTCACTGCCACCACACTGGAAAAAAATACAAGAGTCCTACACATTGAGGCTTCTTGCCAACAAGAATACCCGGGAATTAACAGCCGCAATCCTTGTCTGTAAAGAATGTGGAACCACCCTCCTCCTCTATTTTTTCCCTGATGCAGCCACAAAGCACCATCAAGATTTTACGCAGGTGGTTTCCTCCATTGCCTGTCATGGAGAAAAGGAACAAACAACAAGTCTGTGGGCCATCCAGGATTTTCAGGTTCACCTGCCAAAGAGCTTCACCCTGACTGGATACAACTTCGGTGCCGGACTCAGCAGGATCTCTTTCCTGGATTCCGGACTCACCATACATCTTTGCAGGATTGCCGGAGCAGAACAACGTCTGAGGGAATCATCCATGGTCGCCCTCATGAGTCTTCTGGGCGATGTGGAGCTTAAAGAAGATGAAATAGTACAAGAAGAGAATCTCATTACCCACAGCTCCTCTCCCTCCATCCTTCAACAAATACGTAGCCGGCTTAAACGAAGGCCTCCATTCCATATAATGACTCTTCGCCATCACCCTGAACAGGATCGTTTAACAGGCCTCTTTTTCTTTGACAAAAAACCGATTTCTAACACACTAAGCTCAAACATCCTTAAAAGCTATGAAATTTCCCAGATCTAAACAACTGCAGGCTCCCCCCCTCAACCGAACAGACTCACTGGCTTGTATTCCCGTAGAAAATAATGAAATCGATTGGAAGGAACTTGATAATGGGGATATTATTTTCACTTATGCCATTCCGTTAAATCGCTTTTTCACAGCATTGCACCAAAAGTTCAGCAGAAATCAGGCTGAAATGCCAACTAAGAAATTACAGCTAGATCAAATGGGGAGCTTTGTCTGGAGCCTCATTGACGGGGAAAAAACCGTAAAAGAAATCATCAATATATTCGCGCATAACTACAAAGTGACAAGCCAGGAAGCAGAGACGGCCGTAGCCTCTTTTTTGAAAACACTTGGACAGCGGGGATTCATTGCTCTGTATGATCCAAAGGAACACTCGTAACTCTGCTCGTGGTGTAAGCAAGCGGTTGACATGGTTGTTGCTTACCAGGTACTCAGCGCAATCGTTTCTGAAGCAGTTGCAGGTCCTGCCATGTTGCATTCTTCATTTCCGGATTTTGAAGCAGAAAACCTGGGTGATAGGTGGGAATCAAGGGTATCTCGGTGCCGTTTGCTGTCTTGTACGGATAGAAACGCCCCCGAATCTTTGAAAGGGGTTGAGAATGTGGAAGCATGGCTCTTGCTGCCACCATCCCCATGGTGCAGATACAATCTGGAGATGCTGCGCTGATCTGGCGCTGAAGATAGGATGCGCAGGCCTCAACATGCCCCGCCTGTGGCTGTATACCGACTTTTATTCCGCATTTAATCACATTACTGATAAAAACATCTTCCACGGAAAGATGAATAGCGGAGAGCATCCGAGTAAGCATCCTGTCTTCCTCAAGGCCGAAAACAGTCTGAAAACCCGCCTCATCCGACACCTGTAGCCAGTGGCCAACGATAAAAAGACGAATACTCTTGCCACCATTTTTCCCAGCAACAGCTCTAACTCGATTTTTACTTAATGCACAACTTCTGCACTTGCCAACCTCTGTTTCTATTTCTGCAAGTCTTTGGTGATCGCTATGGTTATTATCATTAATAGCAGGGGGATCAGGCAGATCGACCCTTTTCAATTCTGGTTCTGTTTCATTCGGAGAAGGAACTGGCAAAACCGGTTCCAGGGGATGTCCATCAATGGCCAAAAATGAGTCCAATCCAGTAGCAGGATAGCTGCAAATAGATGCGGCCTTATGAGATGCCACGATACTGCGAATGTCAATAAGCAGCTCTGCGATAGCTTCTTCTCTTTTTATATCAAGGGTCACTGCATTTCTCCTTTTCCAAGTCAGCGCTTGACAAAAACCTGCAAACGATAAACCTTATAGACTTAATACATCACAAGATCAGCTTTTTTCTTTTTATATCAAGGAGACGAACATGCCAATTTATGAATTCCATTGCGAGGACTGCGACAAGAACTTTGAAAGTCTTGTTATGATAGCCTCCGCACTTGACAGCATTACCTGTAAACATTGTAACAGTACAAACATAAAAAAAATAATCTCTGCTACAAACAGCAAGCCAGTCACCGGAACTCCTATTCCTTCCGGTGCTCTGTCCGGTTGTTCATCCAGTTCCGGATTTTCCTGAGCATAGCGATATGTGAGCCCGTGCGGCTCCTAAACAAACCGGGGTTTATTATAATTACCCCGGTTATTTTTTCTTTTCTTTTTTTTCAAATTCAAAGACAACTTCATTTTTTTTCAACATACCGTGCCGCTCCCGTGCTACTTTTTCAAGGTATTCCTCGTCATTCTGCAATCGCATAATATCTTCTTGCATCTCCTTGTTCTGCTGCGTTAAAGAATCCTTCTCCGCAACAAGTTCAGCCAAGCGATGTTGTCGCTGTTTAAGATGATACAAACCACTTCCAGGAGCAAAGAACAGCCAAAGCAATGACAGCAACACAATAAGAATGGATAAACGTACCAGTCTTTTCCGCTGCATTGTTGAAAGAGTTGTTTTTTGTTTCCTCTGTTGTGTTACCATGCTAAAATCCGATAAACGTGTAAATGACAGACTTGGAAGCCATAAATGAGCCACTCACCAATACATTCAGTTTTTCTTGTCAGCGCCTGCCTGGTGGGGCTATGTACCCGATATGACGCAGCCGTTAAAGCCAACCAGGAATGTAGAATATTCCTTCAAAACCACATATTCATTCCAGTCTGTCCCGAACAGCTCGGCGGTATGCCTACCCCTCGACCTGCTGCCGACATTATAAATGGTACCGGCCATGATGTTTTGCAGGGGAGCTCCCGGGTATGTACCAAAGCAGGTGAGGATGTCACAGCATCCTTTATTGCAGGGGCAAAGGAAGTTCTGAAAATTGCCCACGCCCAAAACATACAAGGCATTTGTTTAAAAGCGGGTAGTCCATCCTGTGCAGTATCTGGTATTACAGGTGTTACCGCTGCTCTGCTTGAACAAAACAGTTTTAAACTCTACGAATTCTGACTGTCTTCTTTTTTTGTAACTGTTCAGTGGTTTTGCTCATTTGGCGATCCCGCTTGAATAGTTACCTTTTTTGTAACTGCGTACAGGGTGCCGTAGTTTTTCGTAGGCAGGTTGGCACAGCGTATACGTCATACCTAAGCCAGCGTGACCGCTGGAAAATGCGGTGTCCTGGAAGCAGGTACCCTTTTTTACTTATTGAACTCGCATTATTCGTAAAATGATAATCCCGGCCTCATACAGCAAATATAAAGGCCCTCCCATAAGCAGCATATTCACAACATCTGGCGTTGGAGTCAGCAGTGCAGCAATCATGGCAATTACCAGAATTGCGTACCTCCTGTTTCGTTCATAGAATTTTCGGCTCAACACTCCAACCTTAGCCATAAATACCATAAAAATGGGAAGTTCAAAAATAACTCCAAAGGCCAGGATAAAGAGGGTTGTGAAATTTATAAATCGTCCAATAGAAATAACTGCCTGAAGCTCTGCCGAACCAAATCCAAGCAGGAACTTAATCCCAAGCGGAAGTGTTATGTAATAACAAAACAGAGTACCTGCATAAAAGAGCAGACAGGTAAAAAGAACAAAAGAAAACAGTTGCTTCCCGGTTACTCCAAAAGGTTTTCCCATGGCACGCCACAACACGGCCATGATCCACGGCATAACCACATATACTGCGGCAAACATGGACAATTTCACATGAGCAAGAAAGGGGCCTGCAACCGAAAAAAAATAGAGCCGGTCTGCCAGATGCTCCTGAACCAGACGCAACAATTCAGGAGACAGAATAAAGATCACCGCCGTTGTCAACAGGACACTAATCCCAAGACTACGAATGGACTTTCTTAACTCACCCACAAAAATGATAAAAGTATCTCGTCGATTCAGTGCTTCCAGAATATACTCCTTTGCTCGTTATTCATACTTGGAAAACAATCCTATTCATAAAAAGATTCAAATATGAGTGCAAGATAGCAGATGCCTTTTCGAAAAGCAATTTGATAGAGGTTGATTTCGACTTTAAGCCGTGCTAGAAAAGGTTTTTATGATATTAAGCAGAAAAACAAAAATTTAAAGGGAGTATTCCCCCTCACTTGTAGAGAACCCACTCATCATGCTAGAATTACGATTTATCAGAGAAAATATTGATCTTGTCCGCCAGAAAACTGCCCACCGATGCCTTTCCACTGACAGGGTTGATGAATTTGCTCGTGTTGATCAGCAACGGTTAAAGCTCTTAAAGGAAGTTGAGAACCTTAAAAATCAACGGAATACTGCCTCCAAGGAAATTGCAAGACTAAAACAGGGGAGTAACGAAGACAAGACACTGGCCGATACACTTATTCCTGAGATGCGTAAGACCTCTGACGCAATTAAAGAACTCGACAAAGAACTTGGAAAAACTCAAACCAGACTACAGGAACTGGTTCTCTCTATCCCCAATATTTGCAATGATGAAGTTCCAAAGGGCAACGATGATGCTGACAATGTTGAACTGAAAAAATGGGGCACAAAACCCACGTTCAACTTTAAGCCCAAAACGCACTGGGAACTTGGTGAGGAGTTGGGTATTCTTGACTTTGAACGAGCGGCAAAACTCTCCGGAGCCCGCTTTGCACTGCTTAAAGGCTTTGCCTCAAAAATGGAGCGAGCTCTCACCAGTTTCATGATGGATCTTCACACCCAAAAGCATGGATACGAAGAAGTACTCCCCCCTTTTTTGGTCAACAGTGCCTCCATGACTGCGACGGGACAGCTCCCTAAATTTTCCGGCGACCTGTTCGCCATCAAAGACTGGGACCTGTATCTTATCCCCACCGCCGAGGTACCTGTCACTAATATCCACCGGGAGGAAACCCTTGATGAAAATGATCTTCCCATAAAATATACAGCTTTCACTCCCTGCTTTCGATCCGAGGCCGGATCATACGGCCGAGATACCAAAGGGCTTATCAGACAGCATCAATTTAATAAGGTGGAACTGGTTAAGTTTACCACTCCTGAAACATCAGCTCAGGAGCTTGAATCCCTGCTGGCCGATGCCGAGGAAGTACTGCAGCTCCTTGATCTTCATTATCGGGTGGTTAATCTTTGTAGTGGCGACCTTGGCTTCTCATCAAGTAAAACATACGATATAGAAGTATGGCTCCCTGGGCAAAACGAGTACCGCGAGATTTCATCCTGTTCCAACTTTCTTGACTTCCAGGCACGACGTGGCGGAATTCGCTATCGTCCAAACGGACAGAAAAAAAGTAAACTGGTACATACGCTCAATGGTTCGGGTCTGGCGGTGGGGAGAACATTACTTGCAATTCTTGAGAATTATCAAAGGGAAGATGGAAGTATCGCTATTCCGGAAATTTTAGAACCCTATTTTGAGAAACGTTTTTGAACTTTTCGTTCACGGTACATGCTCGCAGAGGCACAGCATGGTTCTCCAGTCATGCAATGATGCATTAAACAAGCCCCTCGTGCCAGGCCAGTAGTATGCCTGATGCCTTCTGCGATAAAAAAACTACTCCGTGAGTAATAGCATGAGCCAAGGCAAACCACCAGGGTTAGCACTTACGTCACGGGTGTCGCTGTTTCCTACGTCACCGGGGTTATTCTTATTAATAACAAAGTCAACTAGAAGACTTTTGGAACCAAGCTCAACACCGAGGTTTCCCGAATTGGGCAACGATCCACCAGAAAAAGAAATTGCAGCCACCCCTTTTTGGGTGATGGGAATAGCATAACCACCGGAATCTGAAGTGATCGCAAAATATGTACCACTATCAGGCTCCACGCGCACACCACCATAGCCCTCCCCTTCATCGTAGTACCCGTTGGAATTTCTGTCTTGCCAAACTGTTCCAACTATGAAGGCGTTGTAATGATCATCAGAGGACTCATTTGCCTTCGCATAATTCCCTGTTGTCACAAATGGCCCCACGTCAGTTGCCTCATCTGATTCTGCTAGAGAGGCAATACCAACATTAAAATATTCCTCACCATCCGACATCAATGCCACACGATGTCCGCGCCCGGTTTGCATTCCATCGGGCTCACTCCCCCAATCTATATTAAATCCGGCATGAGCATGCAAGCCTGTTTTGCTATAGGAAAAGACGACTCCGCCAAGACTCATCCAAGAGAACCCGGCAGCATCCACCCGATCAAATTGTTGCTTATGATCCTGGGCATCACGTCCGATCAGATCTTCAGAGTGTGCTTTAGCGGCTTCATACAAACGCCTGTCAAATGCTGCAGGAGGCATGGGACTGATGGCCGCGAATTCTTGTTTAAGCTTCACAATATCCACTTTAAAATATTCGCGCCCTTCAGCAACGTCACCATGTGATTCAGTTGCCAGCCACTCTCCTTCAGCAGCAGGATTCATCCTGGCCCTGTTTACCAGCCAAAGTTGCTGTTGTTCCATGCCATTGGGATGTTGATTGTCTTCAGTTTTGTGATACACCCATTCAATCTGAGAAACGTTCTCCTTACCAACACCTTGCAATTTTTCTCTCTGGAAACTTGCATCGTCACCTTTTTTTGTTTCAGTGGGCGGATTCGGCTCCGGAAAATTGATGGCATGGGTGTTAGCGGCCAGTAAGAGAAGAGCCATATATTGAATGACGAGTATTCTACGTAGATTTTTCATTGAATGGTGAAATTCCCTTAATGTCAGGTTATTAAGCAGACGACTAAAAACAATTCTGTAGAACATGGAACGTTGATCGACGTTTCAGCCCGTTGTTACATACGATCTCCCGGCTCCCTTGACAACTGTCCATGTTCAAGTGTTAAAGTATGGTGTGCCAGATACCTGCTTTGAGGAAGATAATGGGTTGCCATGATTATTGACGTACCCTTTTCTTCGTTTATTCTCTCAAGAATATCAAGAATAATCCTTTGATTTTTTTCGTCAACATTTGCAGTGGGTTCATCACAGAGTAAAACCTCCGGAGCAATGGCCAAAGCCCTTGCCATTGCCACACGCTTTCCTTCTCCTCCTGACAATTTATGGGCGTCAGCCGAATAAAATTTCTGCATCCCCACAAGTTCAAGTACTTCCTTCACTTTTTTTTCACGTTGTTTTTTGGCGATCCCTCGAACTTTTAGCCCAAACTCCACATTCTTCCAGACAGCCCCGGTGAAAAGAATTGGATACTGGTCGACCAGAACCACACGTCGTCGTAACTTCAAAAAACCCTGTCCATGATATACCACACCTTTCCCGCAAAACTGTAAGGTTCCTGATGTTGGTGGAACAAGAAAAGCCAGCAGATTCAATAAAGTCGTTTTGCCTGCACCATTTGCTCCGGTGAGTGCATAAATTTTTTTGCTTTCAATCTCCAGATCAGCAAGATTCAAAACAACGCGCTCTTTAAATACCTGTTTCAAGCCTTTGGCTTTATAAAGCATCTACCCTGGTCCTTCCCTGGAAAAAATGAAACAGCATATTGAGTGCAAAGGCTATCGTCATCAAAGTAAGACCGAGTGCGACTGCAAGCACAAATTCCCCCTTATCGTATTCAAGTGCCATGGCAGTTGTCATGGTTCGGGTAAAACCTTTTGCGTTACCGCCAAGCATCATACCTATACCCACCTCGGCTATTACCCTGCCAAAAGAAGCAATAACGGCAGCACCAATGCCGTAACGCGCCTCTTTTATAATTACCCATGCCATCTGTAACTGTGTTGCCCCAAGAGTGAGAGCCGTGCTTCGATAGCGCTTATCAATTCTGCTGACTGCTGAAATGGTCAGGGATGTGACCAGTGGTGCAATCAGAATAACCTGCCCTATGACGATGGCTTTTTGGGTATAAAGCAAATCCAGTGACCCGAGCAAACCACGTCGTGAAATAAAGGAATAGACAAGCAGTCCAATGACAACTGTGGGCAATGCCAGCAGAGTGTTCAGGCAGGTCAAAAGAAGTCGTTTACCGTAAAAGGAAGAGTAGGCGATAAAAAAGCCACAGGGAATCCCAGCCATGGATGCAATCAGAGTTGATACGGCACTTACCTTAAGCGATACACCAACAATGTTCAGTAATTCCGGGTCACGGGCGAGCAGAAGTAAAAAAGCGGAATGTAAACTGTCCAGGAGAAGATCCATTATAACTACTCACGGGGGAAAAATCTGAAATTACTTACAGGTTCTGAAGCTTCTGCTAGCTGGTTGACTCTGTATATTTTAGTGATATGCAGAGCCAGAGTGACCATAAATCGATACGATGCCCCATAAGCAGATACGATCCATCCGTTCATTTTTTGCAGTGGAACTCGAGTAACTCATATATGGAAAGCTATCTATTAAATAAACGTAACTGTTCAGGTGGCACCTACATTTAGCCAGGCCACCGGACTGTAACTGTTTAGGAGTGGTCTATATTCGTCCATTTGAGCCTTCGAAGCGTATTATGATACTCGAGCAGATCAAATGGGCGAAGATGGGGTGCTCCTGAACAGTTACAAATAAACAAGCTGGCAATACCAGCAAAAATGGTAAAAACTATTTTGCATCCGGGTAAAAAAGCTGTTTTCCTTCCAACCTGTAATCTCCTATCATTTTCTGGCCTTTAGCACCTGTTATCCAATCGACGAACTGCATGGCAAGGTCATACTGGACATGGGGATGCTTTTTAGGATTAACAGGAATAATCCCGTATGGATTAGCAAGACTTGCGTCCCCTTCACTTAAAACTTCAAGTTCAATTGCAGGAGTTTTCCCATATTTGTATTTAATATATGTTCCACGATCGGAAAGAGTATAGGCCTGTTTTTCATCTGCATAGGTTATAACTTTTCCCATCCCCTGTCCAATGGAAATATACCAGGATTCAGAATCTGCAGGACGCCTGGAGACTATTGTAATCTCTTTCCCTTTTTTTACTATCGTCTGACTGCTCTCCACAAGTTGAACACTGCTTGCTGCCCAGAGTGCCTGTTCCTTGGTGTGGGTTCCACTGTCGTCTCCACGGGAGATAAACATCTGTTTACTTTCAGCAATGGCTAAAAAAGCATCGGCAACCTTCTGTTTTCCTTTGATTCCGGCGGGATCGTCTGCGGGACCAAGAACAACAAAATCATTATACATCACCGGAAAACGCTCTGTGCCAAATCCCTTTTCAACAAAATCGATCTCTCGACCTTTGGCATGGACAAAAATAATATCAACATTGCCATCTTTTCCATCACGTATTGCAGCACCTGTTCCTTTGGCGATAAGCTTTACTTTTATTCCAGTATCCTTCTCAAACTCAGGTAACAAAATATCCAACAGGCCGGAGGAGAGTGTACTTGTGGTTGTTGACATTTTTAATACTTTATCCGTGCTCCACCCATTGGTAGACACCATTAGAAGTATCAAAAAAACTCCCAGCCCTGTAATACCATTCTTTTTCATTCTTTACTCCTCATCATTAAAATTATCGGGAAATAACATTTTCCCACACAGTGAAACATCATACCCCACAATGGATTCTGCAAGCTTCCTGAACTCTTCATCATGAAGCAAGCCTATAAATTGTTGAATACCTTTTTCAAAAAACCGCTCTCTACTGATCAACAGATCAAAACGTTCCCAGCGCAGGGGAATGAAATCCATGTCAAGCATACCTGCGACGGCACGAATGGCAGGTGCGGCATCCGCCCTTCCTGCCAACACCTCCAGGCCTGCATCCAGATGTCTTGATACTTCGGTATCATATCCTGCTATTTGTTCCGTTGTGATCTCTGATTTTCCTATTTCATAATCAAATAACAGCCTAGTTCCAGTTCCCAGTGGCCTATTGACTATCCTGATATCATCTCTTGCAAAATCATTAATTGAAGTTATTTTTGCAGGGTTCCCTTTTTGCACAACTATACCCTGTTCACGTTTGCTAAAATTCACGAACACAGGAGGTCTATCAAGTTCCTGCTCGGCAAAACTGAAATTATATCCATCCTCATCATCCTGCAACAGATGACACACTCCAATATGGCACTGCCCGCGCCTCATGCTTATCAGCCCCCCCATACTTCCCTGATTTGCAAAAAATGCCGTAGTATCCAGAACTTTCGTGTGAAAAAGTGCCAAAGTCTTTTGAAATAACGGATCATCACTACCTGCAAGCAGTAAAATCCCATCGTCGGAGGAAAACCCACAATTCATCGGCTTGTAATTTAGAATATGAGACTCTAGCCACTCCTCCACCAAGCGACCCGGGAACAACCATTTCCCTGTTACCTTAGTGGCAGGTAGCCCCTTATCGTTCACCAGTGAATATATCATTTTCTCGTTTACATTAAGTAACTTTGCAGTTTCTTTTGTTGTTAAAAACTTCCTGCGAAATCCTGCTGTCATTTTTCCCACTCCACGGCTCTTTTGAATTCAACAAAGAAATACTCACCCCCCCATACGATTACCATAAAATACTGCATACTGACGAATACTGACCAAAAGCAACCTCCACAAACTTTTAAATGCGGTAATTGACAACTGGATGGTTGCACAGCCATCTACTCACTTCGCGTACTACTCACAAGTAACTACTTAATTTCCTTAAAAATAAGTATTGACTTGATTTTGTATTTGAATTATTTTGTTTATATGATTTGCACGTAACTTTGTTAGAGGAAAAAAAGGTACCTTTTCCTTGTAAAACATCTGCGTAACTCTTTAGCAAAGTGGTAAAATTCTCTAAAATACTGCCCCCCCAATCTTAAAGGAGCTTATTATGCCTGGAACAACCAACAAAAAAATTATTTCTAAACTTGCCCTGGCTGCATTGCTTACAGGATCTGTAATTATAGCATCTAATTCCTGGGCTGCTGGAAGCTCTATTCAGGCCATGGGAACCTGGTGGGATGCCGGTGACTCCGGGTCCACCTATGGATTTGGAGTACGTGGTACTCTCGGGTTTTCGGAAGCCTTTGGGATGGATCTTGGGTGGACTTATTTTGGTGAAGGTGACGATATTACTCTCGAACTTCCAAACGACGATGTTGACATCAACCTTGGTGGAATAGATGCCAATGTCTTTGAGCTTGGATTGCGTTATACCCTCCCTGCTGAAATTTATTTCGGTGGTGGTCTCTCATATTACGACTTTAGCCACGACGTCTCAGATATTGATGGAGAATGGGGACTTTACGGATTGGTTGGCTGGTCGTTTGGTGGTGAAAATCTTCGTGGTTTCATCGAAGGAATGTATCGCTACACCGAAGGATCCATTAAATACGATAAGGGATTTGAAGGAAGTATTGACCGGGACATTGACTATGACGGCCTGGGGATCAACATGGGCATTATGTATCGCTTCTGATTACGTCGTCCCCAGGGACGGGACTATTTATTTATCCAGTCCCTGGGTACTTGATGACTAAGGACTCCATAACAATGAAATCGCTTCAACGTGTAGTAAAAAGCACTCTTTTTCTTTTCTCTTCAATCCTTGCACTACATTCACTCACTGGCTGCGGTGGAACTGCAGCACAGCGTTTAATTCAGGAAGGTGCTTCTCCTGCATATGCTCAAGGCTTTGATGACGGCTGTAGCAGTGGGAAAAAAGCTGCTGGTGACATTTTTTCCCAATTCCACAAAAATGTATCGGAATATCAACACAATTCAGATTACCATATGGGCTGGAATGATGGTCATGAGGAATGCCACAATGAAGGGATAAGTAGCATACAGCAACAACAGTTAGCAATAGAACACGAACGTGCCTTTAACGAACATAAAAGAGACGAGCAGATGCAATACCAGGATATGGTTCGTAATGCCGTGCCTGATTTAAACCAGGAGGAAATCGACACTCTAAACAAACTTGGTTCGCAACCTTGATTCCCCTCTTCTCAATAATTATTTTATAGATTCTTTTTTCTTTTAAAGACCCATCTACGAGATCTTACGTCCAAACATGGCTTCAGTTAAAGCCAGAAGCAGTACGACCAATGCCCATGAAAAAAACAGGATTTCTATTTATTATCTCCTCGATCATCTTCTTTCTCTTCGACCGCTTCACACATGTTTTTTCCGAACTCCTTGGAAAAGCTATTTGCGGCGATGACTACCTAAGACCTGTCAATGGTATGATGGGGGACTTGGCTTGTGGATTTAACACCGATATGTACGTGGCTACCTGTCTGGTATTTCTCGGTGTTGCTGGATTTTTAATTACTGTTATTGATGGACTCAAAAAAAGTCAGACGACACCCAGGAAATAGTAAAAACTGTATCAATCCGGATAATTCTCGCGCACCTCAAGAATTTCATCCAAACAATCCAAAAAAACATCTATAAGTCTCGGGTCAAAATGACGCCCTGATTCATCCCTCATTACTGTTAGCGCTTTTTCCAGTGGCCACGCTTTTTTATACGGCCGTGCAGAGAGAAGCGCATCAAAAACATCACTTATAGCCGCTATGCGTGCAACAACTGGTATAGCTTCCCCCTGTAAACCCTTCGGGTATCCTTTACCATCCCATTTTTCATGATGTCCAGCTGCAATGCTGCTTGCCATCCAGAAGATTTCTGCGGGGTACTCACCTATAATCCTGGTGCCGATCTCCACATGACTCTTCATGATTACCCACTCCTCTTCAGTGAGCTTTCCTTCTTTTAAAAGAATCCTGTCGGGAATACCAATCTTTCCCA
>CAMZKT010000006.1 GCA_947311435.1 uncultured Desulfocapsa sp.
GTACGCCGAAATTAAACAAAAAATGTGCGCCTCGCATATGAAGCTTTTTACTTAGCCATCGAGATTTTAACCTTTTTACGAGTTTATCAAAATTCTACCATAATAACTTTTGATCTCACAATGAAAAAGAAAATAGTTCGCCTGAAAGATTGCATGAAGGCTTATACCGTCGACCAGGACAAGGCCATTAGCCCCAAAGAAACTGTCGCCAGATTTAAAGAAAAACTGGAAAGACTTAACCTGGATATCTTAAAAGAAGTCAAGCGAATAGATAACGGGCGTCTTAATATTCCTGTTTACTTTTCTGTCTGCGGTGAAGACGCCAGGGCTATGACAGGTACAAAAAAACAGATGGGGAAGGGGGCTTCTGCCATACAGGCACAAGCGTCAGCCTGCATGGAACTGGGCGAACGGTATTCATTTTTTACCTTTAAAAACAATGCTGATAATTTTCTTGTTGGCGACTATCAGGTAATGCGTGAACAGGGATACCCTGTCCTTGATGTAAAATATCTTTTACAATCCGTTCATGACGAAACACACGATGAAGCTTTTGTTGAGAAGGTGCTAAAAGAGATTCCCATGCAATGGACATGGGCCACCAGGCTTGTTGATGCTACAGATGTCCTTATTCCCTTTTCCTGGTTTTTTGCCATCAATGAGTTTAACGGTCCCTCGGCCGGCAATTCCTATGAAGAGGCTGCATTACAGGGGATTTGTGAAATTGTTGAACGTCATGTCTGTGCGCTTGTGAGCCACGGAAACATAAAGACTCCAGCAATCGATCATAGCAGTGTGAAGGATCCTGTATCCAGGGAATTGCTTTCCATCTTTGAAAAAAATGGGATAGATCTTTATCTTAATGATTTTAGCCTTGATACTGGAATTTGCACAATCGCTGCACTTGCCATTGACCGTTCAACGTTTCCCATGGAAAGTGAAATTGTTTATACAGCCGGAACGACTCCCGATCCCGAAAAAGCCTTGATACGGGCTGTCACTGAGGTTGCTCAGCTTGCAGGTGATTTTAACAGTGGCTCAAACTATATAGCGTCAGGATTACCCAAACCTTTGTCCATGGATGAGGTCAAGCATGTGACAGAAAGTGGTCTGGGTATTACTATGCAGGACATAACTAATCGTAGCGACCGCAATATACGTGTGGAAGTGGAAAGTTGTGTGTCGGCTCTTGCAGAGAAGGGAATGGATACTTTTATGGTGGATGTAACTCATCCTGAATTGGAAATCCCAGCAATTTACACAATAGTGCCCGGAGCTCATTTTCGGGAACGTTCGATGATACATGATGTGGGATTGTTTGCCTCAAAGCTCCTCATAGAAATGGAAAAGGATCCATCACTTCTTGAAGAAAAACTCGCCAGGCTGGAGAAGTTGATCCCAAACTCCTATTATATTTCATTTTATCGTGGCCGCAATTTCTACACCCTTGGCAATGCTGATCTGGCAATAACTCACTTTGAACAGGCTCTTACGCTCAATCCTGAAGAGGAAGACCTGCCATATATCTATTCATATATGGGGCATAGTTACAAGACAATGGGGATGTATGATGAGGCTCTTCTCGTACTTGATAAAGGTTTGAAAATAGATGAGGAACGTCCTGATATTCACAACATGAAAGGAGTCTGTTTTTTTAAGAAAGAGCAGTACGCACAGGCGATACCCTGTTTTGAACGTGCTGTGGAGCTCAATCCATCTTCAGCAATGGACTATGCCAATCTTGGGGTGAATCATCGAAAACTTGGGAGTCTGGATAAGGCGGTACACTTTTTTACGCTGGCTCTTTCCCTTGACCCTGAAATTGAGTTTGCCCAGCAGCAGTTAGTTGAATTAGCAGCTGAATAATCCACGTTTTTAGCTATTGTAACAGGTATCCTGCAAAAGGTTATTTTCATGTCACCACGTCTGATAAAAGAGTTGAATCCGCAGAAAATATTAATCAGATCCACTAACTGGATTGGCGATGCAGTGATGACAACACCTGCAGTGCATACCATCAGAAAAAACTTCCCTGAAGCTGAAATAACTATGCTTGCAGTGCCTTGGGTTGCAGATATTTTCAAACTCAGTCCCGATGTTGATAAGGTTTATATTTACGATAAAACTAGTATTTACCATGGAAAGATACGGGGACCTGTTAAACTTGCCTGGGACCTTAAAAAATATACTTTTGATGCCGCGATTCTTTTACAGAATGCCATTGAAGCTGCTATTATAACCAAAATGGCTGGCATTCCGATACGTGCAGGGTATAAGCGTGATGGAAGGGGGCTAATACTGAGCCACGGTGTGTCTATTAGTGATGAAACAAGGAAGAAGCACCAGGTTCATTACTACCAGGATATGTTGAAAGGCCTTGGCCTTGATCCAGGCCCCGATCATCTTAGGATAACTCTCCCGGATCAGCTTGTGAGCTGGGCTGAAAGAATTGTTGATTGTATGAAATGTAAGATCCCTTTTTCCATGGATGCGCAACAGACTGGAAAGGTGATTTCCTTTCTTGATGAGAGAAAAACAGCAACACTAAAAAGAGGTAATGCAGCCATTCCGGTTATCGGCTTTAATCCCGGTGCTGCCTTTGGGCCGGCTAAGCGGTGGCCTGTTGAAAAATTTGCTCAACTCGCAGCAATTATCAGCAAAAACTTTGGGGAAAGTGGCTGTGTTATCATAGTGTTTGGAACAGATGTTGATACAGAAGCAGCGCAGAGGATACGGAATTTCTCAATTCACACCCCAAATCATGTTCAGGATATGACAGGTAAAACAAACCTTCAACAGGCCATGGCCCTAATCAAATGCTGTGATGTGTTTGTTACGAACGATTCTGGATTGATGCATGTTGCAGCCGGCCTTGACATACCAAGTATAACCATCTTTGGCTCCACGGATCACATCGCCACCGGTCCCTACTCCGATCAGGCGCTTATTGTGCGACGTGAACTTGAGTGTAGTCCCTGCATGAAGACGCACTGTCCCAGAGGACATCTGCAATGTCTGGAGTCTATCAAATCTACAGATGTTTACGAGAAACTGGTGAGGATACTTTCTCATAAAACTTTATAACTGCCCACAAGTCCCGTTTTCCTATGAGGGACTGTAAAACCTCAATACATTGTCTGAGACAAAATGGAAGACCATAGCACCCAACACAAACAGGCCGCAGTTTTTCTTGATCGTGATGGAACCATTAATGAGCAGATGGGATATATAAATCATCTCTGCCGTTTTCAGTTGCTTCCCGGAGCCGCTGCCGCAATCAAAAAACTCAATGATGCTTCAATCCCTGTTGTGGTTGTGAGTAATCAATCGGGGCTTGCCAGGGGCTATTTTCCTGAAGAGCTTCTTGTCGCAGTGCATGACAAAATGGCTGGATTATTAGCCGAAAAGGGTGCTCATGTTGATGGTATATACTATTGTCCTCACCACCCGGAAGCAAAAGAAGAAATTTTTCGTAAGGCATGCGATTGCAGAAAACCCAAACCTGGCCTTGTCCTTCGGGCAGCAGAAGAGATGAGGCTTGAGCCAAAGCAATCATTTGTTGTAGGTGACAGGTGGTCGGATATCAAGACTGCTGCCAATTGCGGGGCACAATCAATTTTGGTGCGAACCGGCTATGGTAGAGGGGATGAGCAGTATATAGGACCTTACCAGGAGGTGCAGCCTGATTATAAGGTTGATGATCTTTCTTCAGCCGTCGCGGTGATTTTACGTGAAATGGGGAAGGCTGAACGTAAAAAACAATGACGAACACTCATGGAAAAGAGAGTATTGCATTGCCGCTGTCCATCGTCGCATCAGCACCATGTGGTAGCGTTAAGTTGTCGACTCCGTGACCAATGGGGAAATTACCCCAGACCACCTGGCCGGATACTGCGGTAAGCTCCAGTACTCGCTTCCATATCTCTTCATGGAAACGTATCTTTTCAATACTATTCTGTTCTTTACTTAAAGAGAAATCACCTAGGATTATGGCGGCAGCGTGGTTTAATTTCCCACTGTGCCATAGCTGGGTTAACATCCTGTCTATTCTGTATAGAGGTTCACCGACATCTTCAAGAAAGACCAGACAGTCACTCCAGTTTTGATCAATAGGTGTTCCGATAATACTTATTAAACTACTCAAGTTGCCGCCAATCAATCGGCCTTTTACAGGATCTCCTCCTCGTAACACCTCAACCTGTCGTTCTTGTATTGGCTTGTTCCAACGGCCGGCAAGGCAGGCAAAAAAGTGTGCGCGGCTGTTTTGACTGATTGTAGAAAGACTGGTGAGCATGGGGCCATGAAAAGATATGGCACCAGTTGTATTGAATAGTGCATTGTGTAAAACAGTTATGTCTGAAAATCCGATGAGGAGTTTGCTTCTCTTTTGTATTTCAGCAGGATCTAAAAACGGCAGAAGACGAAGAGAACCGAAGCCGCCACGGAGAGCGAGAATTGCGGCGATATCAGGATCTTCCCACATTTTATGGAAT
This sequence comes from uncultured Desulfocapsa sp., assembly GCA_947311435.1. Lineage (GTDB taxonomy): Bacteria > Desulfobacterota > Desulfobulbia > Desulfobulbales > Desulfocapsaceae > Desulfocapsa. The sequence continues at coordinate 4,494 of CAMZKT010000006.1, forward strand.
TCACGAGCACGATTTGAGTCGGTGTCAGCTAAATACCCAGTACCTGGCCAGAAGTTTCTTGGATATTTTACAGCAAAGCCCATCTCTTTCAGGATAGAAATACCTCGCTCCAGGTTGGTTCTGTCTCTGACGGGTCCTGCCGGGGCTACGATTCCTATACTATCACCAGGTTGCAGTGGGGGAGGAGAATTATCTGGGTTCATGGGGGGCAGTATCCTTTAGGCAGATGTGGGTAAAGATAAAGTTATGGAAGGGCGGCAGGTTATTTTATCCGCAGTATTGTTCGGTTTTTTGTTGGTTGAAAAGCAGGTGTAGGCCATGAAGTGTGAGCATGGTGTCGACCTCCTCAATCAATGCACTGTAGGGAAAAATAAGGTGTGCCATTCCTCCTGTTGCAATAACTTTTAGAGGCTCATTGTCCGGACAAAGCTCTGTTCGTATCCGCGTAACCAAGCCGTCAACCATTGCACCGTATCCATTTAGGATTCCGCTTTTCATGGCATCTATGGTGTTTGTTCCTATAATTTGTTGAGGAGGACTTGCAAGATTGATGCGTGGCAGTTTGGCTGTACGTGTGGAAAGTGCATCAAGGGAAATTGCAATACCTGGAAGAATTGTACCACCCAGATATTCACACTTAGCTGAAACACAATCAAAAGTGATGGCTGTGCCGAAATCAATAATAATCAGATTTTTTCTGTATCGCTCCCAGGCAGCGATTGCATTAACAAGCCTGTCTGCCCCGACTTCTTCCGGATAATCAGTGCAGATCAAAATTCTGTTTTCAATACTTCCTGAAGAGACCACAAATAATGGCACTTTAAGCCATTCTGAAAAATAGGTCTTGATACAATTAATCCAGGCAGATTCAAGAGCGGGGACAACACTGGCAAGAATGATTCCGGTAATTTCTTTTTTATCTATCTTAGCCATGGAGAAGAGGGCATGGTAACGTATGGCAAGTTCATCGTCAGTGCGTTCACGATCTGATTTTAATCGCCATTGCCCGACAAGTTGGTCACCGTCAAAGAGCCCTGTAACGGTGTGTGAGTTACCTACATCAATGGTAAAAAGCATAAGATTCCTTTTTGCAGAATGGAATTTGTGTCTTTGGTTTAATGGTTTTTAGCTTGTGCAATAAGCGGCAATTATATAATAATGCTTCGTATTATAACAATACTATAAAACAAATGTAGAGAACGCAATGTTTGAAACCATACTTGTTTATACAACATTTGAAGAAAAGGAAGATGCACTGAAATTAGGTAGATACCTTCTTGAACAACGATTAGTTGCCTGTGCCCAACTGGATCCACCGCTCGATTCACTCTACTGGTGGAATGGAAAAATTGAACAGACGAAAGAATATAGACTTGTAATGAAGAGCAGTCTAAGCCTATGGAAGGATCTGGAGCAGGCCATTCTAGGGAAGCATTCGTATGATACTCCTGAAATTATTGCCATCCCTGTTTTTGCTACGAGTGAAAAGTATCATAAATGGCTTCAAAAGGAGTTACGAGAATGAACGAATCGGATAATAAGAAGAAGCTTTCGTACAGGCAGCGAAAACTTGGCAAATATGTTTGTCACTGTTGCAAAAAAGAACTTCCCTACTGCCTAAGTTGTCCCTGCGGTTTTATGATTTGTGAGGAGTGTTTTCATGAGAACTTATGGGGTATATCCAATGGGCCGACCTGGATATGCCCTGACTGTGAGCGAATCAGGATGATGTAGTATGCAGCTTGAGGTGTGAGGCGGGATGTTATCCCTTCTGGAATAGAACAAGTCTCCACATGACAAAATTACAGAAAAAAGCTATGGTTCTGTGTTTTCCATGAGCAAACAGTGTCGCTTTGAACAGCTGTTGAGCTGGTGTTGCTGAAGAGCGGCATTACCTGAGTAATAGTAACGAAATAAAATATTATTGATGGAGTAATTTATGAAAAGAATTAATGGAATGTCCCTGTTCTGTGCGGCGGTATTGCTCTGTATGACAGCTGCAACTTCTTTAGCACAAAGCTATAAGGTGGCGGTTTCACAGATTGTAGAACACCCGGCGCTCGATGCTACCCGTCAGGGTCTTCTTGATGGACTCAAGGCGAAAGGGTATGAAGAAGGGAAAAACCTGAAATTCATTTATCAGACAGCACAGGGAAACCCTGCTATAGCAGTACAGATTGCCAAGCAATTTGTTGGGGAAAAGCCAAATGTTCTGGTCGGGATTGCTACCCCTACAGCTCAAGCACTGGCGGCTTCAACTCGCAGCATTCCTGTTATTTTCACAGCAGTTACCGATCCATTTGGGGCAAAACTTGTTAAAAACCTTGCTCACCCAGAAGGTAATGTTACCGGACTTTCTGATTTAAGCCCTGTTGTCCAACATGTCGAGCTGATGCAGGAAATTGTACCTGAGCTGCGAACTATTGGTGTCGTTTTCAACCCTGGTGAGGCCAATGCTGTGGCTCTGGTCGATCTTTTGAAAAAGACTGCAATGTCAAAAGGTATACAGGTTGTGGAAGCTTCTGCATTGAAAAGTGCTGATGTTCAAGGAGCCGCAAGAATAATAGCTTCCAAGGTGCAGGTTATTTATGCACCCACCGACAATACTGTTGCCAGCGCCATTGATGCTCTTGTTGGTGTTGCGAACCAAGTGAAAATTCCTGTGGTTGGAGGTTCTACTTCGTTTGTGAAAAATGGTGCAGTTGCTTCATTGGGGTTCGATTACTATCAAGTTGGTGTGCAGACCGCAGAGTACGTTGAAGCTGTACTGAAGGGCACGCCTGTCTCAGAACTTCCAGTAAAGTTTGCGAGAGGTTCCGATCTCTTCCTTAATCAGAAGGTTGCCAAACGTCTTGGAATTACCTTTCCGGATGCCATGTTGAAAAGAGCGACAAACCTGAAATAATACAAGTGGAATCTTAACATATGATGGCGTCATAAAAACTCTTCACCTGCTTCGTTGCTGTAATTTTTATTTGATTGCGACGTACCTTGGTACGCCGAAATCAAACAAATAATACGCGCCTCGCATCTGAAGTTTTTTACTTACCCATCTCTCAATCGACCTTTTTACTAGTTTATCACATATATCATATGTCACTTTTTGCCTTTTTAGGGACCCTTGAAATTGGGTTAATTTATGGTCTGGTAGCGCTTGGTGTGTACCTTACATTTAGAATACTGGATTTTCCCGACCTTACAGTAGATGGGAGTTTCCCCATGGGTGGTGCGGTTGCCGCAACTGCTATTGTTGCAGGGATAAACCCATGGGTGGCAACCATTCTTGCCACATTTTCCGGGGCATTCTGTGGGCTGGTCACTGCATTCTTGGCTGTACGTTGCGGAATACTTCATCTGCTGGCATCCATCCTGACAATGATCGCAGCGTTTTCTGTCAATATCAGAATTATGGGACGTCCAAACATAGCTCTTCTTGGTGAACCCACGATCTTTTCTCCATTTGAATCTCTTGGCTTTGATCCGCTCCATGTCCACCTTGGCGTTATCTTTATACTTGTTGTCTGCTCCTCTCTCTTCGTCATCCGACTCCTCTCAAGCGACTTTGGCCTGGGGCTTCGAGCAACCGGCGTTAATAGTCAGATGGTGGCTGCTCAGGGTGGAAACATAGGTCTTTTTACCTACTTTGGCCTTGCCTTATCCAATGGGCTTGTTGCTTTTTCTGGGGCACTGTTTGCACAGAGTAATTCTTTTGCGGATGTGACCTCAGGGGTTGGAACAATTGTTGTCGGTTTGGCGGCTGTGATTCTTGGCCAGACACTCTTGTCAGGTACCAGGATTTGGGTAGCTGTAAGTGCAGTTATTCTTGGTTCCATCCTTTATCGTTTATCTGTCGCCTTTGCTCTTAGCAGTGGAATGTTTGGTCTACAGGCTTCCGATCTTAATTTGATTACGGCTGTGTTGGTTGCGCTTGCCCTGGTTATTCCCAAGATGAAAAATACAGTTCAGTGTAAGATGATGTCGGGGAGATTACCAGACAGTGATTGATCTTAAAGATATCGATGTGATCTTTAATCCTGGCACGGTTTTAGAAAATAAGGCACTTCGTAATGTATCACTTACGGTTCCTGAAGGACAATTTTTGACTGTTATAGGGTCGAACGGTGCCGGCAAGTCAACCCTGTTGGGCGCAGTGAGTGGAGAGACCCCCATCTTCCAGGGTACCGTCAAAATTGATGGCCTTGAGGTAACCAAATTAGGGGTGCATCAGAGGGCAAAACTTGCCGCCAGAGTTTTTCAGAATCCTCTTGCGGGGACCTGCGCATCTCTCAGTATTGAAGAAAACATGGCTCTTGCTTTCAAAAGAGGTCGAAGAAGGGGGTGGAGACTGGCACTTTCCTCCAAACGACGACGTTTTTTCAGAGACCGTATCGCCATTCTGGGAATTGGTCTTGAAGATCGCCTTAGCGACTCTATCGGACTCCTTTCCGGTGGACAGCGGCAGGCCGTAAGTCTTGTTATGGCAACGCTTTCTGACAGCCACCTCCTGTTGCTAGATGAGCATACTGCTGCGCTCGATCCCCGTATGGCTACTTTTATTCTCGAACTTACAAATACTGTCGTTAAAGAATTTTCTCTCACTGTAATGATGGTTACTCACTCCATGAAAGATGCCCTGGCCAGTGGCGAGAGAACCATAATGCTTCATGAAGGGAAAATTATTTTTGATGTTGCAGGAAGAGAACGTCAAAAGATGGATGTTTCCAACTTACTTGAATTGTTTAATCAAGCACGTGATGAAGACTTAGGTGACGACAGTCTTCTTTTGGGATGAGCAGTTACAACGCTGTGGCTTTGGCAGACAAAGATGGAGCGTGAATAATAACAGGTACTTTTCCAGTATCATATACCACGCACCCTGTCACACTTCTCGTCCATAAAAAAATCGTAACTGTTTACAGCTTGTCAGTGTGTCAGAAAACCACGGCGACTGTGTTCTCTTGAGAAGAGAGTATCCTCTGTAGCTAGTTACAAATCTGATGGCTTGCAAAAAACAAGTCGAATCCCCTTGAATAGTAAGAAATAATCCAATTGTTTTATTACGAGGACATCCTCTAACGTTCGGTAACAGCGATGATATGTGTCTCGTGTCGTCCCGACATCGCCCCCATTTCTGTCGATATCGTCTTTAAAATTCTTACTAGCCAGGTATTGTGAAAGTCAGTAACGGAGGGTTCTGCCAACAGAGCTCAATTTATTGACTAACTGGAGAAACGATTATGACAAGTATGAGAGCAATTCACGCATTCGCAGTGATTTTAACTTTGATGGTGGTTCCGGTGCAGGCTGTAGCCAGAAAGTATTCCAATGTGCCGGTGGTGGATATGGAAATTGTTTCGGATCGTCGTGGCCCTTTAAGAGAATATTCTACTCGCTCTGAGCATGACACCATACAGCGAAGCTATATTATGGCCAAAAACGATGAAAGATATCGCATTAAAGTCAGTAATCGGAGCAACAGGCGTGTCGGTTTGGTAATTGCCGTGGATGGACGCAATATTATTTCCGGGAAGAAATCTTACTTGCAGTCAGATGAACGCATGTATCTCCTTGAGCCTTTTCAAACACAGGAGATTGAAGGATGGCGAACAGGCAGAAACAGAACCCATCGTTTTTATTTCACTGATATGGATGAATCCTATTCCGCTGATTGGGGTGATTATAGTGCCATGGGGGTTGTTGCTTTAGCAGTTTTCTCGGAAAGGCATCAACGAGTGAACAGGCCTGGTTATAACGGAATGAAAAGGAATAAGATGGCAGCTGGCTCTAAAAGTCTGCAACGTGAACCCGGAACAGGTTTTGGTGAACAACAGTGGTCACCTAGCAGAGAAGTACGTTTTGTTGCGGAAAAAAGAGCAAGTTCCAAAGAATTTATAAAATATGAGTATCGTTCAACGCTCTGCCAAAGGGGGATTGTTCGGTGTAGGGAAAATCACAGAAAAAACAGGTTTTGGGATGAAGATGAAAGAAATTATGGCTATGCGCCATTTCCTTCCTGGTATCTAAATTTGAGGTTTTAGTGAATGGAACAGATGCCTAATTCCACGGCAAAGCTACGCAGTTACAGCATAAAATGGAGGAGCGGGCCATTTTGGGGGCTGGTGGATGCTGAGCTGTTTTGTCCGCAGCTAATAATGTTGTCCATGTATCTGCCTGTCATAAGAAATGCTGTAACGATATCATGCCCCATGCAAAGGTAGGATGCCAGTGCAGAAGAATAGGTACATCCGGTACCGTGCAAGTTTGGATTCCATTGTCGTGGCCGTTTTGCTTCATAGATTGTTTTGTCAGATTGAACCAGGAAATCACATACTACAGGACTTGATTCCTCAAGGTGGCCTCCTTTTACCACAATCGCCTTCATCTCAGAGTATTTTTTAAGAAGGAGTCGGGCACAATGTATTGCGTCACCCTGTGATGAGATGCTGCTTCTACTGAGGAACTGTAATTCAGAGGTGTTTGGCGTGAGATATGAGACTTGTGGCAAGAGTTTTTCTTCAAGAGTTAGCACTCCCCCGTCCTCCAGGAGTGATTCTCCGGTAGTTGCTGCAAGAACAGGATCATAGATGAGTTCACCTGGAAAAGAATGAAGGATTTCTGCAAGACAGTGCAGAATGCATCTACTTCCAGTCATCCCTATTTTTATATGAGTGACATTGTGGTCACTGAGAACAGCCTGAATCTGATCCGTCACAAATTCAGGATCAAGAGACTGTACCTTACTGACACCACGTGAATTTTGTATAGTCAGACAGGTGATGGCCGCGGCTCCATACACTCCTATGGATGTCATGGTCTTCAGATCGGCCTGTATTCCGGCACCTCCAGAAGGGTCGGAGCCGGCAATGCTCAGTAAAGTAGGTTGTAGAAGCAAAGGGGAGTCTCTATTATAAGGTTTCGGTGTGTTGCCAGTGTTTCTTCCCGTCTATTGCGAAATATAGTAAAATGCAATATTATACACAACTGTTTATCAGTGTAAGCCATCAGAAAAATTTCATGCAAATCTTCCTCATATGTCTGCAAAACCACAAGTTTACGACGAAAGCAAAGTAAAGACTCTAAGCTCTCTTGAACATATCAGGAAGCGACCGGGGATGTATATCGGTCGTCTGGGGGCAGGGACACATCCAGATGATGGGATCTATATATTGCTCAAAGAAGTTATTGATAATGCGGTTGATGAGTTTATCATGGGTGCCGGAAACAGGATAAACGTTTCGATTTCTGATGAAGGGCAGGTTCAGGTGCGGGATTTTGGCCGGGGTATTCCCCTTGGCAAAATTGTCGATTGTGTATCAAAAATTAACACGGGAGCAAAATACTCGTCCGATGTGTTTCAGTTCTCTGTTGGATTAAATGGGGTGGGGACAAAAGCTGTGAACGCCATGTCCGATTTTTTCAGGGTAACAGCTTTTCGTGAAGGAAAGTTTGCTTCTGCAACTTTTTCAAAGGGAATACTTCAAGGGCAGAAAAAGGGGAAGAGCGACGAGGCGGATGGAACTCTTATTGAGTTTTTGCCAGATTCCCAGCTTTTTAACGATTTCCACTTCGAGCTTGAATATGTTGATAAGCGACTTTGGAGGTATGCGTATCTCAATGCAGGATTAAAAATTTATTTGAATAAAACCTGTTATCACTCAGACAACGGGCTTCTTGATTTACTCGATAAAGAACTTGGTGGCCAGGGAATTTACGATCCTGTCTATTACCAAGATTCCACCCTCGAATTTGCCTTCTCACACACTGAAGGATACAGCAATACCTATTACAGTTTTGTGAACGGGACGTACACCAGTGAAGGAGGTACCCATCTCTCCGCATTTCGGGAAGGAATTTTAAAGGGTGTAAACGAATTTTCCAACAAAAAATTCACTGGTAACGATGTCCGGGACGGGATTGTGGGGACGTTATCGGTGAAAATTGTAGAACCTGTCTTTGAATCCCAGACAAAGAATAAACTTGGAAATACCGACATTCGTGCCTGGATTGTCAACAAGGTGAAAGACGCTGTTTCCAGTACATTGTATAAAGAACCAGAGCTTGCCGAGCGCTTTATAGAGAAGGTTCAACGTAACCAGAAAGTACGAAAGGAGTTACAGAGTGTCCGGAAGGAAGCCAGGGCTAAAGCGAAAAAAGTTGCACTCAAAATTCCACAGTTAAAAGACTGCAAACACCATCCGACACGAAACAAAGCTTCAGCAGGTGGTAAGGAAAATATGATTTTTATTACTGAAGGACAATCCGCTGCCGGTTCCATTGTTTCCGCTCGTGACCCCATGACGCAGGCTGTTTTCTCATTGAAGGGAAAACCCATGAATGTGCTGGGGCAGAAGCTTGCGCTCCTGTATAAAAATGATGAGATGTATGCTCTTATGCGTGCTCTGAATATAGAGGAATCCATAAAAGATCTTCGGTATGACAAGGTAATACTTGCCACCGATGCCGATGTGGATGGGCTCCATATTCGTAATCTGCTGCTCACCTTCTTTCTTCACTATTTTGAGTCATTAGTCAAACGTGGGCATGTGTATATCCTTGAAACACCTATTTTCAGGGTACGGAATAAACAGGAAACATTTTACTGCTATACGGAAAAAGAAAAGAAACAGGCCACTCAGAAACTTCAGGGCAGGGGAAAGGTTAAAAAGGCGGTGGAGACCACCAGATTTAAAGGTCTTGGAGAAATTTCTCCCAAGGAATTTAAACAGTTTATAGGCCCTGATATTATTCTTAAAAAGGTTGATATGGGATCTGTAAGTGAAATGACAGAGGTTCTTTCTTTCTATATGGGGAAGAACACACCTGAGCGTAAAGCCTATATTATGGAAAATCTTCTGTAGGGGAACAAGTGGAATCACAGCACGGCAAACTCCAGCAGCTTTTTGAATATAATTTTCTCGAATATACCTCCTATGTAATTAAGGAGCGTGCTATTCCAGATATTAATGACGGTCTTAAACCAGTGCAACGTCGTATTCTGCAAACGCTTCATAATATGGATGATGGACGTTTTCATAAGGTTGCCAACGTTGTTGGTGCTACCATGAAACTCCATCCTCATGGAGATCAATCCATTTTTGCGGCACTGGTAAATCTTGCCAATAAAGGTTTTTTGTTAGATAGACAGGGAAATTATGGGAATATTTTTACAGGAGATACGGCCTCAGCACCTCGATACATTGAGGTTCGTTTGTCACCGCTTGCCCGTGAGATACTATTTAATAAAGATCTTACGGCTTTTGTTGACTCCTATGATGGCAGAATGCAGGAACCGATTACTCTGCCATGTAAGATTCCACTTCTCCTGTTACAGGGTGCCGAGGGTATTGCAGTGGGGATGGCCACAAAAATCATGCCCCATAATTTTTGCGAGTTGTTGAATGCGCAAAAAATGATTTTACAGGGAGATGAGTTTGTTCTGTACCCAGATTTTATTCAGGGCGGGATGGTTGATGTCTCCAGTTACAATCATGGAAACGGGAAGATTCGCTGTCGTGCAAGGATGGAAGAAGCCAATGAAAAAACCATCCTCATCAAGGAAATCCCATATACTACTACGACTCAATCTTTGATTGATTCTGTTGAAAAGGCAGCAAAGTCCGGGAAATTAAAAATTGTTTCAATCAATGATTATACAGCAGAAAAGGTGGAGATTGAGATAAAACTTGCTCGTGGGATATACGCAAAAGATACCATAAAGGCACTTTACGCATTCACAGATTGTGAAGTGTCCATAAGCCCGAATCTGACTCTTGTGCAGGATGGAGTCCCAAGAACCGCAACCGTTGAAGAGGTATTAAAATACAATACTGAGAAGCTTCTTGCAGACCTGACTCGCGAACTTGAAATCGATAAAAAACGTCTGGAAGATAAATTGCATGCACGGCTGCTCGAACAGATTTTCATTGAGGAACGAATATATAAAAGCATTGAAGAAAAGACGAGTTATGAGGCTGTCATCACAGGTGTTCTGGAGGCCCTGGAACCCTTTACAAAAGAGTTACAACGATTGGTTGTGACAGAAGATATAGAAAGACTTCTGGAAATCCGAATAAAACGAATTTCCCGTTATGATATCAATAAACAAAGGAAAGAGATCAAAGCAATTCGTGGTGATATAAAAACGATCAATACCCACCTGAAGGATATGGTTGGTTTCACGATAAATTACATAGATAAACTTCTGGAAAAGTATAGTCCTGATTATCCTCGGCTGACAGAATTGAAAGAATTTAGAGAAGTCAGTGTGCGGAGGGTTGCTTTGTCTAATCTCACCGTTTGCTATGACAGAGAAGAGGGATTTCTTGGCCACCAGATAAAGGGATGTGAGGGCGAGGTTGATTTTTCAATTCCATGCTCCGAGTATGACAGGTTGCTGCTGATTTATGAGACGGGGACATACAAAGTTATTCAGGTCCCGGATAAACTCTTTGTCGGAAACGATATTTACTGGGTTGGAAAGCTGAAAAAGGAGCTTGTGTTTAATATGGTATACAGGGAAGGGCAAGAAAACCGATGCTATGTGAAACGTTTTTCAACACCAAAATTTATTCTGGATAAAGAGTACAAACTTTTTAATAAACATAAGCGATCGAAAATTTTACTTCTTTCTTTTGGTGAGGAAAAGAGTGCTCGGGCAAGTCTTATGCCTTCGTCCCGTGCCAGGTCAAATATTGTTGAAATTGTTTTTGATGA
>CAMZKT010000007.1 GCA_947311435.1 uncultured Desulfocapsa sp.
ACTATTCAAGGAATTAGAGAACCTGGGAAAATTTAGCTGTGCATTATTTCGCATACCTATTATGAAAAAGCATTCTGATAAGATCGTGACTTTGATTTTGAGGTACAGTATATATATCTTCTGATATATGATATTATTTACACTCAACACAACTTCTATTTATGGATCCTTCTCAAGAAAAGACTCAAGAACCCCATACTCCTGTTCCAAGAAAACATGGGTTTCTTTTTATTCTACTCATGCTGGTTATAATTTGTGCAATGAGTTGGGGATGCTTGTATTTCTTTTTCCCATATACTTTTCAGGCAATCACCAATCAGGTTGAGTTCAATGCTACTGATGCGCAAAAGACCATCTCAAAAGAAGAAAGTAATGTAGATAGCACGAGTTTTAAAAACAAAACAGGGATTACTAATACAACAGGATCCTTCACTACTAGACCAGAAGAAGACGTTCACTCGGAAGGAATTGATGAGTCCGATTTATTTCCCCCATCAACTACACAAATCACAGAAACAAAAGCTTTCCTAAAAGTTCCCGATATAACTTCTGCTCCTACAGATGTACAAGAAGAACAGGAGAAGACACAAAAGACACTCCACACATGTGACAACCAAGTTAACCAACTAGATGCCTTTTATGCGTACCTGGATCGCCAATCTTATTTGTCTGCATATTCTATTTCTTCTTCAAGCCAAACACACTTTACAGAATTAACAAAAAAACTTCTGGCAAATCCACCCCAGATTTCAGGAGAATCCAATGATCTCTACACAATCCTCAAGAATACTGCACATTTCTTTCGAATCTTAGGTAAAGATAACATCTTGATGATGAAAAATATTCTTGATTCGGAGAAGGGGCGTTTTGAGCAGATTCTCGAAAATTACTTCATACTAGTAACTCACCCTGAATGCAGTAAGACACGCTATGGTGACATAAATAAAGATGCCATCTATGAATATGCCTGTTTTTTCCTCAACACAATGGGCGGAAGGCTTTATCTTTTCAGGCGTGACTCTCTATCAAGAATGGTCGTCACCTATTACGCCATACTTCTTGTTGATTTGGCAAATGATCAGAGTCGCAACCATCATGGTATCTCCTTGGGCCCCCCAGTGGATATGCTTATATCTGAGATGGAGACTGGTGGTTCGTCCCTGGAAGGTACGGCAATATATTTGGATACACTATACGATTTAAAAGAAAAATATCAGTAACACTGTTTTTCCAAATGAAAGTGGTCTTTAATCTATGGATTCCAGGCTTCCATCCTTTTCTCCTCCCAACGACCTATGAATACGATTACTTTTAATAAAGATTTTTTTTCATTCTTACAGAAATGTCCAACGCCATTCCACACATGTAAAACCATGGGTAAGATTTTTCAGGAAGCAGACTTCACAGCTTTACACGAAAATAAAGAATGGGTAGTAAAAAAAAATAGAGGTTATTACTGCATTCGTGATGATGGTTCTTTGATTGGATTTAAACTTGCAAACACTCACCCCATGGAAAAGCCATGGAGGATGATAACCGCACATTCAGATAGCCCCACCCTTCAAGTCAAACCACTTCCAGTTAGAACCAGCAAGACGACGTTACAGTTGTGTGTAGAGGTTTACGGGGGTCCTCTCCTTTCCACATGGTTCGACCGCGATCTTGGCATTGGTGGGCGAGTAAGCGTACTTACCGAGGCGAACTCAATAAGTACTTGTATTATTGACTTTAATAGGTCAATGGCTATTATACCAAGTCTTGCAATCCACCTTGATAGAAACGCCAACCAAGGGCAAAGAATAGAAAAGCAAAAACAGCTGTATCCCCTTTTTTGCCAATGTTTTAACAAAGATTTTTCACTCCATGAAGTCCTTCTACAGCAGATAAAAAAAGAATACCCTGGCCTTTCTGTTTGTAAAATAATGGGTTTTGAGCTGTTTTGTTATGATACCAACCCTCCACAACTTGTTGGACTGAATGATGACTATATTGCGGCAGGCCGACTTGACAATCTTGTTAGCTGCTTCGTTGGAGTCAAGGCATTACTAAAAGAAGATACAGCAGATAATTCACTCTTTCTGTGTAGCAATCATGAAGAAATTGGTTCAGCAAGCTTTGCAGGTGCAAAGGGAAACTTTCTTTCAACAGTACTTGAACGTCTTATGCCAAATGTGGCCCTTAAAAGTAGGCTTCTTCATGACTCCTACCTTCTCTCCTTGGATAATGCACATGCTGCACACCCAAATTTCCCGGAAAAGAATGACCCGGAACATTTTCCCTTATTAAACAAAGGTCCTGTTATTAAGTACAACGCAAATCAACGCTATGCTACAACCAGTAAAACAGCGGCACTATACAAAATTTTAGCAGAAGAGCTGAGTATCCCTATTCAGGAATTTGTGATGAATAATGATATCCCCTGCGGCTCAACAATCGGTCCCATAGCCGCCACTAAACTCGGAATACAAACTGTTGATGTTGGAATACCAAGCCTCGGAATGCATTCCATTCGAGAAACCATTGGCAGCCAGGATCCTTTTATGCTTTATGAAACCATTGCCTATTTCTATACCCGGCCCACATTACCATAGACCTGCTATTATAGATAAAAAACGTATTCTCCCGATCCATAGATGTAGTTTTCTTTGTAGCTATTAGATAATATCTTATAAGGATTGCGCTAAATTGGTTATTACACCTAAGATTTCCTGCTGATAAATAGGTATTTGTACCCTAGGAAAAGATACCTGGCTACAGTATAAAGAATTTAGAGTTACTCTCTTGCATGTTAAAGAGTGGTTGTCCACCTCAACAAGGAGTTGAGAAATATTATGTATAATAGAGAAGAAAGACGAGAGACCAGTCGTTTACAACTTAAGACACCAGTAACACTCTCAGATAACAAGAATAATACATCCTTCGGAACAATTATGGATCTAAGCGCAACCGGCGCATTAATTAGAACCACGGAGAGCTTGTTAGTTAATAAACAATACACACTCACGATCCAATTAACTGGCGAACACAGTAAACTCCTAATTGGCGACCTATCAGTATCTATCATACGCCATGAAGCTGATCAGGTTGGTGTAAAGTTTACTGATAAAATGGAGTGGTTGACCATTTTTTACGTCTATAAATCAAAATGCAACCAGTATCAGAAACAAAATAAGTGAGAGTTCTGTTTTTAGGAAGTCCATTTGAGAACAACCCGAACTCAGTTATTGAAAATAAAAAAAATCCATTTCAGAATAAATGGATTGGTAAAATCAAACTAGCCTATATTTAAGTTTGATTGTGTTATAAATACTCTTTATCTGGTTCGTTGCTACATTTTTTGTTTAATCTCAACGTACCTTAGTACGCCGAAATTAGAAAAAATTTGCGCCTCGCATATGGATATTTTACCCAGCCATCGGGATTTCAACCTTTTAACGAGTTTATCAATTTTGGGTAGACAAATAAATGAGAAGACCTGTGCTGAAATATTGCCGATGATCTTAATGGCAGTATGAAAACAAAGGTGTAGCACCTCTACTCGATCCTCCAGGATAATTTTTTCTAAAATTCCTTTTACCATCCTTTTTGCAGACCAGCTTTAAAACACCCCCCTGTACTTTATTAAGATACAAGGGGTTTACAATAGAAAAAAAATGGATGACCCTACTCACGAAGTGACGCTAAAGACTTCTCCATTTTGGTGTTAATAATCTCAGTAATATGTTCTTCAGTCCATATTTCATCTTTACGCACTGCCTTACTTGCATTTCCGAAACTAAGTCGAACTTTTTGACTGGAGACAAAATCAAGGGCTTTTTTAATTCTTCCCTTAACTTCTTCAAGAGAAAGACCTTCGGCCTCACCGATGGGGCCAAGCTCCTTCATGTCCTCAGTAAACCGGGTAATATGTTGGACAAAAAGAGGAGCTTCAGCGGCTGATGCCCACCTAAGTCCAAATCGCTCTTCCTTAATACCTACAGTTTTTAACACTCTTCTAATGAGTGCATCAACGCCCATTGCATCGTAATTACCAACCTGGTAATGGCATTCACCAAGTTGTCAGCCGCCTGTAAAAATTGCATCTGCTCCTTCCAGGAATCCTTTTAAAATAAAAGATGGGTCAACCCTACCAGTACACATAACTCTAACAGTACGAAGGTTAGGCGGGTATTGAAAACGCGACACACCAGCAGCGTCTGCAGCAGCATAACAGCACCAGTTACAGAGGAACCCAAGAATTTTCGGGCTGAATGATTTATCGGACATATTTGATTCTCCGTGTATTGCTCTTTATACAAACAACTTTATCTTTTAAGCTTCAACTTTTTCTTCAACTGTCTTATTCCCAAAAGCCTCAATCTGGGAAATTAATTGCTCGTTGGTAAACCCGCCCATTGAGATAGCAAAGGTAGGGCAATGAGAAGCACAAATGCCACAGGCCTTACAGGAAGCAGAAATTGTTTTCGCCTTACGTTTCTTACCAACTTTTTCCATTATTATAGCACCATAAGGACAAAGGCTTGTACAAAGCCCACAACCAATGCAATCATCCTGTTCGACACTGGATACGATTGGATCAACGGTAACAAATCCTTTCACAAGAGGAATGGCTGCTTTTGCTGCAGCCGCTTGAGCCTGAACAATGGTTTCCTCAATAGGTTTTGGTGCATGGGCCAGTCCACAGAGGTAAATACCATCAACCGCAGCTTCAACAGGACGAAGCTTCACGTGAGCCTCTAAAAAGAAGCCGTTGGACGTTACCGGAAGCTTTAACATCTTAGACAACTCTTCAGTTCCATCAGGTACCAAGCCAACAGAAAGCGTTACAAGATCAGGGGTCATGCTAACATCTTCCTGCATGATGGAATCGAAGAAATCAACCTGAACTTTTGTTCCTTGGGTACTTACCACTGGCTTACGATCTACTTCGTAAGGGATAAAAACGACACCCTTTTTCCGCGCATCAAGGTATGCATCCTCTGCAAATCCATATGTACGAATATCTCTATATAGAACGATAATCTGAGATTCTGGATTTATTTCTTTTATTTTTAGGATATTTTTCATTGCGTGGTTGCAGCAAACCTTGGAACAGTAATTAAGGTCTTCACCGCGCGATCCTGCACATTGGATCATCACAATTGAATTGGGAGCACGATTCTTTGCACGTCCAGCAAGTTTTGTTTCAAGCTCCTTTTGGGTGACTACTTTTTTAGACTTTCCTAGCTGATAAAGATCTGGACGGTGCTCATGACCACCCGTGGCAATTACGATAACACCGTGATCAACGCTCTGTTCTTTCTTCTTTTCCTTACCACTCTCAATGATGGAATTGAAGTTCCCAATAAATCCGGATGATTGAGTAAGAGCAGCATCAGTAACTACATCGATCTTCGGTGATTTGGTTACTTTCATAGTAAGGTTTTTGAGAAAACTAGCAACTGTTTCACCTGCAAGGGTGTTTTTTAGGTTCTGTAAATTGCCACCAATAGAGGAAGACTTTTCTACAAGTACCGATTCAAAGCCTTGATCAGCAAGTGACAATGCTACAGTCATGCCTGCGATTCCTCCACCAAGTATCAGTGCCTTGGGTATTACCGGAACCGTCTGCTCTGGAAGAGGTTGAATACGAGCCGCCTTAGAGACCCCCATACGGACAAGATCCTTTGATTTATCTGTCGCAGCTTCAGGCTCATTGGCATGAACCCAAGAACAATGATCCCTGATATTCACCATCTCAAACAAATTTCTATTGAGTCCTGCATCCTTGAGAGTTTCCTGGAACAATGGTTCGTGTGTTCTTGGCGAACAGGCTGCTATAACAACACGATTCAGCTTCTGATCCTTTATAGTTTGTTTAATTTGCTCCTGGGCATCTTGAGAACAGGCATAAAGACTTTCAGTATAATAAGTAACATTATCCATTTTACCGGCATCTTTTGCAACTTCAGGACAATCCACAACCGAACTGACATTAATACCACAATGACAGACAAAAACTCCGATACGAACGTCCTCGTCATCACTCACGGTAATCTCTTCAGGATACTCTTTGCTTTCAGTCCCCTTTCCTCGCTGGTTTTTGAGGATGATCGAAGCAAGCGTTGCTGCCCCAGAGGATTGTGTTCCTGATTCCGGAATATCTTTGGGGCCTTGAAATGCACCGGCAACAATGATACCTTCTTGAGAGGTCTGCAAAGGAGAAAATGTTTCAGTCTGACAAAAATCGTATTTGTTAAGTTCTATATCAGTAGCCTTTGCAATGCCCTTTGCATCTTTTGGTGACTCTAGTCCAACTGAAAGTACAACCATATCATGTGAATCAAATTTATGCTGACCATCAAACGTTGAATAAGTTAGTTTCAGGTGGTTTTCCCAAGGAGTAACATCTGCCACTTTCGCACGAATAAATTTCACACCAATAGCTTCTGCCCGTTCACGAGCTGCATCAAAATCTTTTCCTTGAGTTCGAATGTCCATATAATAAATGGTAATATCTACCTCAGGATCATGTTCTTTGGTTACAAGTGCTTCCTTTATAGCATACATACAACAAACAGAAGAACAGTAGCCATTGTCACATCCTAAATCTCGTGATCCGACACACTGAATGAATGCTATCGATTTTGGGTGCCGTCCATCTGAAAAGCATTTGATTTCACCAAGAAAAGGACCAGAGGCATTTGTCATACGCTCAAATTCAAATGCGGTTACAACATCTGGGTGTTTGCCGTAGTTGTATTTCTCAAGAGTTTCAGGTGCTATTTTCCCAAAACCAGGGGATAAAATAACTGCCCCGATAGTAAGCTCACGAGTCTCAGGTTTTTGACTGAAATCAATCGCATGACTTTGACAAACCGGAACACAAATCTGACAGGTTTCATGTTGAATATACATACAACTTGAAGGATCGATGTAATAGGTTGCAGGAACAGCCTGTGCATAATCAATATGAATCGGCCTAGTAATTGATAAGCCTTCATTATATGGATCCACATGGTGTTTCGGACAATACTGAGTGCATAGCCCACAGGCAGTACATAAGTCAGCATCTATATAGCGTGGCCGAATGTTCAGCTTTGCTGTGAAATTACCTGGGTTCCCTTCCAATGCAAGAAAATCAGCATTGGTAATCATCTCTATGTTAGGAGACCGACCGGCCTCTACCAGCTTTGGCGCCAGAATTCAGATTGAACAATCATTTGTCGGAAAGGTTTTATCCAACTGGGCCATAACGCCACCAACTGCTGGAGCTTTTTCAACCAGATAGACATAATAACCAAGTTCTGTCATATCAAGAGCTGCTTGAATACCGGCGATTCCTCCACCTACTATCATCACCGCTCCCTCTCTCTGTTTAATTGTTTTTCCCATCAGGATCTCCGGGCTAATTTTTTATGATTATTATTTCTATTACTTAAGGAATTTTTGTAACATCAAAAAACACACTTAAACTAAACGTGTTTAAGCTTTTCAATTTTTATTGCACAAACCTTCGCTTCAGGTATCTTACAATGCGGATCCAAAGCATCATTGGTAAGTAAATTCACCGATGCTTCCTTATAGTGAAACGGTATAAAAACTAGGCCTTTTTTCACTCTATCTGTAACGTGGACAGCTATTTCAATTTTTCCACGGCGAGAAGAAGCGACAATGATTTCCTTATCCTTTACATCTAATGCATCAGCATCAGCTTGATTCATTTCAACATACGCTGAAGGTGCAGCACCTTCCAACACTTCAGAACGCCTGGTCATAGTTCCGGTATGATACTGATACAAGACTCTCCCAGTAGTTAAAATAAAAGGATAGTCTGCACATGGAGTTTCTTCAGAACCACTCCATGTGATTTCTGATAGCCAGGCTTTTCCTCTAGGCACACCATCCTTGTGTAGAATTGGAGTCCCAGGATGATCTTTATCTGGACAGGGCCAGGCAAGAACCTCATTTTCAAATCGTTCATAGTTCATACCAGCTAAAGCGCCCCAACATGTGGAAAGCTCATCAAAGACCTCAGAAGCAAATGGAGGAACGGTATGAAAAACAGAGTCTATCGCCCCGTGATATCCATTGTGTTGCTTACCAAGTATTCTGTCGCTCACCATGTTGATGATTGACAAGTCATCTCGAGCCTCCCCTGGAGGAGGTACGGCTTTACGTACGCGCCTAACAGTTCGTTCTGTATTGGTGAATGTACCATCTTTCTCTGCAAACGAGGCGGCTGGCAATACTACGTCAGCAATTTCTGCAGTTTCATTCAGAAAAATATCCTGAACAACGAGACAATCAAGTTTTTTCAAGGCTTTTATTGCATGAGCGGCGTTGGGGTCGCTAAGGACCGGATTCTCACCCATAATCCACAGGCCGGCAACCCTGCCATCTGACATAGCATCATTCATTTCAGTTGCCATTAATCCCGGCTTATCCGTCATGGGAGCGTTCCATATTTTGGCAAACTTAGCCTTTGCCTTCTCGTCACTAACTGACTGATATCCTGGGAAGAATTGTGGAAGGCACCCCATGTCACTAGCACCCTGAACATTATTTTGACCACGCAATGGATTTAGTCCCCCGCCATCCTTTCCGAGATTTCCAGTGATAATAGCAAGATTTGCAAGCGTTAACACATTGTCAGTTCCTGAGGTATGTTGTGTTATCCCCAAAGTATAGTAGATACCAGAAGCCTTTCCTTTTGCAAATGTATGGGCGACTTTTTCAATAACATTTGCGGGTACTGTTGTAATCTTTTCAGCCCACTCAGGACTACATCCTGCAATCGAACTTTTAAAAGCCTCAAAATTTTCAGCATGTTCTTCTATGTATTTTTTGTCTTCAAGTCCATCTCGAATGATGACATGACACAATGCATTTATCAAAGCACCATCAGTTCCAGGACGTTGCTGCATCCATTCCGCTGCGTGGTCACAAAGACCAATCTTCCGAGGGTCAGCAACAATCAACTTGGAACCATTTTTCGCAGCAGCAAGCATTCGAAGGGCAATAATCGGGTGGGTTTCCGTGGTATTTGATCCTATAACCAGCATAACATCGCCGTCAAGAATACCATTAATTGTATTTGTCATTGCACCAGAACCAATTACTTTGACCAGACCGGTCACCGTTGGACTGTGTCAGTACCTTGCACAATGATCCACATTATTCGTACCTATCCCGGCTCTAAAAAACTTTTGGAAGGCATAGTTTTCCTCTGTCGTACACCTGGCAGACGATAATCCTGCTAAAGCATCAGGGCCTTTTTCACCAAGAATAGAGGAGAAGGATTGAGCCATAAAGTTAAGAGCTTCACTCCAGCTAACAGGTTCAAGAGGCATTTCCTTCTGACGACGAATCATTGGTGTTTTTAGTCGTTCAGGGTGTTGTATAAAATTGTGGCCGAACCTTCCTTTAACACACAAATCTCCATAATTGGGTGCAATTTCTGGATTGGCTGATATTTCCATCAGAGTGTGTCCCTTCACCTTAAGAAGCATTTGGCAACCAGTTCCACAATATGGGCAGGTTGTGGGTATCTCTCGGACTTCCTCAGCCTGTATGGGGACAATACGATTTTTTTTATTCAACGCACCAGTAGAACAATTATCAACACACTTTCCGCAAGACACACAATTTTCTTTAAATTCTATAACCAAACCTAGTGGTCGGCCTTCATCATCAAATGATTCCGCACTGACGGACAGAGCATCGTACTCACACGACTGTTCACATCTACCGCAATACACACATTTATTGGGGTCAACAACCATGGCACGATGGCTGCTATCGATGGGATAAATAGGTTCCTTCCCCATTCCAGTTTTATTGATATTAACTTTAAGATCAATATCAAGCCGTTTTAAATCGCAACGATCAAAAGCAGTACAACCACATTTAAGGCAACGCTCAGCCTCTTTTCTGGCTGACTCTTCAGTTAAACCCAGTTGGACTTCATCGTAATCTTTGGTGGCTATTTCCAGTGGGCGTTCAGGCATCTTTTCACGAAGATTGATACCAATTCCATCAAAGTTCTTTAGAGAAACGTCATCGAAGGTTTTTCCGCGAGAGAAGTTGAAACGATTATCCGCAGGATCCTTTTCACACCCCATAACATATGCATTTATATTATTGGCTGCACGTCTTGCTGAAACGACGGCTTGTATGACTGATTTGCTTCCTGTTGCAGCATCACCCCCGGCAAAAACACCTTCTACACTGGTCTCAGAACTCCGAGGACTCGCGAAAAAGAAGCCACCAGCTTTCATTTTTAACTTTTCTTCGAGCTCACCTCCGGCAATGTTGCCATCAACAGCCATTTGTCCTAAGGAGGAGATGACCGTGTCTACCCCCAATGAATTAGAAGACCCAGGTATGGGAAGAATCTGCCGTTTCCCTCTCTCGTCGGATTCACTAAGCTTCATCCTGATAAGATCAAGTTTCAGTCTGTTGCTCTCAGCGGGTATTGCACAAAGACCCGACGGGGATGCCATTAGAAGAAATTGCACACCCTCTTTCTCAGCCTCTCTGACATTTCGCTGATTGGCAGGCATCTCAAGACGTGATCTTGGATATACAATTGTTACCTGGTCTACACCTTCACGGAGAAGAGATCTGGCAACCTCAATGGCAATGTTATTTCCACCAACAACAGCAGCCTTTCGGCCAAGGTCGAGTTTTCCACCCTCGTTTACAATGCGCAGGTATTTCGTTGCAGAATATACATTCTCTTTGTCGGTGCAGGGAATTTCAAACGGGATGTCAATGGTTGCCCCAATGCCAATAAAAGTAGCATCAAAACCCATGTCCCTTAAATCCTGCAGGGTAAAATCTTTTCCCCACTGTTGGGATAAACGAATATTAATACCCATTCGCAAAATAGTATCAACTTCGTAGTCAACTATATCATTGGGGATCTTGAAATTCGGGAAGCCATAGCGTAGGGCACCACCTAGTTTGGGGGCTGCTTCAAAAATGGTTACATCATGTCCCTTCCTGGTAAGAAACCAGGCTGCAGTGAGTCCGGCAGGACCGCCACCAATAACAGCAATCCTTTTGCCAGTCGGCTTTTCTTTTGGGATTTTCAAATCGATATTGTTACTCATGCACCAATCAGCAACAAACCGTTTCAAATGATTAATCGACACAGATTCATCAATAAGAATCCTTCGGCATCGACTTTCACAAAAACGTGGACAAACACGACCCACGGAAAAAGGCAAAGGGTTTCTATCCATAACAACCCTTAATGCTTCTTCGAACTCACCTCGAGCAACATGAGCAATATAGCCCTGAACATTTATTTGACCTGGACAGGTAAGATTACATGGTGCCTTACAGTCTCCAAAATGGGTTTCAGAAAGCACTGCAAGCCTTTTCTGCCGATGTTCAACAACAGCTGCGGAATCAGTTTGGATAGACATCCCGTTGGTGGCGGGAGTTATACACGAACGTAAAAAACCTTTGTGCCCTTCTACTTCAACCATACAAATTCCACATGGTTTAGTAGAAGTTTTTCCTTTGAGAAAGCACAAGGTGGGAATAGTTATTTCGGATCTTTGAGCCACCTCAAGGATAGTTAAACCTTCCTCGGCAACAATTTCGTTACCATTTATGTTCAGTGTTACAGTGCTCATTAATTTCCTTTATTCGGATGGTTTCCAATCTTTTAAAAAAACTGGCAGGTGACCAGCTTCACGGGGTCCAATAATGATCTCCCAGTCAGGAAGCTCCTCTTCCAACTCCCCTTTAAGAGAAGCAAGATATCCTGGAATAATAAGATCCCTGTGTTTTACCTTATCTTCAATCCCTCCCTTCTTCACAAACTGTGCTATGAGATCTGCACCAAACTTCCCGGCAGCCCAGGCAGTTAAAACTGACAGTCCTTCGGTATCTTTGATTAGTAACCATGTTGGTACTTTTGACCCTTCAATTTCACCGGAAACTATAAAATATGTGAGTGAAAAGTTACAAGTAATAACAACTGGAGAATTTTCATCAGGCCCGGTCAGAGGATAGATATCCTCTGTCACAACCATAGGACGCTGAGGGTCGGTAAAAATATTCATCCTTTCCAGAAAAAGTGGAAAGAGAAGGTCACCCTGCAAATCAGAAAGAACTATAATACCAGCATATTTCGCTATGAGTACAGAAGCAGCCATGGTTTCAAGCATTGGGTCATCGGTTATCTCACAGGGGAATGCAATCGTTGGAAACCCAAGTGGTTTAAACTTGGATGTAACAGCGGCACGCCTTGCGACAATATTATCCTCAAAAGCGGCACGGAGAGTTCGGCCACCAGTATCGATAACCATGTCTTTTACTCCGGCAGCAGTGAGTTTCTCCGAAATTTCCACACAATTATCAAGGTTACTCCCCTTTACACCAATTGGCGCCTTTATAGAATCTGCTAGTTTGGCCATATCGTCAGCATTGTCAAGAGTCGCACCATAAAGGATTGGAGTTCTCTCACCACATAATTTTGCAGCAGCCTCCAGATTCGTAGTTGATTCGCTCATCAGGATGATGGCTGCACGCGCAGAACCATCGAGTACCCTCTGAGTAAGAGCAACAAATGAAGCTTCGTCATTTTTTGAATCTTTAACTGCTATGAGATCAGCACGCATAATCACACCCACACGCTCATACTCAAATTTGTTAAACCTTTCTATCCGTCCGTCCACATCAGAATCATTCATTTCTGTTGTGACAAGGACTGCAATACCAGTTTCATTCTCAAATCGTTTGTCATGACGATACATACAGGTTTCACCACCTGCTGTAAAACTGTCATCACCACTTCCAATTTTTATGGTACGAATAGGCGGTGCTGATGCCTCACTAATAGTGGCCTTAGCCTCATCGGATACATAGGGACATTCATCTATCTCAACCTGACCAGCCGCTACTTTCATAGCAAAGGCAAGACAGGTGGGGATGCTACATTCTCCGCAATTTTTTTTGGGCAGCATCTTTAGAATTTGAATACCGGTTAAGGCCATGGTTATTCCTCCAGTTATCTATACAATTGGAATGTTGTATGTATTGTAATAATATTCGTATTTATAATTATAGTTTTTCTATACTACAGCCGGGCAACTTAAACAGCAGTCTCCATTTCCAGCGCTGGATGGCCCTTTTCCTTGAGGAATTCATGAATTTCTTCCTCAGTGGTACCCTGCTCTTCAGTTGCTATCATATCAAAAAGTTCTGGCATTCCTATATCTTCACACACTTCTTTGAGTTTATCGGCAAGTTCTTCTTTGAGCATTTTGGGGAGCCAAACAACACGTTTCAATCCGCCTTCAGCCTTAAAAAGTTTTTTGGAAGTCATGTAATGTTTACTTACTCCCATAAAACCTGGAGTCTGCATACCACCACCAGCCATTCCCGCAAGAGATGTGAACTTCATTCCTGATGGAGTCATACCAAGATAATCACGATTAACAACCATTATGCCGTTGCATGTTGGTAACATGGCAGCGATAGCTTCAAAGCAACCACAAGCTGTCATGGGGTTGTTCATTAAAGAATAACAACTTACCTCTGGAACAGCACCTCTGGATGCCTGATTAACAAACTCATTAATCCCAGTATAGTACCCATTGTCCTTATCGGTACATTCCCCCTTCTCAATAGGCTGATTAGGGCCGGTTGGATTAATATTGTAAGAAGCTTTTCCGTCAAGCCAGTTATACGCACCACACATTCCTATCCGTTCAGGAGTAATAACACAAACATGACTAGGAGCAAAAGACTGACATAAGGTACAGGAGTAGAAAACATCTTCTGTTTCGTCAGTCATCGCACCAAGACGAAGATCACGCTCGGTGTAAACTGAATTTGCGAGATCAGAAACCATCTTCACTCCTTCTTCTGTTGTGTACAGTTTGACCTGGATTTTATCAACAATGGCTCCGAATTCCTGATGAAGCTTGCCATGAAGAACTACCCCAAGATGTTTAAAAGAGAAGCCCTTTTCTACAGCGGCAGTTCCAACACGTAGCCACATAATATTCCGTTGCCCCATGTGCATGAGACCTTGAATATAATTCATCAGATGATGAAACTGACGTTCGAGAATAGGTTCAAAGTCGGACTGCATTTCACGTCCTGCTACTTCGACAAGTATTCCTAAAGGTACATTCTGCCCACGTTCCAAATCTTCTATGTCAACCCCTTCAAGAGTAACAAGTCCATCTTCGATTTCGTCCATCTCTTTGGAGATTAAAACCTCAACACCTGGTGTACGACCACCACCACATTCCATGAATAAATCATCTTTACGAACCCTCTCACCTTCAAACGCCGGTCCAAAGGACATGGGGATATCAATCTTACTCACTGTTACTTTTAGTCCACGAACCTCTATTGCTTTTTGGACAATTTCATCATGAGGAATGTTTGAGACAACATGCTCATAGGTACAAACCCCTGTAGGCAGGATCTCTGGAATGTCCCAGTCTGAAATAGTTGGGAACCCCCAGTTAATAGCCCCAGCAGCATTGGCATACCACTCATCACTCACCTCACCAAAAGCCATGACAAAAGCAAATGTTCTATCTTTGTTGTATTTGAGATTTGCAGCATAATCGCCTGGTTTCACACCACCGAAGGCTAGAGCCACACGACATGCAAAACCGATGGCAAACACGGCTGTAGTATACTCACGGCCAAAAGGAACAAGCCGAGTTCCCCAACCTACCTGTTGTTTTTGTTTGATTAGCTGATCTGGGAGGCTGATACCTTCAGTCTGATCATGCATAAAAATATACAGATTTTTCTCCTGGAGTTCCAAGGCAATTTTTGCCGCCATTTCAGGATCTTTCGGCGTTCCCAAAATTGCTGCAAAACCTGGAGCAGACCCATCGACAAACTCAACACCACGCTTGCGAAAAATCACATCATCTGCCGCACCTAACCAGAAGTTATCTGGTGTTGGATCTTCTGTGGCTGTGTAAAGGTCAGGTTCATTCAAGTATCTTATTGATTCGAACATTTCCTCTGCAAAGAATGTTGCCATACCAGCGTCAAGTGCTGGAGCGAGATATGGGAGCCAGATATCTCCTGTAACAACCGGAGGCATCAGCCCTCGACACTCCTTAAAAATTTCCTCCATATCACCTAGTTTCTCGACCTTGGCTCCAAGCATACTGTATATGATGGGAAGATAATAAGCAGTATTAGGGAACGAGACCTCTTTGTCTTTGCCGAACTTTTTCACAGCGTCTTCAAAGCTGTTCTCGGCCATATCTATAATTTTATGAGCACCGCGAATAGCAGCAGAACAAATTATTTTTGACATATCATATACTCCTATAATATCCGTATTAAAGCTGGCTGGTTCATTCAATTCAAGGCGAAAAGGAAACCTAGTCCATTAGCCCGTTAATCATTGCTTTCGTCAAACTAATAGCTCTGGGATGGCGCATAATCATAACTTCACCACCAGCAATAAGCATACAACTTGCGGTAAGTGCCTCCATCATAATGCCGCGAGTTTCCTGATCTCCGATCATTTCATCACTTGGCAATTTTGTTTCCTTAGCCTTCCAAACTTCGCAACCAAGATTACAGATAATAGGTACCTGAAGCTTTTCATCTTGTTGAGTAAGTGCTGCGATACGAATCCGCTCCATTACTGAATACGTATATTCGATTCCATACCCCAGTGCACCGATAGATGGATCCATGAGAACTGTGTCAAGTGAGACACCAAGGTTTTCGAGAAGAATATTCAACTGCTTTGCAAGGTTAACGTCAATTGGAGATGCTCCAACCACAGGATGTTGGAATGCCATGGCGGTGGCACCAATGGTTCTGTAATTCGCATCTTCAAGAGGCGCAAGACACACTTTCTTATCACCAATTACAGATGTGAGACCTCGTAATGTTTCTGTGTCCTTTTCAGCGTTTCCACACCCCCAAACAATTACAGGAACGTCTACAGCTGCTATCACATCTGCTGCAGTTTTAGCAGCATCATCGGCCGAACGATTTATCCCATTGGGATCTGTGGAGCCAAGAGTAACAGCAATTGCCTCTGCACCATAAATCTTCACACATTTCTCTGCCCAGGCTACAGGATTATCGTAGACATCGCTAAAATGCTGGCTCAATGTTTCCGGCCATTCCTCAGGTTTAACATCACTGACTTCCATGGCAATAAGAGGTTTATTGGGATGCTCTCCTTCAAAGAGCTGGAATGGCATTGATCCACAGCCACCAACTACTTTTTCATTTCCTTCATTCCCCATTTTTACAGCACGAATTATTCCTGAATACTTTGTTTCATATGTGTTAGGAGTGACTTTTGTGGAGCGATCAGCCAGCAAAACAGTTTCTTTGGCGAACTCTTGAGAATCAACAATATCACTAGCAGGTTTCGCAACTGTCTTCTCCTTTGCGGCAACCTCTTCTTTGGCGGTTGCTGCAGCCTTGGCTCTCTCGGCAGCCTTATGTTCTGCCTCTACCTTGGCCTTGGCCTCTTCTTCTGCTTTTTTTGCCTCTTCAGCTTTTGCCTTAGCCTCGTCAGCGGCCTTTGCATCTGCAATGGCCTTCGCTTCTTTGGCCTCTTCAGCGTCCCTGGCTCTCCTGGCATCAGCCTCTTCTTTCAGTTTAGCCTTTGCTGCAGCTTCGTTTTTTTCAGCAGAATCATCAATGACTGGTGTGGTTTGTGTTTCTGGAGCTGAAGCTGGAGCCGGCTCTGATGCGGCATTTGCAATCTCGGGTTCTCTCTTTAAAATAGCATGAGCACCTGCGAAACTCGACAGCGCCTCAAACTGATCATCGGTTAATCCATAAGCCTTTTTTAATGCAGCCAGGCCAAGATTCACAGAATCAAGTGCCATGATCCGTTCTTTTTCATTCATTTCATGCTCTCCTGAATCATCCGCACTCTGTAGCGCGTCAATATTTGTTCCTACCGTTGTTTCGATTTCTTTACTATCAATTGTGGCAGCGTTCTTCCTCAGTCTTTCTGCTTCTACCTGTGCTGCATTTATGATTTCCTGAGCTTCAATTTTAGCCCTTTCCAACAGTGCATCAGTGTCCACCGTTTGTACAACAATTTCGTCCGGAATTTCCTTTTCAAGAGATTCTTCAGTTGAATCTCTTATATCCGGACGTGGTAAAAGACCAGCTCTGGTAAGAATTTCAGGCACAGCACTTTCCCATTCTATGGCCATACAATGAATTCCTGCAACACCTTCAATTTCTTTAACTTCATTGATAATATCTGCACATATCTGAATACCTTCGTCCTGTTTATCCTTGGCGTCTTTCATTCGCCGGATAACATCATCCGTGACTTCCATACCGGGTACAAACTTTTTCATGTACCGCGCCATTCCAAGAGATTTGGGTGGAGTTACGCCAGCCAGTATATAACATTTTTCATGAAGCCCAAGATCCCGAACCATCTTCATAAATTCGCGAAATTTAGCAACATTATAGATAATTTGAGTTTGAATGAAATCAGCTCCGGCGGCAACCTTCTTTCCAAGACGGACAGCACGATATTCGAAAGGATAGGCAAAGGGATTCGCGGCTGCTCCTAAAAAGAGCCTAGGCGCATCACTTTTAATTTCTTCGCCGCACAGAAACACCTGCTCATCACGCATCCCTTTCGTCATGCCAAGCATTTGAATAGAATCCATGTCAAAGACTCCCTAGGAGCCAGGATGATTTCCAAACTTCTGGTGATCACCCGTCAAACAAAGCAGATTTTTTAGACCAAGAGCAGATGCACCCAATATATCTGATTGCATGCTAATCCTGTTACGATCACGACAAGTCATCTGAATAACAGGCTCAACCCCTTCTTCTTTTGTGATAAGTCCAGCAGCAATGGAAGACATGCGCACAATTGCAGTCTGACAGTCAGTGATGTTCACCGCATCAACATTTCCTTTGAGTATCTGCGCTTTTTCACGCACCACAGCTGGATTTCCATTTTTGGGAGGTCCAAGTTCGCCTGTTACAACAAACGTCCCTTTCTTTAATAG
>CAMZKT010000008.1 GCA_947311435.1 uncultured Desulfocapsa sp.
ATTGAGCATAAAAAGATTTGTCCTAAAAATGATTTTCTTTGAGCATCCCAGGAAAAGCATAAAATCATGAACGTCCCCTATGCCGCGCATCTCTATAACCGTCGATATGATCTTGTGCCATCCATAAGTTGTATTGCGAGGTATCTTTGTCATCCAATGTATATGTGGATTCACCAACTATTAAAATACGGGCCTCGAAAATCCCCCCATTTTTATAATCCTTACCAATCCATATAGGTGGATTATTATTCATAGTACTCTCCGTGCTTTGTATGGCTAATGGCGGAGCAAAGCGGAACAAGAACGCTGCGATCCAGCAGGAACCATTATTATCGGGTAGAATTTCCCTGATAAGTTAATACTAGCCCTGATTTCAAGTAATTTTCCCCTTACTAAATATCAGCATCGCTAGCATTTTCACCGTCAAACGGAGTAAACATTTTGGTCAACAAGAAAAAAACGACCGGCCTTGACGACGTTCAAAAAATTATGAGTATAAAGCATGAAAGAAGTGAGCAAAATAAAAACACTTTGTTGACTGTACTTGCACCCTGCCTCGACATTCATATTTAATGTTACTCTGCTTCCTTTAAATCCCCAAGTCCAGAAAATCTAAAACTCATCTGACTTATCGGGTTAGGTTTTATGAAAAAAAATTAGCTGTGTGACTGCTAACAAACGTTTCTGGCAAACAAGTATTCCCTCCTGCAGCACCAGGCTCTTCATCCAGAGGATACTGCAAAAAAATGCCCCCCCCATATCTGCAAGCACATCATAAGCACTTACCGATCTCGAAGCGATAAATGACTGATGGTATTCATCGGTCATTCCATAGAAAAGGCAAAAAAGCACCACAAGGAATACGGTACGTCCGCTGTTGTCCAACCCTCGTCGACCAAATGACCAGATTACAGTAAACGCAAGAACAGCGTAGGCCGTCATATGAGCAAGTTTATCTGCCCCGGGAAAAGACGGGAGAGCAAGGCTCTCACCACTTTGATGGGAAAGAAAAAAAATAATCCCCATGACGAAAACCATGGGAAATGTTCGTATGATAAAATTCACAGAACTTACAGCGTATCATTATTTGTGAACTTCTGGATCGACATGCACCTGATCCAGGAGTTCACTGGGAAATTTCTTTTTAATTCGCTTGACTGAGGCAGTGATTTCCTTAACCGGATAGCCCTCCATAACGGTTTTAGCCCTGTCAGCGTAGGAAGTAAGTTCAAACTCTTTATTGCCAAGGTCATAGGTATGACTCCAGTTAATTTCAATGGTCTCTATTTTTTCATCAATGGGGATCTCCAATGGCTCACCTGCCCGAGCCAACTGAACCGCATCGGAATCTGTAATTTCCAGTAGCCAGGCATCGCCATCCGCTGTGGCCAGGAGAATAAACACGCCGAGTTCCCTGATCTTCTGCCGCCTCTCTGCTGCCACCTGGACAATGGCTTCAATTTCACTGATCAATGAAATTTTGAATTCGGCCTCCGGATTTGTCCGTACCATCCCCGCCTGCTCTTTTGGCAGACAACAGTGTTTAAACTTTTTACCACTCCCGCAGGGGCACTGTTCGTTTCTTCCTGTTTTTCCCATTTTCAACCAACCTTAAAAGATAATATTTGTATACATTTGAGCCGTGTCCGTTAGCTGCATTTACTGTATCCGCAGTCATGGCAGGTTTCACAACCTTCCTCAAAAACAAGAGTGCCAGAGCACTCCGGACAACAGGAAGCAAAGCCGTGTTGTGTGCCAGCCATAAATGACTTGAACAATTTACTCAACTGGGCTGGAAGGTCAAGCATATGTCCACTGGAACGATCAAGTTGCTTAATAATTTCAGATACCGGGATATTGAAACGAAGAGCCAGCGATACCAAACGACAGATCGTGGTCCACATGGTGGATTTATCTTTAAGATCAACACGATTATCAAAAGGAAACTTTGCAAAAACCTCCATGGCCTTTTCGTTTTCATCAAAACAAACAATAATGTAAACGGATTTTTGATCCTGATCCTTCACCCGGTAACGCTTGGCACTCAAAGTATCTGGAAGAGACTTTTTTACACCGCTGGCTGACACCAGGGCTGTTTTCTCCTCAACTGTACTGTCCTGGGTGTTTAGAACCTGCTGATCCCTTGAACCATCACGATACACGGTGAGCCCCTTACATCCCGAGCGGTATCCCATGAGATAGGAAAGTTCCACTTCCTCCCTGGTTGCATCATGAGGAAGGTTAATAGTTTTAGAGATTGAAGAATCCACACCATTACTTTGAAGAATTCCCTGCATCAAAATATGATCCTCTGGAGTTACATCCTGGGCAGTACGAAAAATCTCCTGCCACTTTTCAGGAATCTCATCGTGGCCAATTACTGTTCCTGAGTCAGCAACCTTTGCCATCAATTCCTCGGAATAAAACCCCTCTTTTCTGGCAATCTGCTCAAAATGTTTATTAACAAGAATCAGGCGATCTCCGTCCATAACATGTTTTATCATGACAATGGAAAAATAGGGCTCACATCCTGAAGCGCAATCTGCAATCATTGACACGGTGCCCGTGGGCTGAATTGAGGTAAGAGCTGCATTGCGCCTGGCGGGATAGTCGTTAATTTCAGGATCATAAGCAGGAAAAGAACCCTTTTCCTCAGCAAGTTCGACGGATCGTTCTTCCGCCTTTTCCCGGACAAAATTCATTATTTCTGCTGCCTGTTTCCGCCCCGCCTCACTTCCATAAGGCAACTCAAGCTGAATCAGCATATCGTGCAAACCCATAATCCCCATGCCTATCTTTCGGGTTTTAAGCGTCATTTCTTCTATTTCAGGGATTGGAAAACGATTACAATCGATAACACTATCAAGAAAGGAAGTAGCAACTCGCACAACCTGTTCCAGCCTGGCGAAATCGACAGCACCGTCCTTGACAAAATTGCTGAGATTCAATGAGCCGAGGTTACAGCTCTCATAGGGGAGCAACCATTGCTCCCCACAGGGATTTGTCGCTTCAAAATCTCCCAGCTGTGGTGTCATATTGTCACGATTGGCAGCATCAATGAATAAAACACCCGGTTCTCCGTTGTGCCAGGCAAGATCCACAATTTTATCAAAAACAGCACGAGCACTCAAAGTTCCCACTGTTTCTGCGCTTGACGGTTCAATCAAGGAATACTCTTCCTTTTTCTCCACAGCCGCCATAAATTCATCTGTAATGGCCACACTGAAATTGAAGTTTGTAAATTTATCCTGATTTTCCTTTGCACTGATAAAATCCATAATATCTGGATGGTCAATACGAAGAACCCCCATGTTGGCACCACGTCGTTTTCCACCCTGCTTGATTGTCTCTGTGGCAGCATCAAAAACCGCTGCAAACGACAAGGGGCCAGACGCAACCCCCTGAGTTGAACGGACAGAAGCATTTCTGGAACGAAGCCTGGAAAAAGAATAGCCCGTCCCACCCCCAGTTTTATGTACAAGTGCTCCGTTACGAATGGCAGTGAAGATCCCATCCATGGAATCTTCAATTGGTAATACGAAACAGGCAGAAAGCTGACCTATATCGGTTCCTGCATTCATAAGACATGGCGAGTTGGGGAGGAAGTCCAGATGGTACATCATGCGGAAATAAGATTCACGCAAGGCCTCAAACTGCTTGCTCTGCTTATCCACCTGTGCCACTGCATCACTCACACGCTTACAAAGTGTCTCCCAGGTTTCGGCAACCTCTCCGTCGCTGTCTTTTATATAGTACCGTCTTTCCAGTACGGTTTCTGCGGTTTTAGTCAAAACCTGTTTTTTTAAATCAGGGGTCATGTGTTCCTCGTATGGATTAAAAAAAGAATCTCAAATATGGCCAAAGGGATGTTGTTTAATGAATGCTGCGGAGTTCTGCCATGGAATAATCTGCGAACTTATACAGGGGATTCCGGTAAGTACTGCACAAGAAGATATATACCATACTTAGTTGCCTTGCAATGATTATCTACAATATGTAGTAGAAAACCTCACTTCACAGCTTCATGCAATTCTTTAACTAAAAGAATAATCGACCCTATTTACCATAGCTCCTTACCTGTTCATTTTAATGCACACCAATTTCAAGCTGGCCAACAACAGCTACAAGGTAGTATAGTTGTTTTCACACTGTACAAACCTAGCATTTAGCTCAATCTACAACCCCCTTCTACTTTGCGGTAAACCAGGAGAAAAAAATGAAGTTTGAAACAACAGCACTTCACGGCGGACAGAAAATTGACAGCGACACACGTTCCCGTGCAATTCCTCTCTACCGCACTGCCTCTTATCTCTTTAAGGACTGTGAACATGCCGCGAACCTTTTTTCCCTGAAGGAGCCCGGTAATATCTATACTCGGATTAGCAACCCGACCCAAGCTGTTCTTGAAGATCGGGTCGCCCTGCTTGAGGGAGGGGCTGCCTCTTTAGCTCTTGCATCTGGTACTTCTGCTATCTTTTACAGTATCATCAATATCTGTTGTGCCGGAGACGAGGTCGTGGCAGCCAACAATCTTTATGGTGGGACTTATTCACAGTTTGATTCCATTCTTCCCCAAATTGGAATAGGGGTGAAACTTGTTGACCCAAAAGATCCCGAAAATTTCAGGGCTGCAATCAACGACAAAACACGAGTCCTCTTCTGTGAAACTCTGGGTAATCCCGGGCTCACCATGACCGACATCGAAGCAGTTGCAACAATTGCCGCCGAACACGCCCTGCCGCTGATTGTTGATTCCACATTTACACCCCCATCCCTTCTGCGCCCCATCGAATATGGAGCTGATGTTGTTATCCACTCCCTTACCAAATGGATGGGTGGTCACGGTACAGTAGTTGGCGGAATAGTTACTGATGCCGGGAAATTCGACTGGACTGATTCAAAGTTCACTCTTTTCAACGAACCGGATGAATCCTATCACGGCCTCCGTTATGCACACGACCTGGGTGAAATGTCTGCCATTGCCTTTGCCCTGCGGATGCGTCTGGTACCTCTTCGCAACCTTGGTGCATGTCTCTCACCAGACAACTGCTGGTCCTTTCTGCAAGGCCTTGAAACGTTAAGCCTACGCATGGAACGGCATTCTGAAAATGGAATGGCTGTGGCAAAATTTTTAGCTGAACATGAGGCTGTGGACTGGGTAAACTATCCCGGATTGACAAAGAATGAAAATCATGTCACGGCAAAAAAATATCTTCGGAAGGGCTTTGGTGGAATGGTAGTATTTGGAATTAAAGGCGGATTCTCCAAAGGAAAACGATTTATCGAATCCTTAAATTTAATCTCTCATCTCGCAAATGTAGGGGATGCGAAATCACTTGCCATTCACCCGGCGTCCACCACCCACTCCCAGCTTTCAAAAGCCCAACTCCTTTCCTCCGGTATTCCCTCTTCACTGATCAGGCTCTCTATAGGCATAGAACATATCGACGATATTCTGGCAGATTTAACTCAGGCTCTGGAAAAGAATTGAAAGTACGCAAACACTATTTCAATGGTGACAGCCCCGAAAATGCGCTCCAACTCGACAGCGGTTTACCCCTGTCTCCCATCCGTATAGCCTACGAAACCATTGGAAGCTTAAACCAGGAAAAAGACAATGCCATTCTGATATGCCACGCCTTTTCCGGCGATTCCCATGTAGCAGGTCTCTACGAGGATGATCCCGATACTGAAAGGCCAGGGTGGTGGGATTTCATGGTGGGACCTGGAAAGGGAATTGATACGAATCATTATTTTGTCATCTGCTGCAACATCCCCGGCAGCTGTATGGGTTCAACAGGCCCCTCATCCATCAACCCCAAGACCGGGAAACCATACGGACTCAGTTTTCCCATGATTACCATCGGAGATATGGTGAAAAGCCAGAAACTAGTTCTGGATCACCTGGGAGTAAAAAAACTTCATTCTGTTATTGGTGGATCGGTTGGCGGAATGCAAGTGCTTGAATGGTGCGTCCGCTACCCCGAGTTGATACGTTCTGCCATCCCAATCGCCACCACCATGCGCCACTCCGCACTGGCCATCGCCTTCAATGAAGTAGCCCGCCAGGCTATAATGGTTGATCCCCACTGGAACAGTGGCGATTACTACCAAAGCCAGGGGCCTGATCTGGGACTTTCCGTGGCTCGAATGATAGGTCATGTCACCTACCTTTCCGACGAGGCAATGCGAAGAAAATTTGGCCGCAAACGCCAGGACAACAAAGATTTTTCTTTCAACTTTGAGGCCAATTTCCAGGTGGAAAGCTATCTGCGTTATCAAGGTTCAAAATTTGCAAAACGTTTTGATGCAAACTCGGTGCTCTATATTACCAAGGCAGCAGATTATTTTGATCTTGCAGATAACAGCAATACCAGGGAAAGCCTACAGGATC
The DNA here is from genome assembly GCA_947311435.1 of uncultured Desulfocapsa sp. Classification (GTDB taxonomy): domain Bacteria; phylum Desulfobacterota; class Desulfobulbia; order Desulfobulbales; family Desulfocapsaceae; genus Desulfocapsa. The sequence goes on from CAMZKT010000008.1 coordinate 6,395, forward strand.
TTCTCGGCTCTCATTTCAGGTTTCTTATTATTTCATATACATCAGACTGGCTTTACCCAACCTATCAAGCCAAAGAACTTGTGCAGGCCTTGAAGCGCACCGGGCAGGATGTCAGCTTTTGTGAAATTGAAGCCGATTGCGGACACGATGCGTTTCTTATTCCAGATAAACGTCTCACAAAACTTATTGGAGGCTTTTTGAATGGAATATAAACACAAAAATCCAGAACAGCTGCGTTTTGATCTCTCCATTATTGCTTCCTGGATTCAACCCGGCTCCAGAGTACTGGATCTTGGCTGTGGACGGGGCGACCTTCTTGCCTGGCTGAAAGAACACAAAAACATTCAGGGAACAGGAATTGAACAGAACAAAGAAAAGGCTGCTGCCTGTATCAGCCGTGGACTGAGCGTTCTCCAGGGGGATCTCAGGGATGAGGTACAGGATTACCCGGACGACTGCTTTGACATGGTTATCCTCAGCCAGACACTGCAACAGGTGTATCAGCCAGACAATCTACTGAAGTCCCTCTCCAGGATAGGTAAACAGGTTATTGTCAGTTTCCCGAACTTCAGCCATTTCTCCATTCGACTTCAGCTTCTATTCAGAGGGCAGGCTCCTAAAAACAGGCAACTCCCCTTTTCATGGTATGACACACCCAATATTCGTGTAATTACCCTTGCAGATTTTCGCAAGTTTTCAAAGGATGTTGGCTACACCATCGTCAGGGAATGTGCTATTAACACACACGACCAGGACAGAAGGGGGAAAATCATTTCTCTTTTTTCCAACTTTTTTGCCACCTATGGAGTCTTTCTGATAGAAAAAAACGTCCCCTGATATCAAAAAGACTGAATCATAACCTTAGAGAGACCTATGAAACCGACAGAAACACGCCTTGACAAACATCTTATAACTGAAGAGCCCTACTACCTCTCATCCGGCAGGGAGATTGAAATTGCGATATCTGCACATAAAAATTGTTTGCCGCTGTTACTAAAAGGCCCAACAGGATGCGGGAAAACCAGGTTTATGTATTATCTTGCATGGAAGCTTCAACGCCCCCTTATCACCGTTTCCTGTCATGACGATCTCTCCACAAGTGACCTGGTCGGAAGATTTTTAATCAGGTCGGGAGAAGCAGTATGGACAGATGGGCCATTAACCCTCGCTGTTCGTGCAGGAGCTATTTGTTATCTAGACGAAATTGTAGAGGCCCGTAAAGACACAACAGTGGTTATTCACCCACTTGCCGACGATAGACGTGAACTGCCGGTTGAAAAACTTGGCGAGCTTCTGCTGGCACCTCCCGAATTTATGATTAGTGTCTCATACAATCCTGGATATCAGAGCGTACTTAAAGACCTCAAGCCTTCAACACGACAGCGTTTCGTTGCCATTTCCTTTGATTACCCAAGCCCTCAACAGGAAGCAGAAATTGTCTGCAAAGAAGCTGGAGTCGACAAACATCTTGCAGCTTCACTGGTCAAACTGGCAGGGATGACACGAAGTCTTAAAGACTCCGGACTTGCTGAGGGTGCCTCAACACGACTGCTTATTCAAACGGGACGCCTGGTATTAGACGGTATTGATATCCACACTGCCTGCCGAGCTGCTATCATAGACCCCTTGAGTGACGACCCTGAGTTACTTGCAGCCCTCCAGGAGATGGTCAGTTCAATTTTCTGATTTTTTACTTATGAAATTACCGCTTCTCACAGAACGCTTTTATAAACTTGTCTCCCCCGATATCCCAAATGAATGGGACGTTGAGGAGGTTCTTGAACCATTCATCGATAAAAGCGATACTTTTTGTAAAGAAATTTTCACCCATATACCAGTGATCTGGCCTGTCTCGCACTCCCTCTGCTACGACTTTTTACGCCTTCTCCCCAAGACTCTGGATCATCTTAGCCTGGAGCAAATTCCACACTGGATTGGAATAATCCTGGATCATTACGAAACACACGGTCTCCGTGCCGCTCAACGATTTATGCAGGACGACCTCACTCGTTACCTTTCTCAATTACATGGTGGTGGAGGCCTTGGGTTTACTTCCATTGAAAAAAGACTTCTTCCCTATATTCGTGGTGTGGCAGGAACAGAACTACAACTTAGAAAAAACAGAGTAAGCTATACGGACAGCACCACCATTTTCGTTCCTGAAGAGTTGGAGTTCTCTTCAAGAAGAGATATCAATTTCCTCCTCTACAAGTTTATTCTTACATTTCAGTGGGGGTTTATCACCCAGGGCAGTTTTATCACTACAGCACCTCCCGACTACTCCCATACTCAATGCAACAATGATGTCCTCTGGCTTCGTGCCTTTCTCGATGAGTTTAAAGAACCGCAACTTGCCCGTGACATCTATCATTGCCTTGAATCAATCAGAGTACTGGTTTTCCTCAATCAGGAATTGCCAGGGCTCATGCGCGCTGCAAAGCAACATATTTTCCCGCAGTTAAGTGCTAGTCTAAACAATCATCCACTCCGCCCCCTGCAGCAGGTACTTCTTACGGAGAACTCAGAACAGGACAGTGTTCTGAAAAAAATACTCAGTAAATCGTCCACTCAACGCTACCTCAACGGGCAAGCATCAACCGATGACAGCCTCAAGCTCACCGCAGACCTTTTTTTCACGCTGCAGAAGTCAGGGACAGACTACTGCCCGATAAGCCCATTTCCTTTCCAGGGCGCTTTAAGGCTCCAGGCAGTAGAGAACGCAAGAAAGATCCAAAATCAAAAACTGGAAGAGAATTTCGTTGATTTGATGGCCGCCTACCTTCACAATCATTCCCTTCAGGAGGCCTCCAATCACACAAACGAAAACAGACAAAACGGGTACAAGGGTGGATTGAAGGATACAGATATAAGTGTGATCTTAGATAGTGAATTAACACAGGCAGCAAATCAGGAACAACCCTCCCCTATAGTAATATGCCTAGACAATGCGCAGATGAAAATGCCTCCAGAGCTTCAAGAGTGTGCCCAAAACTGTTTTAATGAATTTGGCCATTTTCCTACCCAGTTTATCTCAAGTGCTGCTGGAAAAGCTGGCCACGCCATTCTTGAAAATGAAGTCCAGGAGACACAGACGAAGGAGTCAGCAGCACAAAAAGATACGATTCTGTACGACGAATGGGATTATCGAAGGCAGGGATACCGAAAAAACTGGTGCACTCTGCATTTCAAAAATCTTCCCCCCATTCATTCTCCTTTTGTCCAAAATACGCTGAACAAGTATCGTGGCCTCACCATCCGCCTACGCCGTCAGTTTGAGATGATGCGATCCAATGAACGTTTTATGAAACGCCAACGGGATGGAGATGATATTGATTTAGACGCACTTATAGAATCCATTGCCGATTCCCATGCAGGTATTTCATCATCGGACCGTCTTTTTATCCGACTACAAAGAAACGAACGGGATATAGCAGTCCTTTTTCTCGTTGATCAGTCTAATTCCACCTCCGGATGGGTGAACAACGCCATAAAGGAATCGTTGCTTCTCATGTCTGAAGCCATGGAAGTACTTGGAGACCGTTACGGAATATATGGATTCTCGGGAATGCGAAGATCCCGCTGTGAACTTTTTCATATTAAGCACTTGGACGAACCTTATGACGACAAAGTCAAGGAACGTATCACTTCCATAGTACCATGCGAATATACAAGAATGGGCCCTCCCATTCGACATGCCATTTCTTTGCTCAAAGATGTTGATGCCAAGGCACGTCTCATAATCACTCTCTCAGATGGGAAACCCGAAGACTATGATGATTATAAGGGGAAGTATGCCATCGAAGACACAAGACATGCTCTTCTTGAAGCAAAGACAGCAGATATCCACCCCTTCTGCATAACCATTGACCATCAGGCAAAAGATTATATGCAGCATATGTATGGACCGGCCAATTATATTTTTATTGATAATGTACGCAAGCTTCCTCTTCGGATGTCGGAAATCTATCGTATCCTGACCAGTTAAAATCTATTGACAATGATTCCCATTAAGTTTAATACTTACCTGCAACCAAGAATACAATTAGAGATCTAACAATTGAAGAAAACCAAGAATATAAATCAACTCGACCATCTCAAGCAAATTTGTAACAAAGCTGGCATAAAACTAACCCACCAGCGCCTTGAAATTTATAAAGAAATTATCGCCCAAAAAGACCATCCCAGTGCTGAGCTTATTCATCAACGGCTACAGGAAAAAGTACCAACCATGGCCATCGATACGGTTTACCGTACCCTCGCAACGTTTGAAGAACTTGGGATTGTTAAGAAACTGAATATCCACAGCGCGAAAACTCTCTTTGATGCAAACATGGATCAGCATCATCATTTTGTTTGTACTCAATGTAATTTGGTTGAAGACATCTACTGGCCCGAATTTGACAGCAGTAGGTTACCCGACACATTGTCAGCCATGGGGCAGATCCAGTCACGTCATCTGGAATTACATGGGATTTGTAAAAAGTGTAATAGCACTGTAGAGTGACGGATAGCATCATTTTTATACTTGTAAGAACGGTTCTTAGATAGGAGCCAAAACGTAAAAATTAGTACCAGGAGGCAGTATGAGTAAGACAACGGAAAATTTAAAGGCAGCTTTTGCCGGAGAGTCACAGGCCAGAAATATGTATACTTTTTTCGCAAAAGTTGCGCGAAAGGAAGGGTATCATTACATTGCTAAAATCTTCGAAGAGAGTGCCGCCAATGAAGAGCGACATGCCAAGGATCACTTTAAATTATTAAACGGGATTGGGGACACCGCAGCCAACCTGCAGGAAGCCATTAATGGTGAGAATTACGAAACAACAGAGATGTACCCGACTTTTGCCAAAGAGGCAGAAGAAGAGGGCAACATGGCTGCAGCCATCCTTTTTAAACAGATCGGAAA
>CAMZKT010000009.1 GCA_947311435.1 uncultured Desulfocapsa sp.
AACATAAGAGGGCTCTGGGGTGCAATGAAAAAATATGGTTTTATCTGTAAAATTAATTAGTTGACTGAAAATAACTTTTTACGAGACCATCAGGTTTTACCATGTCTGTTTTTAATGACATGGTGGTTCAATTACGTAAAAACCAAAACGAGCTCAAACTACTTGCAACAATGGATCCCCTGACAGGACTTTCAAATCGCAAACACTTAATGGATACGCTGGCTTTACACTCAGAGCGTTACTCCAGGCATCAAACTCCTTTCTCAATCCTGATGGCAGACCTTGACCATTTTAAAGAAGTAAATGATACCTACGGCCACCTCGCTGGAGATGCCGTGCTTAAACGAATAGGAACAATCTTACTTGAAATGCTACGTTCGATTGACACTGCAGGACGTTACGGGGGGGAAGAATTCTTAATCATTTTGGACAATACGGGGATGGAGGAGGCCAGGCAGACCGCAGAGCGTATCAGAACAGCAGTTGAAGAAAGCAAGATCACAGCAGCCACTCATACAATCCAAGTTACCGTCAGTATAGGTGTCGCGACAATAAATAGCAGTATGACTATGAACATCGACGGGCTAATCGACCTGGCAGACAAAGCTCTTTATACCGCAAAACAACAGGGCAGAAATTGCACCGCGTGGTCATCGTGTGAGGAAACAGCTGAGTAGCTAAATCCTGCACTTCAGAAAATGGAGCATGAATTATTCTTTCATGTTTTGCAGTGCAGGATTTAAGTAGTATTGTGCTGAAACTCTACTGGATAATTTCAAGAAGCCGAGAATAAACCCATCCCTTCCCTTTTTGCTCAGATTCAATTTGAACCCAGTTTTTAGAATAGGCCAAAGCCTGTATCTTGCGCCCGCTTTCCAGCATAAACTGAATATTACTTGTCATGCCCGGTGCCGTTCGTACATTACAGGTCTTTAACACTTTCATTACCAATGGTGTTACAAACACAACATCTGAACTGCTGTTTAAAAAGGTTTGCACCTGTAATTCCCGGATCGGCTGAATCAACTGCTGGGCAGTGCTTGACAGATCAAAAGCTTTTTCAACATCCCCCCGATTCAGTGCTTCCACGCTCATTACGATAACCTGCTCTGCCTCCAACACAACCTGCCTTTGCTGGTCATTCATCTGCCTATCACCAACTTCATTAAGCATTGATTTCACCTCAGCAATATTTGCAACAGTCTCGGCCTTGCTGCTATGGCTCCGTAATTTGGCCTTAGTACGCACAACCTCACGGTTACTGTTCTGCTTGGAAAGAACAAGCATCTTGATTTCTTTCTGCTTTTCAGCAAGCTCCTGCTCCAAGCGTGCCACTTCCCTTATCAGATTTTTGTTGTGCTCCTCAAACAGTTGCTCCCGCTGGCTTGACAACTTAGCAGTTTCAGTTACATCCGGACACACACAACTACTGAGCACCAGGGAGAGCATCACAAGCAGTGCACCTGCGTATGCTCGTTTGTTTTTGACCAATTTAAGGATAACTTGCATCATTTCCATATATTCTATTTAGGTAACTGCTCACAGGAATAAACAACTTATATTCGAGAACCCCGGAATTTGTAACTTCCTCCAGAGTGCTGTAGCTTTATGCAGACAGGCTGACACCGCATGTCAGTCATACGCAAGCCAGCGTGACCGCTGAAAGATGTAGTTCCCTGTGAGGGAACTACATGTTCAGATAGTATTTAATAGGAAAATCCCTATATAAAACAATCACTATAAAAGCAGTATATCAGGAAATAGAAAGAAACTGAAGCTCAGGTTGAAGAGTTTTGACCCTATTCTTCCAAAGAGGACAATTCGCATGAATACACTCTTTGTTTTTCCTATACTGTGAGCAGCGAAGCATCCCTTTCGCCTCCATGGGTACAGAAAGTATTGTTTCCGACAGCCTTGCAGTCTCGGAAAGGGCAAGCCAGGTCTCCCGTTGACAACAGCGACCTCCACAGTACTGAGAAATATACGATAGTATCCTTGCTGTGAAATCCTGTGCTACCTGTCTCGGTATCGGTGTAAGAGGTGTTGCCGAAAGTATTGTTGAAACCGCAATACCGGTGCCAATTGCAGCTCCGCATGCTCCCCAGAATCCGCAGACACCACCTGGAATACCTGCACCACGACTAATACCTGCACGAATGGCCTCTTCCTTTAATTCGCCTCCGCTGTTACGAAAACACGCAAGAATAATGCCTGGAATCATCGCATGATGTTCCGGGCCATGCATTGGAATGGAAGGGTGGTTACGGATCAGTTCGAGCAAAGTGATGAGATCCCGCTCCTGTGTATCCCCGCAAATTCTTTGAATCACTTCCATCCCATTTTCTCGATGACAACCATCGCAAACAAAGTGACTCTGTTCACAACAAGCATTTGTAGAAAAGAAACCGCCGCAATAGTTGCAAGCCATTTCCTGAGCAGTCGTAAAATACTGTAAATCACCCCCACAAACCATGCAGCCTTCATTACTCCGCTCTGTAGATTTATTATCCGAAGGGTCTTCGCAACAACCAGAGGAGCTTGGAACACAACAATTTTCGACAATATAAGATATTTCCGGCTGCGGAGAACAACAGGAGTTTTTCATTTCAATATTGGTCACCACCCCCTTTACGTCTACAACAAAAACAGAGTCATCCAACACGGATAATTCTTGACGTGGTATGGAAGTACGCCTTCCTTTAGCCAAAAAAATACCGGATTCTGTGTAAACTGCTCCATACGGCCCTCTGTATATCACATCAACAAATGCTTCTCCCATGGCAGGACGAAAAGCTTCATAAGTGAGAGAAAAAAAATCCACATTCTCAACCTGACGGTACGGAAAACGCTTAATAAAACGAATCAGACTAAAACCGGCAGCCTCCATCATGACCACCAACTCTTCCTGCTGCATGGCACCGCCCAAACACTCGCCCCGATATCTAACATTATTCTTCAAAGATACAGGAATCGCTGTATCCGTAACAATATCAGAAACAACCAGCCTACCCCCAGGTTTCAAAATACGAAATATCTCCTGGTACGTCATACGCTTGTCCGGACTGAGGTTAATAACGCAGTTGGAAATCACCACATCCGCGACATCGCTATCCAGTGGGATCTTCTCAAGAAACCCCTTTTTAAATACCACATTTTGGTAGCCCAGACGTTCACTCACCTGTTTTTGTGATTCCATGGCCAACTCCAGCATTTCATCCGTCATATCGATGCCGTAAACCTGACCGTCCCTGCCAACAGAAGAGGAAGCCATAAAACATTCGATGCCGGCCCCTGATCCTAGATCCACCAATGTTTCTCCCTTTTGCGGGTCAGCATCCGTGACCGGGCTTCCACACCCATAGGAATGTTTTTTAGTCTTTCCCGGAATAAAGTCAGCATCGGCCTGAGCAGGCGCCAAAGGATTAAGTATATCGTCGTTTGCATTCAATGCTGCTTCCCCATAAAACTCCCGAACGGAACTGTGCCCATGGTCAGATGCCAGGGAAATAAGACAGTTGCAATGGGTCAACGCAACACCAGTTGGCTCCTCGTCATCATCAGGACAATCATACCTGACATCTCCCATACGCAAAAGGATGCCCCTTTTTCCCTCACGTGTATATTTTCCAGCCTGATCTGCAATCAACTGTAGAGCAATTTGATTGTAAAGCTCCACATACGGGTCATACCCGACCCACTTCCCTCCACACATAAAACTGTGATCCACATCCCCTCCCCCCACCAGAAACTTAAGAGGGTTTTTCCGATACGCAGGAGAATCGACCAGGCTGGAGTTGCGCAACTTCTGCAAGACAGGACTTGTCTTCCACACTTCAGCCAGGCCCCGATCCAGATGTCCACAGGCTGTTTTCTCCATGCAAACAAGGGCAGGAGAAGGATAAATCACTCCGTCAGGGCCAACAGCCACAGACTCCCAACCGGTATTTGACAAATCATAACGAGTGCCGGGAGTTGAAAACACCTGGCTTCGCACACTTTCAATGTTATCTACGCTGAGTCCTAGCTCCTCTGCACGCCTCCACGCCGCCAACAAAGCAGGAAAAATAGTCTCAGCAGGTATAAACTGCTCCCGGCTCCCTTTGCCACGGATAAAATGATAGAGAAAATGAATAGAGACAGCTCCCATTTCTGCAGCAACATCCACCACTTTTGATAAATCCTTTATATTTTCACTGCTAATGGCCATTGAAAGGGTAAAGGGTATCTCCGCTTTTTTAATAGCCCTAAGATTTTTCATCAATTTTTTATAGCTTCCTTTGCCCCGCAGCCCATCATGAGATTTCTCAAGACCATCAAGACTGACCTGTAGGTGAAGCCTTTCAAGTCCAGCTATTTCACTCAGAAACTGCTCAAGCAACATCCCGTTAGTTAATACCGCGGCATGCACCTCTTTATTAGCAGTAAGCAATCTTCCTAAAAATTTGAGAAAATCGGAATAAAGGAAAGGTTCCCCGCCGGTAAAAGAAAAAAGGCGACAGCCAAGCGCCAGAGCCTGTTCAACACCACTCTCAAGAAGTTTTGGGAGGAGACTCCGTGTTTTTGCTGGAGAGGAGCCAAAAAGGCAATGTCGGCAACTGAGATTACAGGCATCGCTAATGTGAAACCAACACTCTTTCAGCTGGCTCAACTCAAGCATTGCAGCACGGCCAGTATACGGCTGCTTCACTTCCTTTGAAAAAGCATTTTCAAGGAGTGTGCGCTCATAAAAGCTGTCGTCATGTTTGTTTTCTGAGCGAAGTATCCTGTCGGCTTGAGAAGAAAGAACTATCCAGTCAGGAATGTCCGCCTGAACATACAAAACCTGCTCCGCCAATTCGAAACGCTGCCAATCCTTCATAGGTCCGTACTTTTTATCCATCATATTCAGTTATAATTCCTTTCCGATACGCAGCTGCTTGTCCTGCAAACGTTCTTCATATACAGACACGAGCAAAAAGGTGGCCAGAGGTTGAGCCAAAACCAGGGCAAAGGGAACAGACCCGCCCAGAGACATAATTACCAGGTAAAACACCATAAGAACAATTTGATCGCGAAGAGGTTTTCTCACCGCCATACACCAGGACTCTTTAATGGCCTCAAAAAGCCCCATGTTTTTGTCTGTCATCAATGGCATCATATAGATTGTGGAAAAAGCCAGGAAACCAACAACAAATATACCCGGTAAAATCAGGAGTATAAAACCAACAGCACTTGCCAGGGCAGCTAAAATCCCAAACGCCAGAAGGGGGAAAAAAAGACGCATCTCAGAAAACAGGTCACCAACTTTTGGCTCACGACCTTCGCGCATGGTTCTGAGCAAGGATTGTATATAACCGGCAGTGGTGACTGGTGCCAGGAGACCGAAACTCAAAGTGACGACTATTAGCTGTATCAGAGTCAGTATGATGACTGGTACAATATATTGCAGGGTATTTTCCCAGGAAATTTTCAAATGTTCTTTGAAGTCCATTCCATTCCTTCCTTGTATTTGTAGACAGCTCCTGAGAGAGTTGTCGTTTTTACTGTACATTTTGTCACATAAGTATTGGTTTAAAATACCCCCTCACGGGATGACCAACCATCGGTTTTTTCGACCACAATGATGTAAGCACTATCCAGAACAAACAATTTAATACAGTGCTTCAAGGGCTTCAACCAAACTTGCCACAGCAACAATTTCCAGGCCGTGCACAAGGTGTCGTGGCACATTGGCTCTTGGTATCACCGCTCTCTTAAAGCCGTGTTTTGCAGCCTCCTTCAACCTTGCTTCTCCATTGGCAACAGGTCGAATTTCACCACTCAGACCAATTTCACCAAAAAAGAGTGAATCATGGGGGATCACCCTGTCCTGCAAACTTGAAACAATACCAACCATGGCAGCAAGATCGGAACTTGTCTCATACACCCGAATGCCTCCCACCACATTCACATACACCTCATCACTGGCCGTTGCCAACCCACCATGCTTGGCAAGAACCGCTAGAAGCATGGCAATTCTGTTCTGATCCATACCCACAGCCAGGCGTCTGGGATTCCCGGACTGACTCTCTGTAACCAGTGCCTGAATTTCAACAAGAAGGGGCCTGGTTCCCTCCCAAACAACTGTGACAACACTACCGGACGATGGGCTTCCTGACCTTGAAAGAAACATGGCCGATGGATTTTTCACCTCCTTCAAACCACGATCTGTCATGGCAAAAAAGCCAAGCTCGCCCACACTGCCAAAACGGTTTTTGTCCGCCCGTAAAATACGATACCTGGCATCATCTGTTGACGAAAGAACAACCTGAGCATCAACAATATGGCTCAGGGTCATGGGACCGGCAAGGGAGTGATCTTTGGTTACATGGCCAACCATAAAAATGGAAGTGTTGGTCTCCTTGGCATAGCGGGTGAGTATTGCAGCGGATTCACGAACCTGAGAAATAGAGCCGGGAGCAGACTCGGATGACCTGGAATGTACTACCTGGATAGAATCAATAACAACCACCTGCGGCTGTACCCTATCCATCACCTTACAAATTTCCTCAACTGAAGTTTCCGCAAGCATTTGGATATTATCAGCAGGCAGTTCGAGACGATCTGCACGTTCGGCGATCTGCTGCGGAGACTCTTCTCCCGAAACATACAACACAGGAATCCCGGAAGCAGCACTTTTGGCCAATGCCTGAAGAAGCAGGGTAGACTTACCCGCCCCTGGTGCGCCACCAATAAGCACGACAGATCCGCACACAATCCCCTGCCCCAACACCCTGTCAAATTCCGCAATCCCGGTGGAAAGTCTCTCAGCCCGACTACGATCAACCTCAGAAAGAAGTTGTACAGTGGCTCGTTTACCACTGTACCCGACAGATCGTGCTCCAACGGCACTCTTACCCAAACGCACTTCTTTTACAGTATTCCACTCTTTACAGGAACTGCATTGCCCCAGCCAACGACTATAATCTGCACCACAGTCAACACAGACAAAAGATGTTTCTTTTTTTTTAACCATTTCTCCTCTATACCATTTAACCTGTCCAGCCTGAAAAAAAAAGAACGCCCCCTTTACTCAATCCAGAAAAGTCCTATTATGTCTCTCATGAAAACGCTCAAACGATACAATCCAGGCGATCACCAATGGATCCCCCTCTCTTATTCTCTTGCATTTCTTTTACGTTCCAAACGGTTACTGGGATGGAGTGCAGTTCTTACCCTTGCCACCATCGTCTTAACCTGGCTCGGTTTTCTACTCACCGTTGACATTGTGGATAAGCTTACCGGGAGTTTTTTTCTCACCCAACCTGAAGCCGCAGGAATCTGGGGCTGGACAAGGTATTTAGGTTGGGAGGTCATGCATTGGGGATTTCTGATTATAAGCCGCATTGTAGCTTTTTATCTGGCCTTCCTTCTTGCTTACAGTCTCTCGGCACCAGGATATGTCTTTTTAAGTACCGCCACGGAGAAAAAACATGCTGGAGAGAACTTCGAGCCAGACGCTGCTCTCAATATTAAGGGATTGTTTATTGATCTCTGGGAAGGATTAAAAATTGGACTTTTGGGAATACTGGTAACCATTGCAGCACTGATGGCTAATTTTATTCCTGGAGTGGGACAAGTTGTCGTTTTGTTTTTATACACATACTACTCGGCTCTTATGTTTGTGGATTATTCCAGCTCCCGCAGGCGTTGGAGTCTTGGGGAAAAAATTTCCTGGCTACAAAAACATAACAGGCAAGCTCTTCGTCTGGGAATTTTACCGGCAATTCTCAGTCTTGTACCGATAGTGAATATTTTTCTAATCGCCATGATTTTTCCTCTCATGACAGTGCACAGCACGCTCAACTTTATAAGCATTGAAAAGAAAGAGCAGCAGAAAAATCAGAAACAATAGAAAACATCCATTACGCAATAACCTATTGTCTACAAAAAACTCCACCGTACGAATCCATCAAAAAATGGACTTTGGTTTATAAAGAGAAGCTCTGGATTGCTCTTTTCTCCCCTCCAGCACCTTACGAAGTAAGGCTAGCTCAGCTTTAGCCTTACGTAACAAAGCCTTTATTTCTTCCTGAGTTACCGGAGTGTTTTCTTTCTGCAACTCTAACTCAAGTTGCTCAACCTCTTTTTGGCTTTTATACAGATCCTTTGCTAGAGCGGGAAGATACATTGCTATTTAAATGTTCTTACAAAAAAGGAATTGTTCACAGAGCACAGTACTTTTCCACAGTTGCCCTGTAAGCAGTTACATGGAAATGTAAGAAAAGAATTTTTAGGTTTCAACTTCTAAAACAAACACTATTTAGTAGTGGCTGGAACCAGTTCTGGTGTCCAAAAGATCACATCGCGTTCCTCAACCTCTTTCCAGAAACTGACACCATCCCATTCCTTTACCTGCTCAACATAGCCAGGGTGCATTATCTTAAGCATTATTTTATCCGCTCCTTCTATTTTCCCTTCATCAAAAAGTCGTACAGCCTGTATCGGAGTATTACCAAGATAAATCCATTCTCCCTGACAGGGTATACCATCTCCCACAGCCCGGTATAAAACATAGGCTCCCTTGGGTACGGAATTTATCTTTATCCTGAGATTTTTTTCCCCTGAACAACCCGACAGAAAAAGAAACGTAATTAACAGAATGAAGGGGCACAACCATCCTGAGACCCGGATTTTTTTTTCTCGCATCTCTTAATCCTTTTTTTTAAGCTCAATCGTTACAGGCTGTGGCTCAAGAACAGCAGCCTCCTTCGTGTCGTGTCGTATATTCACCCAGAAAGTAGTTATTTTTTCCACATAACCAACCTTTCTCAACTCAACTGTTGCATTCCTGGCGACGTCTTCCTCATCTTCCCAAGTAACCAACAAAGGAGTTAGCCCAAGATGAGTATCATCTTTTAAATTGATAACTTCAGCACCAGCTGGAATCGATACAATTTTCACGACCCCATACTTTGTCTGAGCACAGGCAGTCATACTGCAAAGTACAAATAATATCAGTCCGTAGACACAGTTATATTTTATACATCTTGTTATAGCCATCGACACCTTCTCTTTTTATTCTTTCAGATTGTCCATAAACAATCATGGCAGTATTGATGGCGTCGTAAATACTCTTCACCAGCTTCGTTGCTGTATGTTTTTGTTTAATTACGATGCACCCTGGTACGCCGGAATAAAACACAAAATAAGCTCCTCAAATCTGATTTTTTTTACTTAGCCATCTCTCAATTGACCTTTTTACGAGTTTATCAGTATTGTGAATAGCACATCTGACAGACACCACAGAATCATTCCATAAGTCGCCTTAGATGGCTATTTACACCCACCCAAATATGAGCGTAAAAACCCCGATACCCTATTCGCAGGTACATCAACCCCTTCTTTTTACCTTTTCTTATGCTCAGGGGCAAGGGAATAAAGCAATGTTTCCCTGCAAGGCTCTCTAACATAGAACTGTAATTCCTTGCTTTTCAAGTACAGACGTATACTCCCAATTTTCAACGGCCGTGCGAAATTTTTCCTCCAATTTGTGATCAAAGATTACTCTCCAGACACAACTAATAATACCGGATGCGACTTCCTTGCGGTTTACACTTGGCGAAAACTGGAACTCCCCATCCCCACTCAGTTTAAAAAAATTGGCAAACGGATCAAGGTAGGGGTACTCATCAATGCTGTCAAGAAATTGCTGCTTCAGAACAACAATTGGGTCGTTTTTACTTTTCTGCCCAAAAATCATAGCATAAAGGATCAAGATTTCTTTTAGAGCTGTGTCAAGATTCGACCAAAATTGTTGTTCATTAGGTTCATCAGAAGTTTTATTCAAGGATACCTCTTGAAGAAGTGGCGCTTCATCAGCGGCAAAGCGGCCTATGTCAAATGTTGCCATATCAGCCTCCTCAATACTCGTAAGTAAACGCATGTAATCGTCCCCTGAAAAACTGATTTCACCTTTTCCCCAGGAACATGAACCGCCACAGCGCTGTCCCTTATTAAAAAAGAGAAGGACGCTATCCTCATGATTTTCAAGTGTGATATCAACAAATCCTGAGAATTTCATTTTCTGAAACCGTATGCAGAGATCCAGCAAACTGATTTCTTTTGAAGTAACATGGTTTTTATTGCGAGAAAAATGCGGTAACTCAGCCCAGTAGAAAATTGAGGCAGAGTCAAGGTAGTAGATCCTAATCTGGAAATTCCTGGTGAGAAGCTCCTGAACAACACCCCCCACGCCCTTTGAAATCAGAGCACGTTTCCCCTTCCGTTGAATCACACCACGGATGGCCTCCCGTTCATCAAAATAGACAAGTATTTCCTGGTTTTCAGCCTGGCAATACACGCACCCTGATCCAATGTCACCCTGCAGATGCTCAATAAATTTTTCAAAATTGAGGTAGAAACTGTTTAATCCTTCCAAATAGGGGGGGTCTTTAGGTAAGAGCATCTACACGCCACACGGTAGCTCCAGCCAAACAAGAACGATCAAATATCTTCTATCAGGCTGCGAATAACATCATAATCTGAATCGGAAGCCGCAATGAAGGATTTTAAATTCATCGCTTTCAGTACTGTGCTGTCACTTTCAAGTTTCAACAATGCTCCCTGAATAGCATCTTTTTGCTGCTGCGGCATACTTTTGTTCACAGAGAGAGCCCAGTTCGGCAACCAGGCAGTTTCCTCAACCACTTTTACAGAACCAGGCATGATATAGTCATCAGCTTTATGAAGGGCCGATTCACGAATAAAACCGGCATCAACATCCCCGATACTTACCGAAATTATGACATTTTCCTGTCGATTATCCGCGGCAACACTTACAATGCAATCACGCTCCACATCCAACCCATTCTCCTTAAGGGCAAGCTTCTGGGATAAAAACCCACCAGCTGAGGTCTTACTCACGATCATCACTTTTTTCCCTTTTAAGGCCATGAGCCTACTAATACCAGAATCTGGTCTGGTGATGACTACCCCTCTGAACCTATCTCCGCCTGCTCCCTTCACAGCAGTGGCAAGAACTTCATGACGACCGGAAACATTCACATACACAAGTGGATTCTGATAGCCAATGGCAATGTCCCCTTTCATAATTTTCGTTTCGTAGGCTGCAAAATTTTCGGTCAATATCGGTGTAACAGGCACGCCGACTTCTTTACTCAGATAAGCTGCCAGAGGAGTAATCATGGCTGTCAATTTGTCTGGAAAATAACGGGGCAGCATGGACAATTTCAGGTCTTTCGCTTGACATAGGCCACAGTTGACACAAATCAGAATCAATGTCAGAAAAGTTATTTTCTTCATGGTTATTTCATTTTATAATGTAGGTGTGGTATAAACAGTCTCTTACAGCAGTGCGAAATACCTTTCACCACTGCCTTCTTATTTTTCGATACCCGCGGCTCTACGAACAACATCATACTCTGTGTCTTCAGCCTTTCTGAAAGAATTTATCTTCAAAGCTGTGAGGACAGAACCACCTGGCTCCAACGCCATTAAGGCCCTGGTGATTTTATTTTTATCCTCTTCAGGCATATTTGCGGATACCGACACAGCCCAATTGGGGAGCCAAGCCGTCCCCTCAATGACTTTCAGTGCACTTTTCGGTACATAGGCACCCGCTTTATTAAGCGCAGACTCACGTATAAACCCGGCATCCACATCGCCTGCAAAGACAGAGAATATAACATTTTCCTGCTTATTTTCCGGTGCTTCAAGAAGAACACAATCCTTTTCAACATCAATCCCATTCTCCAGAAGAGTTAATTTTTGTGAAAGAAATCCTCCAGCACTTGTATAGCTGACAATTGAAATTGACTTTCCCTTAATATCTTTCAAACTGCGCAGGGGACTATTGGCACCAGTTATCACAATCCCACGGAACTTATCTTTGTCAGTCCCCTTAAGCGCCATGGCAATCACGTCCTGTCTTTCGGACGTAAGCACATAAATATAAGGGTTTTGAAAACCTATATCTATTCCCCCACTGATAAGCTGCTTTGTGTACTGATCAAATGTTGATGTAAATATTGGCACTATCTCAAGGCCGGTTTTATTACTCAAATATTCTGCAAGAGGGACGATTCTTGAGCTAATTTCCTCAATGGAATACCGGGGGAGCATGGATATCTTATAACTGGCAGAAAGAGCAAGAGACGCTGTGGCAGAGACAGATAGAACTATCACAAATAAACAAGTCGATAAACGTAGCATGGCAACTTTTCCCGTTTGTAAATAAAATGTGCACCCGCATATAATTTTACCTGACTTCTCATGGGGGCAACTTCCTCTTGCAAAACACCAAATTTGTAACTGAATATAAAGTGGCGCAGCTTTTCGCAGGCACTCTGGAAGCAGAGTTTTTTTTATCTGGCCAGCCTGTCAACCGCAGCTTTTATAGAGTTGCGCATCCGCTCAAAAGCTGTTGCAAGCTCACGCATTTCACGCGGTCCACTTGGCGTTACAGTAAGATCCAGTTCACCGAGACTGATGCGATTTGCAATATCGGTCAACTGATGGAGTGGTTTTGTTATCGTTCTGGTGAGAAAGAATATTATAAAAAAGCCAATGAGAAAGATCGCACAAACAACGGATATGGCCTCCGGGGAAAGAAGTGTATTCCTAATAGCCTCATCAACTTCAGACACATAAATTCCCACATGTACTTTTCCGCCGGTTTCAGGTATGGCTAGTACTGTATCTAAAATTACCTGCCCCCCCACTGTAATCCTCTTGTAGCCCCCTCCTGTCTCCAGTTCGTTCTGCGTAAGAACCGAAACAGGAAAGCCCTTCTCCTTTACCTGTGCTTCAAAGCTTCTGTCAAATCGTGACATATCACTGAAAAATCCGGCGACAACAATACCTTTTTTGTTCACAACAGAGGCATAGGCCACGCCGGGAAGCTTACTGGTTCGTTGAGCCTCTTTGTTTACCTGTAGATAATTACGAAGCAGAAGAGGTTTTTTGATGACACCACCGAAAGACTCGGTAATGACAGAAGCTCGAAGCTCGATTTGATGATTAATTATTTGCGGGATATAAGTAAGATAAAGATAGGCAGCAGCACCAGCGACAAGTGCAAATCCCAAAATCATGGTCAATAAAAAATGGAACCGGATAGGCATCCCTTTCCCTGTTGCCACAGGAGAATGTCCCGAAGCAGCATTTGACACCTTGCTTTGCTGCTTCGTCTGTATGCTGTCATCAGCCGACTCTGGCTCCCTGCCCCCCCCATTGAAGACAGGCGTTCCCTTTGCTGGAGGAACTCGCACCGGTGGCTTTTCAACAATAATAACATACCCGCATCCATTACAGCTAAACTTAGCCTTGTTTCCTTTTATACGGTGTTCATCAATTGTATATTTTTTGCCACAATCTTCACAAATAACCAACATTGTCTCGGCCCCATCATCGTACACCCTGAGAATCCTCACTCAGACTATAGCATATTGTCTTGTTTACTTAGAAAGAGCTATGAAGAGATCATTTTCCAAGTATTGTTAACCAGTGTTCAGTTGCCTTCACCCTCTACCAAATAATGCAGGAAACAAGCTGACAGAATCATTATCGGTTATTGAATATTTTTTATCAAGATTTTTTAATACACCTCATTGGAGATATTTTTTCTGACGCTCAAAGAAATTATATGTTCACATAACGGTAGTGCCAAGATATGAAGCTCCAATAGTTCAAGGAAGTTACTTGCACATAAATTGTTTTATGAGTATTGATTAAGTACATTCTTTTATTTGCTTGTTGGCAAACTGATGAAAAGGTTGCATCCCAGATGGTCAGGCAAAATAATTCCGACTTTTCCAACTATATGACTAACAACTCCATAGTGAAGCTCTTAATCGTCGAAGACGATCCGGGAATTGCAGCTATGTTGAGTGCTTTTTTCACATCATATAACGTTGAAACCCTCGTTGCCCCAGACGGAAGACAGGCTCTGGAAAGTATTGTCTCCTTTGGCCCTGATATTGTAATTCTGGACATAGTCCTCCCTCACATGGATGGCCTCTCTGTACTCTCCAAACTCCGTGCAGACAGCATACAAACACCTGTCATTTTGCTCACGGACAAAAAAAGTGTGGACGATAAGCTTACAGGATTTGAGCATGGCGCAGACGACTATCTAACCAAGCCATTCAGTCCAAAAGAATTATGGATGCGTATTCAGGCCATACTCCGCCGTAGTATATATAAAGAGCCACAAAGGAAGCACAGAGCTGTTGCAGTCGGTAAGCTCTCCATCAATCCGCTGACAAGAGAAGTTACCACCCAGAACGCCCCACCCATAGCGCTGACCAAAACAGAATTTGATCTACTTTTGTTTCTTGCGGAGAGAAAAGGTCAGGCAGTGCCCCATGCAGAAATTCTTGAGACAGTCATGGGTTATTCCCCGTCGAGCCAGACCAAGGCACTTGTTATCCACATTGCAAATATTCGTAAAAAGCTTCAGGCACAGGGAGTACACGAAATTCAAATTCAGACTGTTCCCGGAATAGGCTATAAAGTTCAGACACAACCAGCAACGAAGCAATAGGAAGTTGGGAAAATTGCTGCTTCTCTTAGGAGTCGCCCCTTAAGCTTTCAAGTAAATCAACAAAAGAAGCCACACTCGTATCAATCGACGATGAATTATCAAAACGAACAAGATTACGGGCTTTAACTGGCAGATCAGAACGGGCAAGTCGTTTTTTTATCTCCTCACTCCCTTCTCTCCGTCTCCCTTCCAGGCGACTACGAAGAATCTCCGGGGCAACACTTACCAATATTGTCGTTACCATTTGACCTGGCTTTTCAAAGTCGGTTATTGCAGTACGGGAAATAGAAATGACCGCCACTCCTCCTGGCTGTAAATTCTCCAAATGACGCCTG
Organism: uncultured Desulfocapsa sp.; assembly: GCA_947311435.1. Classification (GTDB taxonomy): domain Bacteria; phylum Desulfobacterota; class Desulfobulbia; order Desulfobulbales; family Desulfocapsaceae; genus Desulfocapsa. The sequence continues at coordinate 14,860 of CAMZKT010000009.1, forward strand.
CCTATTCCATAGTAATTCCCATGTGCCTGCCAGTGACTGACAAAAAAGGCACGATCACGGAGAAAAACAAAGGCTGGTTGATCGATATAATAATTTTTTTCGCTCTCATCCGGCTGGCGCGTGATATACCGTGGAACAAAGCAAAAACTGCCATCCCCCTGCAAATGACTTGATGCCGCCCGTAACAAGGTATCCTTACCTGAACCACTCGCCCCCACAAGCAACACTATATGTGTTTTTTTATTCATTCCTGTCAGCCTGTTCTTAACCATTTAGCCGCACAAACACCCTAGAGAACTGTAAATAATATCTCCTTCTTTCATTGTTGTTACCACCTTGGGGACATCCCGGTCATCAATAACAAGTAGATCTGCAATCAGCCCCGAGGTTATCTCTCCCCTGTCTCCAAGGCCGCTGATCGTTGCAGGAACAGTACTGACCATACCGATTGCCTGTGCCAAATCCATTCCCATCTCTCTATTCATTATCCAGGCGGCTTGAAGCATGGATGACGGATGGTAATCCGAACAAAGGTAATCGCAGCAACCGTATTTAATCAATTCTCTAGCCGAAATGTTACCGCTCTGGCTTTTCCCCCTAACCACGTTGGGGGCACCCATACCAGCATGGATACCAGATTGAATAGCATATTGTGCAGTCTCAATATTGAGTGGGAACTCAGTGACACTGACTCCAAGCTCTTTTAACAGATCAATTTTTTCCGGTCGGTCATCGTCATGCGACAGAGCCACCAAATCATGCTCGGCGGCAAAGGCCAGCAGCTCCCGCATCAATTTATAAGCCTTGTTCATATCGATCCCTTCTTTCTTCTCAATAATAGTCTCAGCTTCTTCATCACTGAGATCAAAAACCGGCTTGTGATAATTTTTCCACGCTTCAATTGTCTTGAATTGCCCCTGCCCAGGATTATGATCCATGATGGAAACCATCTTTACACAGCGTTCCTCTATCAGTTTTTTGATCGCCTCGGCAGACTTGAATGATGATATTTCATATCGGGCATGAATGTAATTATCGACGGCAAGTGCACTGCGATTGACAGAATCCATTTCCCTGATAATCTGAACCGCAGCCTCCGTTGCCCGATTTCCACTCAAGGCCTCATCATTGAAGGAAACTGCATGAAACATGGTGGTTATCCCGGCCATGGCCAACTTTCTATCCAATTCAATAAGACTTGGTCGAATGGGAAACATGGCTCCTGGCCGTGGTTCTATCTCTTTTTCCACCGCATCGGAATGCAGGTCCACAAAGCCCGGTGTGATCAGGAAATCATCAAGTTCAAGGGCGTCCACTTCACTGCCATATGAAGCTATGTCTGCTATCAAACCACCGATAATCACCAAATCTGCCGGACGGATAGTATCTTTTACCAGCACTCGCTGTGATCGAAGTATGGTTGCTTTCATGAGTTATATTCCATTATATTAAATTCATTATCGGCTATCTGTTCCATGCGTTGTCGATCATGAAAAATCGCCAGAATACAAATCCCCTGTTGCTTCAGATTGTTCAATATTTCCAGAACCATGGCAGCGGATTTGTCATCAAGAGAAGCTGTGGGCTCATCAAGAAGAAGGAGTTTTTTCGGTGCAATAACACCTCTTGCAATATTCACTCTCTGCTGTTCCCCACCTGAAAAAGTTAGAGGTGAAAGAGAAAACAAATCCTCCCTGATATATAAACGTCTGAGCAAATCGACCGCCTCTGCTCTAGCATTTTCAAGTCCCCTGCCAAGTGCAACCAGGGGAGCTGCCACCACATCCACGGCTGATACTCTTGGGAGAATTTTTAGAAACTGAGTGACAAAACCGATATCAGCACGTCTATACTCCAGCATTTCGCTGTCGCTACAAGCGGCAAGATCAACCAGTTGCCCGCCTCTCTGCAGTAAGACCTGCCCGCTCCCTGGTTTGTAGGTTCGATAAATTGTTTTCAGTACCGAAGACTTACCAGCACCACTTGGTCCCGTAAGTGCCAGAAGTTCTCCCGGATCTATGCAAAAGGAGACATCTGAAAAAGCTTCAATTTCTATTGCTCCCCGATTATGGAGAGTGAAGGATTTACTAAGTTTGCTAACGCGAAGCCTGTATGATGAAGAAGGAGAAGTCTGCATAATCATAAAACCGAGGAAACCAAGAGTTGAGTGTAAACATGCTGGGGGTCTTCCAGTACCTGATCGGTCAGCCCCTGCTCGACGATTGAACCATTACGCATGACCACAGTGATATCTGTTAAGTGACGAATAACCCCTAAATCATGGGAAACGACAATCATGGAAAAAGATAGTTCTTTCTGCAAAACACGAATCATATCAAGAATCTGAGCCTGAACAGATACATCGAGCCCGGTTGTCGGCTCATCGAGAAGCAATAGCCTCGGAGATGCAGCAAGAGCCTTGGCAATCTGAATCCTCTGCTGTTGACCGCCGGAAAAAGTTTCTGGAGACTGGTCGATACGGCTGACTGGAAGATCCGTCTTTTCAAAAAAATAACAGGCACTCTTTCGTATATCTTCATAATTTCTTTGACCTGCGGCAATGACCTTCTCGGCAATATTCCCCCCTCCTGAAAAAAGAAAATTCAAGCCCAGGCGTGGATTTTGATATATCATCGCCATCATGGTGTTCCGCATCAGTACGGTTTCCATCATATTCAAACCTGCGATATCAACCGGCTCACCATCTTCACCTTGCATTTCCCTGAAAAACATCTTTCCTTCGGTGGTTTTGGTATCACGGTAAATGAGCTGGAGCAGTGTGGACTTGCCGGAACCCGACTCCCCGACAATACCAAGAACCTCGTTATCCTCCACCCGCAGGTTAATACGATTTACTGCAACCACCGCACCGCAAACAGGACAAATGGCAGTTCCCATGTCATCACCGGTGAGAGCGATACATTGACCACAGGATTTCCCATAAACTTTACTCAGATTTTCAATTTCAAGAAGCATGGCTTTTCCGACTCTCCAGGGTCTGATCACAAAAATCACTGTCACTACAATAATATTGAACTTCCCCGTCCTTCTTTAAGGTATCAAAAAAGACATTTTCTGCTCCACAGCGCATACATGATTTCCCTGTGAAATCCTCCATCTGAAAGGAGCGGTCATCAAATACAATCGGTTTGACCTTTGTATAAGGGGGAATGGCATAAATTCTCTTTTCTCGCCCGGCACCAAAGAGCATCAGTGCCGGATTATCATTCAGCCGGGGGATGTCATAGCGGGGTATGGGAGATGGATCCATGATAAAATGATCATTTACCTCCACCGGATACCTGCTCGCTATCCTTGAGTCACCAAAGCTTGCAGTGTCTTCATAAAGAAGAACCCATAATTTTGAATATTCCAGATGGGCATGCATCTTTTTCTGCTTGTCCGTATCGGGTTCAACCACCGTCAGCACGTCTGGAGTGGGTACCTGGAAAACCAGAACCTGTTCTTCTGTCAAGGCTGTCTCCGGTACACGATGTCGTGTCTGGATGATGGATGCCTCCCCTGTAGTGGAAGTCGCTCTCACATCGGTGGTTGCCACAATAAATTCTCGTATATTCACTGCATTGACAGAAGCATCGCAGCCCTGGTCAATAACTTTTATGGTATCTGCCTCTGTAATGATACTCAGACTTATCTGTAAACCTCCGGTTCCCCAGCCTCTGGCCAACGGCATTTCACGGGAGGCAAAGGGGACAATATATCCGGGGAGAGCAATTCCCTTTAAAATTGCTCTACGAATCTCTTTCTTGGCATCTTCATCAAAGAAGGCAAAGGAAATCTCAACCATTTTCGTCATGCTCCATGGCCCGTTCAAGGGTTTTAATGTCTGCCTGGAATGTTACATAATGTGGCATTTTGAAATGATCGGTGAAGCCCATGGATTCTATACCATCAATATGATGGAAAATTATTTCAGGATCTGTGGCAATACTCTTCTCACCGACGGAATAGTGCGGGTAACTCATGGCAAGATCAAGGATGGACATGGATATGGCCTTGGTTTCATTGAACCCAAAACAAAAACCAAATCCCGAGGTCAGGCGCAGGTTATTATCCTTTGAATCCCTTTGAAAACTTCCCACCGACTCCACCGCAGTGACACGTATTTCTCCAACGACTACAGCCTTGCCAGTGAGGGGATGAATCATTTTCACCGCTGCCATACCAAGACGAAGATCACCAATTGTGGGATGGATGTCGCCATAACCACGAAGCGAAGTATAGGCAAAGCCCAGCATGGACCCAGTTTCACCACGAGCCATGACCTGCATCATGCTTGAACGGGGATATGGAGGAAGAGGCGATGACCTGGTAATATCAACAGGTTTTCTTTCATTCTCTTTTACTGCAACTGTCATGATTAGCCCTCGGCTTCGCAGATCGGAAAGACCACTGGGAAGAGGGTGCTGTATTTTCCTGCTACCATCCCCACCATCAATAGCTTCCAACAGATCCGAGCCATGGCCGGCAAGTAGTTTTAAAATAAAATCACTGGAAGGCCCGAGGATCTGCCCGCCTTCAATCTCCTTGAATGCCGATGAAATCCGACGAATCACACGGATTTCTCCGCCATTTATGGCCAGGGATTTTCCGGCACGACGACAGGTGGAGCGATGAGCCCTGAGATAAAATGCAGCTTCCAGCAGATTACACCCTGATACATGAATGGCTCTTACCGCCAGTTTTTCTGAATAAAGAGCACCCTCTCCCATGATCCGGTCAATTCCAAAAATCAGCTTCGAAGTGTTACTGTCTTCGAGTAAAAATTCTCCATCCAACATTTTTTTAAACAGATTTTTAGATCGTCCAATGGCCTCGCTGCCTCCTTTGATAGCGACATAACTCATCCCGACACCTCTATTCTTGTTGTCCTTGGCATTCCGAGAATGTCTCCATTTTCATTCAGAAAAAAGCAATCTACACCAAGAGGAAACATTGTGTTCGATTCAATAAGTGCCTCAACAAATGACACATCAACCGGGAGAGTGGCCGCCCGAGTCGTCTTGATCCCCGGCCCTGAAAGGATTAACTGAGTGGTGTTACTCCTTTGAGCGGTGGGGATCATAAAAAACAAGGTTGCAGAAAGCTCGGGCGAAACAAATGTTCCCTTGCTGGCCTCCTTGACGACCACCGGGTCAGGAGTTTTGCAAAAAAGATATTCCGCCTCTTCAACAGCAGCTGCAGGCGAACCAGTAAGAGCTCTGATTTGCTGTTCCTCTTCAGTATCCTCAAAAAAGCTTGAGACTTCCGGATACAAAAGACAACATGCCAAAGCATTCAATGGAGAACCGAACAAAGGCTCAATTTTCCCTGTCGTACCTGGTCGGGACAACACATCCATACAGACACGAAAATTAAATCTGTTACTCTTTTCCAGGTCGAGTTGTGAAATAGCCATAAGATTAATTTAATACTTCAAATAGTGAATTTGTGAGACGAATCGAGATCTGTTACAAAAGGTCAAAGGAAACTCTTGTTTCGGCAACCATTTCCTGTTCACAATCCTGACTCAACATAAGATTTCTTTTCCCGTCTTTCGCTAATTCTCTTATCTCTGAGAGATAGAGCTGTGCTGCCCAGGCACCATCAAGAATGGCAAGCTGTAAAGCAAGCTCACTATTGTCGTCCATGGCCATCCCCCATCCGTTCTCTTTTTCTACCGTTACAAGAGCCGCCGTAACCAGTACTTCCCCTGCATAAAATTCTGTATTACTTACAGGATCATGCACAGGGACAAGAAGTGTCTGAGGGGAAGGTTTCTGAATGAGTTCAATCTGATGCTTACAAATTACCTTATCAACAAGTTCCTTCAAATCAGTACTGTCCGTATGCTGAAGAAAATGATTCAACTCCTCACGATTTATTTCCATTACGTTTATCCTCTATACAAAAATTTACAATTCACCGACCCTGTAACTGCCTATAGAAGCATGTTTCTTAAACGGGAAGAGAGCATATCAATCAAACTGACCGTCAGAACCATAACAATGATTATTGCCGATGCCTTATCATATTGGAACGACCTGAATGACTCATAAAAAATAAATCCTATCCCGCCTGCCCCAACAATTCCAAGCACTGTAGCGGAGCGTACATTGGTTTCAAAGCGATACAGAGCAAGGCTTGCCCAAAGTGGGATAACCTGAGGAATGACACCATAAATAATTTCATGAAGATATCCTGCACCCGTGGATCGAATGCCTTCAACCGGTCGGTTATCAATGGCTTCCACCGCTTCTGAAAAAAGCTTGGAGATAATTCCCATATTGTGAATAAACAAGGCCATAACTCCTGCAAGCGGGCCGAGCCCCACGGCCGCAACAAAAAAAATGGCGAAGACAAGCTCATTGATGGCTCTTGAGGCATCCATTAATCGTCGGGCAGGAAAAACTACCCAGGCCGGTGCAATATTTTGTGAGGAAAGCAGCGCAAACCCTATTCCAAAAAGCACAGACAGGAACGTACCCCATACTGCCATATGGACGGTTTCAAGCATTTTCTGAATAAAAACCGGAAGATCTGTGAAATCAGGACTGAGAAAATCTTTAAAATAAATAAACATATTACCGGAATCAGAAAAGAGCATTGTCCAGTTGTTTATTTCCGCAGGATAATAAGCAATCCCCAGAATAACAGCCAGGAACAAGGCTGCTGCGACTCTCCCGGACATTTGCCGCCAACGAGGTTTCAACTGCCTGGCCACTGCAAGAGATATGTCCTGCGTATATTTTTGTGTTTGTACCGTATTCATAGTTTATCAGCGGTTTGTGTGGAAAACTCCTGCGTATTCACCCGAAGCGTTTAAGAAAGAAATACCCGGCACCGTAAACAAACAGTGCCGGGATGTTCAAGCAACTCCTTCTCTTTCAGCAATGTGGCTAATACCCTGCATCACCAATGACTTTCTGCATCTTCTCCAACTGGGCAAGAATGGCTTCTGCTTCTTTAACTCCTGCTGTATCATCTTTCTTTTGTGCCTTCAGTTTCTTTTTGAAAGCCTCAATTCTACGCACATCCATAAGCTGTGCATTGGAGGAGGCCAGAAAAGGTCCCCAACCATCGGAAAGATTTTTCAGAACCGTACGTTCTCTTGCCACTTTTTCCATATCGCCAAAGCGACCATATTGAATGAAAAAGAACAGAATCTTTTCCTTCAATTCCTGGGGCAAATCCTTCCTCCAGACCATTGGATCTGATGGAATAAGGGGTGAACGCCAGATTTCTTTGATCTCAGCAAACATTTTAGGGTTCGTTTTAGCTAACCGGGCATAAATGGACTCGGTGTTGTTGGTTGCCACATCAACTTTTTTGGTGGCAACGGCCATGGCATTCCCTTCATGATTGGAACTTACCACCCTTTTGAAGCACTCTTCCGGAGTTTTACCATTCAGTGCCCACACATAATACCCGGGAATTGCAAAACCAGAGGTGGAATTGGGATCTCCATTACCGAATGTTTTGGTTTTATCGCACTTAAGGACATCTTCGAGCGAATTGAGTTCTGAATCTTTATGGGCAATTAAGAGGGAATAGTAGCCCTTGGTTCCATCAAAACCGATGGTTTGGGCAAATACCTCGCCACCCGCCCGATCAACAGCTTCAATGGCAGACTTATTACCAAACCATGCCAGATCAACTTTTTTAAAACGCATTCCTTCGATAACACCCGCATAGTCGGAGGCAAAATATGCCTTGACTGGAATCCCGACAAATTTCTCCATATCATTCAAAAACGGCTTGAAATTTTTCTCGAGCATTGACGATGATTCTGTTGAAATAATACCAAAATTCAATTTCTTGGGTGTTTCTGCCAAAGCTGCATTGCCGCTGGTCAATAGAGCAAGTGCAACAACCGCACAAACGCTTGTCACTGTCTTCTTTACAAACATGCTTCTCTCCTGTTTACATTGTTGTGTTTTTCTTTTCATTTTCTTCCAACCTATTCATTCATTTAAACAACTTCGCTAACTCTTCTATATCAAGCCGCCATTTGAAGCCTATCCTTCTCTTTTTCGTGACCCGGGACAACACCATATAATTTCACAAGCTCTTCCTCTCCAAGTGCTGCAGCTGGTCCGTCATAAACAATCCTACCGTCTTTCAGTGCCACAATCCGTGAACAACGCTCGGCAGCAACCTCAAACTGATGTAAGGAAACAACGACTGTGTTATTGTCCCGCATATTTATTTCAGCAAGAAGATCCATAACCCGTTCCGATGATGCCGGATCAAGAGAGGCAATGGGTTCGTCTGCAAGAATTAATTTGGCCTCCTGAGCCAGTGCTCTGGCAATGGCTCCACGCTGCTGTTGGCCTCCGGAAAGAGTTGATGCTCGCTGATGGGCATACTCGATCATGTTCACTCGTTCCAATGCTTCAAGTGCTTTTATTTTCTCAGCCTTTGGAAAACAGTTCAACCAGCCGCGCCATGAAGGATTGTGGGCGAGACGACCTATCAAAACATTGGTGAGCAGGGAAAGCCTCCCAACCAGGTTAAATTGTTGGAAGATCATTCCGACATCTCGTCTTACCCGACGTTGATGGCTGGTCTGAGCATTCGTTCTCTGCGTCTCCTTACCAAGAATTGAAATGTACTCGCTGGATTTATCCATAACTTCCAGACCACCTATCAAACGTAGTAAGGTGGACTTTCCCGAGCCGGACGCTCCGATAAGACCAACCATTTCCCCTGCCCGAACCTTGAAATTGATATCCTTTAACACTTTGTTACTGCCAAATGTTTTATGAAGTCCCTGCACATCAATAACCACTTCTCCAGCCTCAATTATGCTCACCGTTTTTCTCCTGGAATCTTAGGAATGCGACAGAGCGAAAGAGTGTCCTCATTTGGTCTCTATGCCGCTAAAAGTGAGAAGACAATACAGAGCCTGTATTAGCCTGGCGTTAAGGAAGTGTGATTTTTGTGTTAGATACAGAGAGAAAGATGTGGGGAAATCACAGGAAAACACGAGGCCTCAATGAGCTTATTTAGTCATTTCTTAGCTTAGATATTGGTAAGATAAAGTACTACCTGACATCGCCATCAGCAAATTCTCCTTGCTTTTGTAAAACGCAGTAGTATTTTGTTTGTAAAGTTGGATTTATTATTAAAAGTCCAATAGATACCTAAACGAAACGACAGTATGTCAAAAATCAAACGAGGAGTGGAAAGATGTTAAAAAAATTATTACTAATAAGTATGATGGGGTTTGTTATCAGCATTACTAACGGTTGCAGCAGTGACGACACGACTAAAGAAACAGAGGGAACAGAACAGAGCCTTAGCGACAAAATGACCAACATCGTCGATGCCACAAAAGAAAAGGTTGACTCCATCGTTTCAGCTGCACAGGAAAAAACTGAAGCCGTTATGGATGCAGGGAAAGAAAAAGTGAATGAATCCCTCTCAACTGCTACCGAGAAAACTGCGCAGTTGCCAGAAACCATGACCGAGAAAGCCAACGAACTTGTCGACACAACAAAAGCCAAAGTAGATAAAACCGCAGCCATGGCCAAAGAAAAGACCGAGGAAATGAGCGAAATAGCGAAAGAGAAAACAACAGAAATAGTTGATAAAGCAAAGGTTCATGTCAAAAAGGCCCACGAGTCTCTTAGCAACCAGCTTGAAGGGTGTTAAGCAGCCCTTTCAGTAACCACTCACAGATCATCCCCCCCTAAACCATCGATCTCGCCTCTGGTGTACTCTTTTACAGTACACCAGAGCTTTTACCTGCCTTGTTGATGTTTGTTTTCCCGAACTGCTGAAATCTCCCCGGGACAAACATTTTGATTGCTGAAATCCAGGCAGTAGTATGACACAATGCAACCCCCTGCAAACACATCAGGCCTCAGGAACCTCCTTAAGCTGCTTTTTCTTTTTTTTGGCAAAGCCACCTTTCTTGGTCTTTTTTTTCAGATCAAGTTCACAGATCACTGTCTTGAAATCAATATTGTTCTTTTCCATCGCCACAAAACAGGTGACAATGGCAGCGATGGTATTAGGCACTTCTCCCTTTTTCTTATATGACTGAATGTTCTTGTCGCTGACCTTTATCAGGTCACAGAACCGGGGAAGAGTCATGTCGATGTCGAGAAGACGTTTTTTAAATTCGATAAAAGTCATTGGTGATAAGCTCTTTAAAAGGTTGTAAATATGATAATTGAATACCTAAGTGTACCGGAATAATTCCATTTTACATTGCAATCCTTCTGGAAACAAAACAAACGCTTGCAGAAGTGAGTGATTCCGAAATAGTCACCCCAAGGCTATTAGTTCCATATTTTATAACTAAACACTACATATTTCTCTTGACCTAACTCCTCTTTTTGTGTAACTATACCATATAATATGTCCTTTAGTAAGAAAAGACACACTAAAAGGACTCCTACAACCATTTTCGGAGGATGGACATGTCAAAGAAAAAAGAAGAAAAAAAGAAATGCTGCAAGAAAAAAGAATGTAAAGCTAAAGAATTGAAAAAGAAAGACAAGAAAAAAGATAAAAAGAAAAAGAAAAAATAGTTCTTTACTGCCATACCGCAGCTGAAAATCGCTGCGGCATGGTTTTTCCTTTTTCCCTTTATTATACTCCCGCCACAAACCCAGCTTATTTTTGATCTGATTTTTCTCCCTTGCCCTACTCCAGCAAGTCCTAATCTGCAATATTTCCCCAAAATGTAACACTTAAGAGATTGTTTTGCTTTTCTTGGCACAGAGAGTTATTGTCCAGTGTCGAATCCGACCAATCGGGTTAGGTCAAAATTCATCAATAACTACTCACGGGACATGCGACTTATTTTTGAAAGCCACGGTATTTAAATTAGTTAGAGAGTACAGCAGCTTTTAACAGGTAAGCTGGCCCTGCGTATTAGTGATAACTAAACCAGCGTGTCCGCAGGAAGATACAGCATTCTGTGAGCAATGACCATTCACTGAACCTATGATTTTGCAATGAGGTAAAACAGACAATGCAATCACATAAATCTGTTTCTTTTTTTCTCTTTCTTCTCTCCTGCCTTCTTTGCGGCATAGTTCCTTCATTTGCACAGGCGGAAACGCTTGTCCCTCTTTACATAGAAAAAGGAACGAACCTTACTCATATTGCACGAACGTTTTGCAACACTCCCTCAGACTGGAAAACAATCGCAAAAGTCAACAAACTCACAAGCCCCTTTCTGATTCTTGCAAACAGTACACTCCAGATTCCCCTCTCCATATTGCGTACTAAAAACGTTTCTGCGTTCGTTGCATCTACGGGCGGTTCTCCTCAGTTGATAACAGCGGATTCCAGGATACTTGACCTTCACAAGGGCGATCATATCTTACCCGGCCAGACAGTTGTCACACGCAAGGGTGAATACGTCCACCTTATCTACCCCGATCATAAACATACCCGGATCGGCCCTCAATCAGAACTGACTCTCATCTACCTTATGCGGCTTGCTGATGGGAGTCTCAAAGCTCATTTTTCTCTGGAAAAGGGGCGTATCACCCATAGCATTCAACAAAAACTCAAAGCAAATGAAACATTTAACACGCAGACTGCCATTGCAATCACCGGGATAAGAGGTACGGAATTTCGTCTCAAGGTTCAAAATACTGAAAGTAATATAATCGAAACACTCAGGGGGAAAGTCTCACTCGCTGCAGCCGGTAAACAACTGGTTCTAAACAAAGGTATGGGCTCAATGGTTAAAAAAGGACAGCCACCTGAGCCACCCCGAAAGTTACCTGTAACACCTGAAACTCCAGACATCAAAAATGTTTATCGACTTCTTCCTGTTGTTATTACTGCACCAGAACATAAAAATGCACACCTTATACGCTTACGGGTCACCACCGATGCTGAAGGACAAATAACTCTACTCGAACAAGTGGCCAGGCCCGGTGAAGAGTTCTCTCTACCTAATCTCAAGGATGGTAGCTACCATATCTTTTTTACAGCGATAGATGACAAGGGTTTTGAAAGCACCCCGAGTCATCCTGCCTTTCTTTGTATTCGAACCTCTCCTTCGGCACCGCTCCTCATTTCACCCAAAAACGGTTCGCAGGTTTTTGAAAGTAAAACAATACTCAGGTGGATGGATTCAGATCTTGCCAGACTATATAAATTTCAACTGGCCACTGATTCTGATTTTTCCACCATCATAGACGAGCAGGAAACAAAAGAGAACTCGTACACCACCACACACCTCAATCCAGGACTATTCTTTTTCAGAGTGAAACTCATTGCGGAAGATGGTTTTGAAACACTTTTTTCACTCCCCGTCAATTGGGAAGTGATGGCACAACCCACACTGGGCAAGACAGGTTCCATAATCAAAGGAGAGAATGGCATACTCCTGCAGTGGCGGGCAGTTCCCCGCATGGCCGGATACATGATTCAAATTGCAGAGGATAGTAGCTTTGACAACCTGATTATTTCAAAAGCACACTTGAAAGAGCCCTCTTTCACCATACAAAAACATCTTGCCCCCGGGACCTATTATATCCGGGTGGCTTCCGTTACCGAAAAAGGGAGCAGCAGTCCCTGGAGCCATCCCCGAACCCTGGCCATTGACTCAACCTCTCCAGGAATCATGCACTATCTCATTGCATTAGGCATTGCAGCACTTATTCTCCTCTAATAAAAAAGAGGAGAATAAGCGATGAACCGGATACTCATCCTTATTCTTTCAACACTACTCTTTTGTCTTTTGCAGTTTGGGGGAGCCATTTCCGCCCTTTCCGACAAAGCACTTGATGTTCTTTTTCTGTTACGCGGCCCCGTGAGTCCCAGCCAGGATATTGTGATAATTGGTATTGACGAAGAAAGTTTAGATGCACTTGGCTCATGGCCATTTGCTCGAAAGCATCATGCAAATCTCCTGAAAAAACTCAGTAAAGCCCGTGTTATCGGATTTGATATACTCTTTGTTGAGACAGGCGAATATGACGAATTGCTCTCTGCTACCATCAAAAAATCCCCCCCGGTGATCCTTGCCACAGCTCACGATTACCAGGGCCATATCCTGAATCCGGTTCCCTCTCTCAGTGGATACTCAGGTATTGGCCATATTGAAGTTATTCTGAGTCGGGATGGAATTGTCCGTAAAGCAAAATCCATTCAAAAGGAAAGACAAAGCTCATTGCTTCCTTTTTCGGCCGCTATCCTTAAAGTGGCTGGCGACAACAAGACATCCAGTACCTTGCACACTCCCATTCTGATAAACCATTATGGCCCGGAGCTCACTTTTCTCTACCTTTCTTATATCGATGTGCTTCAAGGGCTAATCTCGGAAGATTTTTTTCAGGATCGCTTTGTTTTAATTGGCGTTCAAGCCCTCGGAATCGGCGATTCTCATATCACACCGTTCAGCCGGCAATTCCCCACTCCCGGGGTGGAAATTCAGGCAAGCATTCTCAACAATTTAATCGACACCAGTATGATGAAAACACTTCAGCCTCTTTCCTGGTTATTGGTGTCCCTCATCGGCCTCCTACCTTTGTTTGTGTGGCCAGGCCTTGGGCTGCGATGGAATATGATTGTTAATTCCTCCTTCACAGTTTTACTGTTCCTCAGCTCTTTTATTCTTTTTCATTTCTCGTTTTTTCTCACACCTGTCCCTGCCATGCTTTTTTTAGGCCTGAATTTTGGGGTTTACCTTTTTATGGAACGTTTCCTGACAGCTAAGGAAATACTTAATGAGATCAAACGACTTGACAGGCATCTGGAAACAAGGCTGAAGCGACTCTACACAAATGTTCCCTCACATTTTTCCAATCAATCCTCAACACCTGCAACCGCCGATAATTTAGAAAAACACTTGGCACACCTTCGAGCTGGAGTGAAAGTCCTCAGCCTACAACACCATTTTATTGAGAGAATCCTTCGGGAAGAACTGCTTCCACTCATTTTATGGGACAAACAGAGTGGGATCGTAACTATTGCAAACACCTCTTTCAATCGTTTTTGCGACACACATATCTCCTGCAATGGCTCCTTACCAAACTTCAGATTATTCACTGACATTATAGAAAGAAACAGGACCAGAAATCACAATTCTGCACAAAACATCAGCACACTCCTCAAAAATAAAACCTGTGTTGATCCCATTGATATTTGTCTCACGAAACAGGGCCTGAAAAAATATTATCGCATAAACATTCAAGCATTTGACATACCTGATATTCCCTTCAGTGGAGTTATGGCCATACTAACAGATGTCACTGAAATCAAAGAACTCGAGATTTTAAAAGGCAAAATTGTCGCCATCGCCTCCCATGAACTCAAGCTTCCACTTACTGTTATTCGCGGGTACGGAGAAATGTTGTCAACAATGTTGAAAGATACGGAAAAACAGTACATTGAGGAGATATGTTCCCAGACCGAGAGACTGAATCGACTTATTGAGAACTTTTTAGATACGGCTCGACTTGAACAAAAACATCAAGGTCTCAGAAAGCTCCCACTTAACTTCCTTGAACTCATCAAAGAAGCCAAAGGAGTTGTATCCATTCTGGCAGAAAACAAATCCATAGAACTTCTGTCACAACTCCCTTTTCGGGCAAGCCCGTTGATTGGAGATTATTCCCTTCTCCTGCAGGCAGTGATAAACCTGCTTGATAACGCAATCAAGTACAGCCCTGCCAATACTCAGATTAGCATCAAACTCATTGAGGACATTGATACACTCACTCTATGCATTTCCGATCAGGGACCTGGAGTTCCTACAGAATCACAGAAAAAAATCTTCGATACATTCAACCGCGGACAGCAGACCGGCACCATAGAAGGTTTTGGGCTTGGCTTAAGTTTTGTGCAACAAGCCATATGGGCTCATGGAGGAAAAGTATGGCTGGATACAAGCACAGACAGAGGCGCGCGTTTTTGTTTTACCTTGAACAAAACGGCAGATACTGCTTAACCGTCATGGGCAACCAGATATTTCAGGAAAACCGAAGCAACGGGCGAAAGCTCCCTGTTTTTTCGCTGGATGAGATAAAATGGACGTTCCATTTTATTTTCAACAATTCCAACTGTTGCCAGCCGTCCACACTCCACGGAATCTCTCACTGCCCGTTTTGATAATATGGACACTCCGATTCCTGCCTTAACGGCTTCTTTAATTGCAGCAGACGAACCAATCTCAGCGACTTCTTGAAGACTGCTTTCCTTAAGACCATTCTCTTCCAATATTTTTGAAAAAACCTTTCGTGTTCCTGACTCCGGTTCCCTTAAAATAAATGGCTCTAAAATCACCTCATCAAGAGACACACTGCCTCTGGAGGCCCATGAATGTGCAGGATGAACAACAAGAGTTAATTCATCTGAAAATATTTCATGCCAGCTGAGACCATTATTATGCCAACGAGCACCAACCACACCAAACTCAAGCCCTCCCTCCAGAACCTTTTGTGAAATATTCCTGGAGCTATTGATGAGTACAGTTGCTTTAATTTCAGGATACTGCATACGGAAATCATTTATAAGTTCTGGAAGAATATAGGTACCGGGAATTGTGCCGCAACCAAGAAGTATGCGACCCACCATCTTCCCACTGTATTGCTCCATTGCCTGCAAAGCCTCACTTCTGGTCTGTATTATTTTACGTGCATAGCCGTAGAGTACCTCCCCCGCAGGAGTAACTTCCACCTCACGCCCCAGACGATCCACAAGCTTCTGTCCAAGCTCATCCTCAAGACTGCGGATATGTTCACTTATTGTGGGCTGAGACAAAAGCATGGCCTCGGCAGCACGAGTAAAACTTTTAAATTCCACTACCTTACAAAAAGCATCGAGGTTTCTTAATTCCATGGAGATCACTTATAATGACTTAAGGTTACAATCTTATAGCCGATGACTAAGCAAATAATACGTTGCCAGAGAACCGATACATAGACCCAAAACTATCGGAACTTCCGATTTGATTTATCACATAAAACAATATATAAATCCTCTCAATCTTGCAAGACAAATCATAAAAATCAGGAGTTATTATGAAAAAAACACCCTTATTTGCTTTTATTCTTTCCCTCTTTTTTCTGGCACCGATGTGGAGCCTGGCAGCTAAGGAAAGCAGCGGCACCATCACCATGAAGTTTGATCTATCCAGGCATGACAGCAATGAAGAAGCACAATTATGGGTTCCCTATCCATTCTCTGACAGGGATCAAATAATCACGGATATTCGGGTCAGCGGTGATTACGCGGAGTCGGCTATTTACAGCGACCAGGTGTATTCCACTCCCATGCTTTATGCACGCTGGGATAAAGGAGCCAAAAATCGTACACTCACCCTTTCCTTCCATGTTATCCGCCAAGAGGTAACACGAAGAGACTTTCCGGATAAAGAAGCTGCATTGGATACTGCTGATTACGCAGCCTACCTCGCCCCGACCAGTCTTGGCCCCATCGACGGTGAAGTAAAGCTTCTCGCTGACCGGATCACCAAGGGAGAAACAACCATTCTTGGAAAGGCCAAAGCTATTTACGACTGGATTTGCAGTAACATGTATCGTGATCCCGGTACCAAGGGCTGCGGTTCCGGTGATGTATGTTTACTTCTCGCACAACCTGGAGGAAAATGCACAGACATCCATTCTGTTTTTGTCTCACTGTGCCGTGCAGCAGGCGTTCCTGCAAGAGAAGTCTTTGGTATTCGTCAGGGCAAAAAGTCAGTACAGGACATCACCAAATGGCAGCATTGCTGGGCGGAATTCTACCTACCCGGATACGATTGGGTCCCAGTTGACCCTGCCGATGTACGAAAAATGATGCTCAAAGAAAAACTTGCATCAAACGATCCCAAAACACAATACTATCGTGACTATTTCTGGGGCGGCTGGGATCAGTACCGGGTAAAACTTGCCATGGGACGTGACCTGAAGCTGAACCCGCCACAGCATGGTAAAGCCTTAAATACCTTTGGCTATCCATATGCTGAAATCGGAAACAAAAGTCTTGACTTTCTTGACCCAGAGAATTTCCAGTACGAATTCAGCTTTCGAAGGTAATACTCCCAAACGCAACGCTTGCCCACTCTCTGCTCACTGCTCACCCCCTGGAAAGGAAAATGAGTAGTGAGCATAAAAAGAAACAATTTTTCACAATTCATTTGTTTTTCATAACCAGGAAGTGATAACATAGGATAGTGTATCGTATCTATCTTACTCCACTTAATCCCAAAACTGGTTATGGCCACTCAAAAAGCACCCTCTCTAGGTAAACTCCTGAAAGAGAAAGGTCTTGTCACAGAAGAACAGATAGTATTTTCCCTCCAGGAACAAAAAGCCACAGGTGAGTTACTTGGCGGCTGCCTCATGCGCCTGGGAATCCTCACCGATTCTGATCTTGCCCGTGCACTTGCCGAGCAGAGTGGTCATCCTTTTGTTGACCTGCACAGCTTTACCCCCGATCCTGGGCTTCTAGCCAGAATTCCATTCCGAATCGCTAAACAATTTCAATTTTTGGTGCTCGCTGAAAAAGATGGTTTGCTCCACATTGCCATCTCCGACCCCTTTTCAACCAGTGCCCAGGAACAGGCTTTTAGAATAACAGGTGTACAGGTCAAGCTGCATATAGGCGGCGAGATGGAACTTCTGAAACTCATCGAACGCTTCTATTATCTGCTTGAAAATCCCATCGAAAAAGAAATTGAAAACGTGGTCGGCAGGCTTCGCCGCAATCCGGATGGGGAGATAAATGTCGAGAAACTTGTGGAGAATCTTCTGGGGGTTGCTGTCACCTACCGGGTAACAGACATGCACATCAGCCCAAGCGATATCTCGACCAGGATCATGTTTCGAGTTGACGGCGTTATGCGCCCTGCCCATGTCTTCCCCCATGCGCTTCACAATCGTTTGATTACCAATATAAAGGTTCGCGCGGGAATGGATATTTCTGAGCAACGAAAACCCCAGGATGGCCGGATGTCCTTTGAGTTTTTGGGAGAATACTTTGACATCAGACTCTCAACAGTGCGAAGTAACTTTGGTGAAAACATGGTCCTACGCCTGCTAGCCTCAAGAGGTAGCTCTGTTTTAGGCATTAAGGATCTCGGTTTTGAACCCGACAAAATCCGATCTCTTGACCGTCTTTTCAGCTCTCCATACGGAATGGTTCTGGTCACAGGCCCCACCGGCAGCGGCAAATCGACCACCCTTTACGCAGCCCTGCGTGAGCAGGATTCAATCAGTAAAAACATTCTTACCATTGAAGACCCCATCGAGTATCAACTGTTGATGATCCGCCAAACCCAGGTAAATGAAAAAGCCGGCTATACATTTTCCTCAGCCATCAGATCCTTTCTCCGCCAGGATCCCGATGTCATGCTAATTGGTGAGATCAGGGATGAGGAAACTGCTCTACTCGGTGTCCGGGCTGCCCTGACCGGGCATCTTGTCCTTTCAACACTCCACACCAATACTGCTCTTGGTACCCTGGCCCGTTTAAAAGATCTCGGGATAAGTTCCTACCTTCTCTCAACCGGCCTTGCAGGGGTTCTGGCTCAACGTCTGATCAGGAAACTCTGCCCTCACTGTAAAGAACAGACGGAGCATTCTCCCGAAGAACTCAAGGCCTATGACCTTCCTCTTCAAGCTGCGTATTTTAAAGCAGTGGGTTGCAGTCAATGTCGAGACGTCGGGTTCAATGGTCGGGAATGTATTTCTGAACTTCTCGTCTGCTCAGAGGCAATTCTTCGCCTGGTGGCACGAGATGCCCCCTTGGGTGAAATCCTTGACCAGGCAAGAGATGAAGGGTTCTCAGACCTGAAAACATCGGGAAGAGGAAAGGTTATTTCCGGAGTCACCAGTCTCATGGAATTAAAAAGGGTTCTTGGATAATGGCACTCTACGTCTATACGGTCACGGATTCCAGCGGACAAGTTCATAAAGATGAAGGTGAGTTTGCTTCACTCCCTGAAATGTTCACGGCTCTGGAGAATAAAGGACTGACCCTTGTTTCATACCGTAAACAACTCTTTGCCGGCAATGGATTTTCCGCCGGTCGTTCCATCTCCAGAACTGAGCTTGCAGAATTTTTCCGCAACCTTGCTCTTCTGATACATGGCGGTGTCCCCCTCTGCGATGCATTGGCAGACCTGATAGAGGGCAGTGGCAAATCCCAAATAGCGCAGGTCTTTGGCCGGATACAGAAAAGGCTGGAAGAAGGCTCACTCTTCTCGGAAGGCCTGGAAGAAGAGTCTAAATACATACCACGAATCATCCTGCCTCTGGTAGCCATCGGAGAAGAGACAGGACAGCTTGATCGAACACTGAAAGATGCGGCAACTCACCTGGAAAAAATTCAGGAGATACTCTCAGCCACCCGCCGGGCTCTTATCTATCCTTGCTTTATCCTTACAGCCATGTCAGGCGCCTTTATCTTCTGGATGGTCTATGTGCTTCCACAGCTTCTCGAACTATTCAGCTCCATGGGTATGACGGAACTCCCGCTGGCAACACGAATCCTCATTGCTTCGGTACACTATTTTGATATTTTCTGGCCGGTGATTCCTCTCTTTCTCGGGTCCTTTCTCTTCCTCTATGCCTTCTCACGTAAAAACGAACGACTCCGTTATTTCTGGGACAGCGGTATGAACCATATCCCCGTGATGGGCGGCATCATACGCTCCTCCCAGCTGGCATTCTTTTTTGAATACACATCATTGTTGACAGGCGGTGGCATACACATCGTGCGAAGCCTTGAACTCATGCAGGAATCCGTTGGCAATCGAGTCCTGAAGAGAAGCATCGGCCAGATAAAAGAAGATATCATTACAGGAGAATCCATGTCCACAGCCATCGCTCAACTCAAATACTTTGAGCCATTCGTCTTACGTATGGTACGGGTGGGAGAACAGACGGGGAATATGGCAGAACAATTTAAGATTCTGGCAGACTACTACATGAACCGGGTAAACAAAATGGTGGAAGCAATGTCTAAAACGCTTGAACCCTTTATTATCGGCATTGCCGGGCTTGTCTTCATGGTCATCGCCATGGGACTTTTGGGCCCGGTATACAATCTCGTCTCCACCATACAGTGAAAGTATGAAACAGCCGAACAGGGTATCCAACTATCTGCAAAGCTATGGTCTCACCACTGCGCCTTTCAGACTTTCTCCTGATCCGGAGTTTTTCTTCCCATCCAACACCCACATAGCAGCACGGGAGGTTCTAAAACACTCCATCCAGAACAATGAAGGTTTTATGGTTCTCTCTGGACAGGCTGGAACCGGTAAAACTCTGCTGCTCCGACTTTTACTCAAAGAGGTGGAGAAAGAAAAACATTCTGTTCTCATTATCAATCCTGTGCTGACACCGGCTGCTCTCCTCCACCAGATCCTCGCCGAACTTGGGTTCAACCTTGATCCTGCCACTGGTGAAGCTGGTCTTATGACAGCCTTTCAGAAGATCCTTTTCAAGCTGGCGGCGAAAAATAAAGATCTTCTTATCATCATTGACGAAGCCCAGAATATGCCGCTGGCGACCATGGAATATCTGCGCATGCTTTCAAATATTGAAACCAGCCGAAAAAAACTCCTGCAAATCCTCTTAACCGGCCAACCCGAACTGGACATACTTCTTGAAGATGTAAGCCTGGCACAGCTCAACCAGCGGATTGTCGTTCATGAGAAACTTCGTCCCCTATCTGCAAAAGAAACCGTTGAATATGTAAACTACCGCCTGGCCAAAGCGGGTCGCGGAGACATCGGGCTCACCTGGTTTGCCAAAAGAGCATTGTATCGCTTAACAGATGGTATCCCCCGCCTAATAAATCGGCTCATGGACAGAACACTGTTAATGGCCTGTACTGATTATGATACAAAACTGTCTCGAAAACATATCTGTGCCGCAGATTCCACTCTCCCAAAAGGATACAGAAAAAAAGGGCTTTTTCTGTTTTTCTGTAGATGAAAACTTCACAGGCCAAACATGAATAATCCACAGTGGATACTCCAAAGAACTCCCAATGGGCGCTTGTTGGGCACTTCAATCAAACGCAGGGGAAAGGTGTTTCATTGCGCAGCAGTTCAAGAGATATCTGATTCCAGCAGGCTTAAGGGGAAAGCCTGTATCTGCATGGATTCCTACAAAACAGTTGTGGAAGTTGCTGAGTTCCCACTGGTAAAAAAGAATATCCTTCAACTGCAAGTCAAAAACAGAATCGAACTTCTTGCAATTTTTGATGTCAATGAAGCTTTTACCATTTCCCACAAGCTTATCAGCCAACAGGCACAGGTCCAGTTGTTGAGTATTATCGCAATCCCCGAGGAACTCATTGTTTCTGGTATTCACAAGCTCACCGAATCATACAATATCGATCTTATAAACTGCGTTTCCATGGCTGCATCTGTAGCGAGTCTTTTGCAACAACTAAGCCACGAAGCCTTTATTGTACTCCTGATAAGCAGGCATAAAGCATATGTCCTTGGTGTTCAGGATGGAAATGCGTTGTTTATCCAAGGTGTTCCAATAGGCTACGGTGGAGAAGTAGAGCCTGATGCAACCATGCATGCCATAACTATTGGGAGACAAACTCTTGCCAGTAAATTTGAAATCGAATCAAGTCGTTTCCTCTGCATGGGAGAAGAAAGAGGAAAAGTAAACTGTGAAGATCTGGGGGAAGAAAACTGGACACCCGACTGGAGTCACTGTCTCAAAGCGAATGGCCAGGATGTTCTCCACTACCCCGCTCTCTTCGGCACTCTTTTTACCCATGGCAACTACTCGTACCTTCCGGACGAATATGTTCTGGCACTCCGCTTAAAGCAACTCAGTCGCTCCCTGGTTTTTGCTGCCTCCTTTGGTACTGTTCTTCTTTCGGGATTGTATTACATGAACCTGCAAAAAATTATCCCTCTTCGTGCTCAGCTTCAAAAAGAACGTATGAATGTATCGCAGGATATTGACAGGTTAAGACAAAAACTTCCCTCCCCCGACACTGTCTCGAGAATAAATTCCTATATACACATTGAAGAAGGTGCTGCACAACAAGCATCTGTCTCCCAATTCCTGCAGCGAATAGCTTCTGTTTTACCTGATAATGTACTACTGCTGGGCATGGAAATAACACGAAAGAGTGGCAGCAAAGAACAGGAAAATTTGGCTGTAGTCCCGGCTCCTGGTCAATTCCCCGCCATGGAGCCAGAGCTCTCCGGTCAGACGACCAGCAAAGCAAAGGCGGAATCACTTCTTGAGCAGCAACTCAGTGTTCAATTCAGTTGCATAAGTGAAGGGGATTACAGCCGGGTAAAGGCCAGATTTGAAAAAGCAGTCAAAGGCTTCTCTTCACTCTTTGCCCTCCGTTCAATTAGCTGGGGATACGATGAAAACAATTCACAAGGCCATCTGGACTGCGAATTGCTGCTTAACGGAGAAAAAAAATGATTTTTTTAACTCCCCGTATAAATAAATTAACGCTCCTCTTCCAACTGATGATTATTGTCCTTTTTGCTTTCTCCCTCTATTTATACCTGGCCAGCAGGGTGGAAGAACGCTCCATCAGGCATGAACTTGAGCGACTCCCCTCTCAACGTGTTCAACTTAAACAGACCCTGAAAACTCTTGCTGCCTATCATTCATTGCTGGAGTCCAATACTGCACTCACGACTCTCCCTTCGAGCCTCAACTGGGAGGAGGTTGAATTCAACTGGACATCGGTGTCCTTTGCGGAGCTTTTACAAAGAATTGACGAACTTTCTCGTCAACAGAAAATTTTTGTGCTGGAATCCTTTTCAGCACGCATTCAAAGCGGTGGGAAAACATCCCCCCGACAAACAAAAACTCCCGCAAAAACCACTGGCTTCCCGAATTTCAGTGACAGAATATTTCATATGCGAGGATATTTTTTATGTCCAGCTCCATAAATGACATCGGCAAAAGATTCACTTATTCTGCAATTCCACTCGCCCTTATCCTGACAAGTGGTGCCGCCATATGGCTCGGGGCGATACACAGTGAATCCCAATTTCGAAATCCTCCTCTGCACCTTCCTGAATTTCACTTTCAATCCAGTGAGCATACAGTCATGGCAGAACCTCAAACCACTCCGGCTATGGAACAACGCTCTTTCCATGTTAGGCAGGAAGCCCACAACAATATTTTCGGCTCAGAAGTGGTGGCCAAACAGGAAGACAGGAATCTGGAAACCATGGAACTGTCCCTTGGGCTCATCGTTATTAAAGGGAAAAACAGGTTTTGTCTCACCAATGGAGTTATGCTTGCTGAAGGTGCCAGTGTCAACGGTTTCCAGGTTCAACGTATTGAAGAGAACAGGGTGTGGTACAAAATTGCCGACTCTTTTTGCTCTCTTCAGCCAGGTGAAAGAAAAAATATCGATATGGAAGGAAAGGTCATAGAATGAATATACTATCTGGAAAGATACCTACCTGCTTCTTGCAGAGTACCTTATGTATAGCAGTATTGGTATTTGGAGGATGCAGCGCGAAAACAATGGACTCCCGCCAGGCCGAGCCACCACCTGTAGCCCCCCCCCGGCAGATGGACAGAGACTTGGCATGGAAAGATTCTGTTAATGATGTGTTCCATAACGAATCTGACCGGCCACCGGAACTCCCGGCACCACGATTCAAATCTTTAAGCCCTCTCGATAATGAAACGATCAGTATCAGTGTAGTGGATGAAAGCTATGGTCAGGTTTTACAGGCACTGGCTCATGCAGCAGCCTTGAATCTTACCATTTCATCGGCCACAACTTCAGTGCTTGGCGGTAACACCCGGCTCACAGCAGAATATCAGGATATGTCTGTTCGTGCCGTGCTTGATGCTGTCTGTAGAATGCTCAATATTGCCTGGCACGAAGATAGCGGTGTATTGTTTATTGAACCCTATGTCAGAAAAATCATCGACCTCGACTTTCTCAGTTCCGTTCGCCAATCCTCCTTTGAAGTGGGCGGGGACGTTTTAGGTTCTGCCAACGGCGGTGGCGGTGATGAAGCAAATGCCTCCCCCCTGCAGGGGAGCTTTACTCTTAAAGGAGAAACCTCTGCTACGGCCACCGACATTTACAGCAATATTGAGGCATCCATGGAACAATTGCTGGGCGGGGAAGGTTCCTATGTCTTAAACCGTCAAACAGGAAGTCTCCTTATCCACTCACGACCTGCCACTGTCAAACTGACAGAAGATTACATAGCAGACCTGCGAGAGAAATATCAACGTCAAGTGCTCATAGAAGCAAAAATTATTGAGGTTGGTCTTTCCAAAAAACATGAGCTTGGTATCGACTGGAAAACCGTGGGAGCCGTCATAAGTAACTTACCACTGCCTACTGCCGAAGAAACATTACCACTGCGTACTGCCGAAGAAACATTAGTAAATATTGTTCCCGGAGTTGGTCAGGCAAACTCTTTTTACTCCATGACCATTAACTCAAAATATTCTGACATTAACGGTATTTTTCATGCTTTAGAGGAATTTGGCACACTCAAGATTTTATCAAATCCACGACTTAAAGCAATGAATGGTCAGTCTGCCCTGATAAGTGTCGGCCAGTCCGTTTCCTACCTGCGTAACTTTGAGAAAACAACGCAAGGAACGGGGAATGATCGTACTGAGGAAATCACAACTGAAATTGGATCCGTGTTTGATGGCGTACTTTTAGGGGTAACACCGGTGATTGAGAGTGATGGCTGGGTTTCACTGCATATTGTTCCCATTAAAAGTGATCTTGTCGAGCTTGAAACCGTGGAATTTGGAAGCATACTCTCTCCCTATCAAGTCACCCTGCCCAGGGTGAACCTGCGTGAGATATCAACCGTTGCTCGTGTCAAATCAGGGGATGTTGTCCTCCTCGGCGGTTTGATCATGGATTTTGATGATGTGGATGAAAACGGGCTTCCTTTCCTCTCTGACCTGCCAGGCTTGGGGCGGCTGTTTAGTTATGAGGCCACAGAAAAAAAACATGTGGAACTTGTTATTGCATTGCAAATCAAGGTGCTGGGAAAAAGGTGATTTCTTTCATCAACAGGGAAGAATATTTATGAGTGAGTTATTTAAAGCACTGCAAAAACTTGAAGAACAAAATGGTTCTGAAGTCTCACAGCCATTTTCCGCTTCCAGTGGCAGGCAGGCAGAAAAAAGTCCCCGGCCATACCTTAAATCAATCCTGCTCTGTGGTTTATTGTTGCTGCTAACTCTTTCCTGTCTGGGGTTTCTCTGGTTTGGCAGAGACTACTTCACACCTTCGTCGCCCATGGCAACAAAAAGTTCTGTAGCAGTCAAGGAGGATCAACTCCTGCCCAAGGCTAAACCTGTTTCCATACCACAGACCAAGCAGATTTCAGCCGAAGCCGAAGAGACTCTTTTACCGGAACCTGTAAATATTGTGGAAGTAGACCCTATTCTTCCTGATGAGACAACATCACCTCAGAAACCAGTAAGCACAACGCAGCACAACATAATGGAGGGGAGTATCCTTTCTGTAGCACCTCTAACAATCAGACAAGAAGTTCAGCTCCAAACAGTGAGCCTTGAACAGTTTATAGCAAGCTCCACTGATGAAATGGAAAAAGAGCAAAACAGAAACAGACAGAGAAAACGAATAGTATATCAGGCTGAGAAAATGCGGGAGGAGAATAATTTAGCACAAGCTCTTACTCTCTATAAAAAGGCCTGGTTATTTGGCCCGAATCCCGGTCTTGCAAATAATCTTGCCGCTATCCTTATCCAGTCCAGGCAGTATGAAGAAGCAGAAGAGTACCTGAAACAGGCTATTTCACTGGCACCCGATGATGAGGATCTACGATATAACCTTAACATCGCACAAGAAGGCAGGAAGCGAAAAAAAATGCCACTAGCCAAACAGCAATGAACCGCCCGGCTCTTTTCTGCTAAATCTTCGATATAAAAATGATTCTTCCCCGATATTCTGTAGTCACAGGTCCCCTATCCCCTAGATAAAATCAAGTTCATAAAAGAAAAATAATTTGATTAAAAAATCTTCAGCCCATAACATTAATTATGCTATTTTTAATTAACCAATCCATGGAGAAAAAATGAACACATCTCGGAACCATAAAAAAAACAA
Source organism: uncultured Desulfocapsa sp. (assembly GCA_947311435.1). Taxonomy (GTDB): domain Bacteria; phylum Desulfobacterota; class Desulfobulbia; order Desulfobulbales; family Desulfocapsaceae; genus Desulfocapsa. The sequence goes on from CAMZKT010000009.1 coordinate 40,915, forward strand.
ACAGACTATTCTCAGGAACGACAAGGGATTTACCCTTATCGAGTTAGCTATTGTTTTAGTTATCATCGGCCTTATACTTGGTTCGGTTCTAAAAGGAAAAGACCTAATCAATAGTGCCAAGCAAAAGAATTTTTACAACAGCTTTCTCAAAAACTGGCAGTTAAGTGTTGCATCATATTATGACAGAACCGGATATGTCCTTGGTGATTCCACAATAAACGGGGGGACAGCAGCCATCGTAAACGGGGTGTTTGACGACATTTCAGGCGCTAATTTTGGAGCTACCGGTGGAATTGATGAAACATTGAAAAAGGTTGGTCTTGAAGTACCCGTCAGCAATACAGCCAAGAGCGGTCAATATACGTTTAAAGGTGCTTATAGTGGCAGCCAACTCATCACCTTGAGCCTCTGGAAAGTATACAGCCACACAGATCTTCGTTATGCTAATCGCTTGTATTTACAGTATGTCCCCACTGACTTAGCTATTGCCCTGGATAAAATCATTGATGGTCAGATGGATTCCAGAGCTGGATCCTTCAGGCAATACCAAGACAACGCGGACGCAACCAATGGTACATGGCCGGATGCCAGCACAACTCCTACAGTAACCGCCTCTCTTCTCATTGATTTCTGATTCTACGAAAGCTGACATCTAATCCGGAATTATTTTCGGATTAGAAGAAAAATATGGGACAGACCACGTTTGTTCGTTGGCTTTTTTACGATTCCAATTAAATTTGCAGCGTGGTCTCACCCTGGAATCAATTGGCTTCTGTCCCCTATTTGTCCTTGTCTTGCTTGCCAATTATACTACCCTGCTGTATATTGAACATATGGCTACAATGAACTCAGACATATATGATGCTTTTCGTGCTGCAGGTTGCGATGAAGAAAAAGCTCGAAAAGCTGCGGAAGCAGTCTTTGAATCTCAGGCTGCCACCAAAGGCGATATTCACGAGCTACGAAAAGACTTTCATAAGATAGACAAACAACTAGTTGTCATTAAGTGGATGATCGCTCTTGTTCTTACCACCACTGCAATTCCTTTTTTGAAGGGACTTATTATTCCGTAGGTTCCTAGAGTAACAAAAATCAATCGGGGTCTGTCCCCTATTTCCCACTATTCGATTAACCTTCAGGCAAGGTTTCAAGGTATCACAATATCCACCTGACCGTCAAAAGTAGTTCCTGAAGCACAATTGCTGACACCTAAGCCCGCATCACATTTGGCAAGATCCACAAAACTTATCTGATAGTCACAGCTATTACTCATTCCGTTATTATAATAAACCTTCTTTCCTAAACTCGCTGTTGCCGTATCAAGACCTCCAGAAAGACAGCCATCACTGTCACTATACCAAACCTTCCCACCCCCCAATATAGTTACTTCAATTTTTGTGTTTTGGGCATTACAAATATTCGCAGACAATTCTCCAAAACTTAACTCAATGACCAAATCATCACGGCCAACCGTGCTATCATAAGGATTGGAAGACATTTCATACTCTCGATCTCCGTTGCTGTTTTTAGCTCCAAATACTTTATCCTCTCCCCTGCTCACAATATACGCCGCAAGATAATAGCCCTGTCCTGCGGTACCGATATTACCATTGTCCACATCTGTGGTGTTGGTAACACAAACCAGATCACTCCCGCCGCACCCCGCATTGGCTGGACTTCCCAGCCAAGTATAATAATTATCGAGTTCAAAAAGAATGGAACATAAAATCCCAGAATTTGTTTGAGTTAAGCGGTCAGTTACATCATAACCATAGGGCAATCCATTGGTATCTTTGCTGACAGAACTGAGATTCAATTCTACATAGGGCAATTCACAGGGAGGAGTAGCACAATTTTTACTGGGAAGTTTACCCCGACTGAGAGCATAAGAAACAAGCGAATTCTTAATCATAGCAAGATTACTCTTCTCTTTACTGATTCTGCTCATCTCACGCATGTTTTTCATCATGCCTACACCTGCCGACATCAGCAGCCCGACAATAACCAGAACAATACTCAACTCAATAAGGCTAAATCCTTTTTCACATGACTTTTTGGGCTTCCGGTACATTGATAGTTCCATTATGTGTCGATTAAAGGGCAAAGGATAACATTCAATACTTTAACTTTCATGATACAGTATTTGCCGATAATAAATCAAATACGCATCAACAATTCCCCCCCCAAAAAACCTTTTTTTATCGAATAACCAACATCCCCTCCCATTTCCCGCCACGATAACGCAAAGAGATTAACAGGCACAGGACAGCAATAAAGAAAACGATACAGATCCAGGCCATATAGACGGTCATTCCCAGAAAATTAATCCCAACATACAAAGGGATCACCATACAAAAAAGCGTTGACCAGAATATCACATTCAACAAAAAACGGGTATCCCCAGCCCCTTTTAAAACAGCGGCAAAAAGCATATAAAAGACATCGAGAAAAATATAGAATGCAACCAGTTCCAGAATCACCGAAGTCATCTGTAAAATTTCTTCATAATTGCCACCCATGTCATCACCATTTATAAAGTTCGCTATTATGATTTCCGGGGCAAAGAAAAAGAGCAGACCAAGGGGCAGGGTATACAATAACAGAAGATGAATACCGCTCCATACTGCACTCCTGGCTTCTTCCGGTCTCCCTCTCCCAAGAGCCTGGCCAGTCATACTGCTGATGCCAAAAGAAAAGCCAAGAGCAGGCATAAAGGCAAGCGAACTTATGGAAATTGCAATATTGGAAGCAGCAAGGGAAACGGCTCCCATACGGCCGACAATAAGAATAAAAAAGGCAAACGCAAAAATATCGAGACTGAACTGCAGGGCACCAGGGACTCCAAAGCGAAACAGCCTGAAAAGAATGTTCCAGTCAGGCCTCATGATCGCAAACAAACTGTATTCTCTTCTGCACGATTTACAAAAAACAGCCGGGACGAGAAAGAGCAAAATCACAGCCCACGCAATAACCGTGGCAATGGCGGCACCACGTATACCAAGTTCCGGCATTCCCCACACGCCATTAATCAGTGCATAGTTCAAAGGAACATTAACTAGCATCCCGGCTACATTTGCCAGCATTACAGGCCTGGTCATCCCCCTGCCGGTAAAGAAGGCGGAGAAAGCCTGGATGGCAACATGAAGAACACCGCCCTGGCAGAGAATCCTGAAGTACTGTTCTTCAAGAACACGGATGGCAGGCTCATGACCCACCAATTGAAAAAGAGGGCTGCTTATGAAGAAAGCAATAAAAAGAAGAACTGCACCTGAAAACACTGTAAAGAAGAGCCCCTGCCACAACGACGATCCGACCTTATCTTGCTGCCCGGCACCATAATACTGGGCAATAAACACAGATATGTAACCGGCGATACCACCCAAAAAGCAGAGAACCAGAAAAGCGGTTACTCCTGCCGGGACAACTGCAGAGAGGGCATCCACATGATAACGAGACAGAAAAATCCTGTCGGTAAATTCCATGACAGTGGTGGCTGCCATGCCGGTAACCAAAGGAATGCAGACCCTTGAAACCTCACGATATCGACTTTTCCTACGCCAACTGTTCCATTGTCTGGGGATAAAGGAACGCATGGGGTTCACGTAAAACATCGAAACCCTTTTACCTGCTTCCTGAAGGTACTTTGCTCAAGTAAACCGTTCCGTCCGAGAATAATCAACACCTGAATCCTGCCCCCCAAAAGGGAGCACGCCCAACCGATTCACCAATCATGGATGGTCGGACAATGGGCTTGTAACAGCTTTATAATAATAGCGATTCAAATCCAGGAGACCCGACTGCACGGGCTGATCTGTATTGAACCGTTCCTGAAACCAGTCATAGTGTTCCCAGAAGTCTTTATTGGCCCGATTAATGCCATACTTATTAAATCTTCTGGAGGATTCTTCCTGAGAAAGCTCTCCCAGGTTAGCCAGCAGATCGAAAAATTCCGGTAAATCATCCTGCTCAATGTCCACGAAATAATTAGGATAAGAACCATAAAATCCTTCAAGGAAATCTGCGTTATCCCGTGACGGATTAAGGCTTGATTTTTCATCAAACATAAAACGTACGTTATCATGCCAACGATTGATAATCATTGAGACCACAGCATCAGTACCATCGTTTTTACGAATACGGATATAGACAACATTGGCATTAAAATCATTCACCAGGGAGAAAAATTCCGTCCCGGGTTGAGAAACAGACTGAAAGGCCTGGAGATAATCAGCCATCGTTTCATACGTATCCGGGAGGGGAGGATACTCATGCCCTTCCGGTAAATAGTTGACTTTATCAAAGCTGAGACCCGCCTCTGGAAGGATGCGATTATGCACCAGCTCTTCAATAAATTCCCGTTTGGGATTGTCTGTCCTGAACTCTATTTTACAGGGGAGTCCAGCATCATAATAACTGATACTTTCGGCTTTTATCCCCTTATACCAGGACTCCATCATCGGTCTTCGTTGTTCCCTGGGCATAAAATTGAGAAAATAGCTTTCTCCCTCTTCCCGCAATCCATCCATATACAGGCGTACCGCCAATTGATGCCCAAGAGTTCCATACACATCAAACCCGGCTACAAGAGCATAGTAAATGCGCTCAAAGAGCGGATAATCTATGACCCACATTGTTCGCGGTAAATCGCCAAGTACCCCCCTATGTACCGATGCACTGTCAAAGTGCCGATAGACGGTCAATATCGGGCTATCCGTTGCCCTGTTCCCCTTCCAGACGGCATCATAGCCCTGTCCATCATAATTCAGACTCGTATAATATTGCTGCCGTGCATCATAATATCTCCATAAGGCTTTATCGTACTTGTTGCCAATGAGATCCAGCACAGGAAATTTGCTGCCTTTTTCGATGGGCATAATCAAATTGTCTTTTTGCAGTTTCAGAAACCCAGGATATTGGACACTTACATCATGATCCGGATCCAGAAAAAGAACCCAGAATTGATCCTGGATAACATTTAAAGCGATCTGTCCACGACAAACAGGCCCCCGAATAAAAGTCTTTATAATATAATGAGAGTTATCAAGAAGAAACTGGTAGCGGGAGCGCGGCGGGATTTGCTCAAAAGTTTGAAAGGGGTTGGCGCTTTGTATTGGATCGTAGCCAACACGGTGCGGTTTCTGCAACCAGTCCGGTTCGATGAACAGTTCCTTGATACGAGCCAACATGGCATCGTCAAAGGGAAAAACCATATGGGTTTTATGAACTATGGTGGAATGGACTTTACGGAAACGATAATAAAAATTTTCCGTGCCGGGATCATCGTAGGGTCGTACCGTATCAATTAATTCAACGGGAGTCCCAGCAGGAGTTGTGGAACGAAGTAATTCATAATACTCCCTGGTATCTGTTCCAAACTTGATATGAGCGAGAAACAGGTGCTCGTAGAGATAGCGAGCCGTCATTACATACTTGGGATCCTGATTATTAAAAAAACGCTCCCATTTTACAATTTCCGCATCATCAGCCACCTTTGGTGTTGTCAATTCCTTCTGTTCGGCAAGCGACGGCCCTTTTTTTCCCTGCGCGAGCCAGCCGGCAATCAACTCAAACTCGCCCTTTTTCAATGGAGGAAAACCAAAGGGCATCCCACGATTGGGATGTTTGGACAGGTAGCCGTCCAGTTCAATGGCTGTTTCAGAACAGGTGAGGTCACTTGCTTCCGAATGGTACTCTCCTGTGGACTCGGGATTTTTCATCTTGTGAGCCAAAATCTGAAGCATAAGTGAATTATTCAATCCTTCAGAGGCTGTGTTGTCAACCACCGAATGAAACCCTTTTTGCCGCCACTCTTCCGTGCTGTGCGCATCAATAAACAAACGAGTGGGGTCCATGGTGCTCAACCTGGTGGGGTTATACACTGGCTTTTTGCTTCCCCCCCGATCAAGCCCCTCATAGGAGTTTAACTTCAACTGGCAGGGAGAATTATAACAGGAATGGCACACCGCACAGCGTTTATCCAAAATGGGTTTAATTTCCTGAAGATAGTTCACCTGGTATGTGGGCAGTTGCACAGGAATCGGTGCCGGGGATTTTGGAACGCAACCGGTAAGGATAACCATCAAAACAAAGAGTTGGATATGCAGATTTTTCATTTTTCTCTCACCAGTTACGACTTATAATGCTTCCAGCACGGCAAAGACTTACTTCCGCTCAATCGGCTTCAATAATTCTTCCTCCGGCGGAACACAGGGGAGAGGTTCACCTATATATTCTTCAATATCCATGAGGTAGAAAGAGCTCTCCTCATCGGCAAAACTGATGGAAATACCATCCATACCTGCGCGACCAGTACGACCGATACGGTGAACATAATCTTCGGGCTCGTAGGGAAGAGTGAAATTCACCACATGACTGACACCATCAATATGGATACCCCGCCCGGCAACATCGGTTGCAACCATCACAGGAATTTTTCCATGACGGAAACTCTCAAGGCGTGCCGTTCGCTTCTGTTGTGGAACATCCCCGGTAAGCAGGGTACTGTTTATTCCATCCCGGCGCAGCCTGTCGTTAAGACTTTTGGCATCCCTTTTCATATTGGTAAAAACAATAACCCTTTCACAGGCATCACTCTTTATAATGTTGTATAAAACCAAATACTTTTCATCTTTTGTGAGCATATACACCACCTGTCTCACAGTTTTAACGGCAACCTGTTCAATCTCGGTTTCCACCGACACCGGATCAACACACCATTGCGATGCCAGCCGGGAAACATCCTCGGTGATTGTTGCGGAAAACATCATGGTCTGCCGTTTATCTCTATTGGGGATCTGATGGATGATGGAGCGAACATCGGGAATAAATCCCATATCAAGCATCCTGTCCGCTTCGTCAATGACCATGATAGAAGCCTCATGAAGACGTACAACCCGCTTACGTGAAAAGTCAAGCAGCCGTCCTGGCGTGGCCACCAGAATATCCACTGATCGGGTCTTCAAATTCTGCAACTGTCGTTCGTAACCTGTCCCCCCATATGCTTCGGCCACCCGCATGGGTACATATTTAGCAATTGCCCTGGCATCTTTGGCAATCTGAATAACAAGCTCTCTTGTTGGTGCAATAATCAAGGCTCTGGGGGTGCCATTTTCCCGTTTTATCCGTCGCTCCTTAAGGAGACGTGCAATAATTCCAATGAGAAACACGGCACTTTTCCCGGTTCCAGTGGAAGCCTTACCAATCAGGTCTTTTCCGGCAATGACATCGGGTAATGCTTTTTTCTGAATGGGCGTGCAGTACTTAAAATTAAGATCCGCTATACCGTGCATAAGGCCAGGCGAGAGCTTGAAATCATGGAACCGTGCCACCCCTTCCTCAGGTTCCACGGGAAATTGAGAGACAGTCCATTTTGTACGTCTTGTTTTTTTCTTCTCCAAGGACTCGTCTTTTGCAGAGAGCACAACGGTTTCTTGATTTTTCTCCGCCATTTCTTCTGTGACAACTGTCCTGAGCCTCACAGGATGGCTTGTCACTGCTGATACAAGCTCGTATCGTCTTACAAGTTTAAGTCTTTTGGCTCTCGTTCTGCTTTGTTGCAGTTGAATACGTCTTTTATTCATATGCTTCCAATGCCCTGCCGTCAATAAACAACCGGGTGTTAAATTTCTTGTTGCCTTGCAACCTTTCTCAGTATATCAATTCCATCCGGAGTGAACTCCTCTTTTGTCGAGAGTTCAAATATATCCGCAACGGACATAAAACATCCATGGGCGACCTCCTCTTTCTGCAACTGGAACGGGCCATTGTGAACGCAGGAAAAAATTCGCCCCCACACCCGGTTATTCTCTTCTTCAAAATATTGATCAAAAAGGGGAGTAAAGAGAACAGCCGCCACCCCAAGTTCTTCAGTGAACTCCCGGGCAGCAGACTCCTCATAGGATTCCCCGGCAAGTACCACCCCTCCGGCTGCTACATCCCAGCAGGATGGATAAAGATCTTTGGTGGCTGTGCGTTTTTGGAGGTAGAGTTCTTCTCGGTCATTGAAAACCAGGATGTAGGAGGCTCGATGAATGAGCCCTTCCCGACGCATAACACGTCTTGGTAAGGCGTCTTTTTCCCGATTGTCCCTGTCAACAATTTGTACGATTTCTTCTTCCGGATTATACATGAGACGTGCCTCCTGAACGTTCACAGTGAGGAGTGGGGAGAGTCGGGGGGCCATTCACCAGCATCTGGGCAATGGTGAGTTTTACCCGTGGATAGAGATGCGGCTTCCCTCCCAGAAGCTCTCTCTCAACCGCCACCAGACGTTGCAGAAGTGGTGTTCGTTCCACATGAGGTGCCTGGGAATCATGCACATATTTCTTTTTCACAATATCCTGACAACGAAAACAACCGGGAAAACTCAAAGTCTGCCCGTCCGGCCTCCGCATAAGCGCAGGCACCCCGTGAGTCCTGCAAACCATAAGGCGATAGGCATACAAAGAACAACGTCCCTCATCCAATATGGGGCATATCACCTGTGGACGCTCCCCCAGGGCTTCCACCCTGGTGCACTCAAGGATATACTGTCTGGCACGTTTCAACAGCTCCTGCTGCCTGCTCTCTTCAAGCTCACGAACCCCCTGCCAGAGATAGGCCCACTCGGTGTAGGTGTGGTGGAGAAAATAGGAATCACAGCAGTTATCAGGACAGCCGTCACAACTAAAATTTAAAGCGCTGGCCACGGCATCATAGTCGCTTGCCATTTCTTCATAAATCCTGGAAACTTCTTCGCTCAAGACCTTGGTGAGCACCACTTCTTTCATCAATCATCCTCGCTAAAACATTGTACCTGATAGATCTCAATATCCGGGTGGGATTCTTTCCAGGCCGATTCTGCAAGCCCGGCTTTCCGACATAAATGACCAAGAAACTGTTCAGGGTCGGGTAACTGTTCCCACACCTGCGGAAGAAAAGTAGCCCCGGCTCCATCAAGCCTGAGTATTACCCCATCGATTCCAGGACGAAGCTTCGCAATAAGATCATCACCATTTTCATATTCCAGTGCTTGCGGTTGACTGAGTATTGAGATATCGATTCTGACATCCTTTAACTCCGTGGCAGTGAGTGGAGAAAAACGGCTGTCATGAAAGGCTGCACTTATAGCATTCCGTTGCACACCTGCCGCCACGGTTTCACTGGCCGAGAGATTACCAATACAACCGCGCAATGTCTCATTTTTCTTCAGTGTAACAAAGGTTCCACATTCAATATTAAAGGCCGGATCTGCCACATCGACACCTTCGCACACCACCCCTAAACGCTCAGCAATTGTCTGCCGTGCAAGTTGCAGTAGCATCCTGCCCTGATCATCCGTGAATACTGATTCCATTCCTCTATCCATAATTTCACAGCTTCTTCCACTCAATACCCAGCATCATACAGTTTATTCCACTGCCGATACCCAGTATGGCGGCCTTTTCACCGGGACGAAAACACTCCTGTTCCATGGCCATGGCCATAGTTATTGGTGCAGATACCGAGCCAACATTACCGAGACTTTGCAAGGTCTCAAAATTCTTTTTCTGCTCAAGCCCCAGAGTCTCAAAAAGAAGCCGTGCATGGGCTGTTCCCACCTGGTGACAGAAGAACCTGTCGATATCATGTGCTCTCCATCCTGCAAGGGATGAAAATTTCTTCCAGGTTGAATGAGCCGTCTCAACACCCCGTATCAACAACTCTTCGGAGTTGGTATTCATAAGGGTGATTTCATCTCCACTTTGAGCCCCCTGGCAAAGATCGGAGTGCCTGGTGTTTGCCTTCCATGCCGTTTTGATGAGACGGGGTTTATTCATTTCCGGTAGAAATCTGCACATATACAGTGCCACCGATCCAGAACCAATGGTCAGGGACGCAAAGGCGGGTTTAATTTTTTTTCTGGTCAATGTTTCATCGTCAAGCAGTGCCTGAATGGTCGATTCCACCAGTTCTTCCGCTGTTTCACCAGCTACCACCAAGCCGTTTTGTACCTGACCAAGCTCTATCATATTAGCCAGCATCACCATGCCATCAAGAAAGCCCAGGCAGGCATTGGAAAGATCGAAAAGTAGACAGTCTTCCGATAAACCAAGCCTGTCATGAACAAAGGAAGCAGTGGCAGGTTCCATCATGTCTCGCGACACGGAACTGAAAATCAGACATTCTATTGAGGCGGGATCAAAACCACCTTTTTCAAGCACTGCCTGGCCGGCAAGTGCTGCACCCTGGCTTGGCCTGGTTCCGGCCTCCCACAAACGTCTTTCCCGAATACCACTCATCAACTCCAATCTTCCAGCGGGAAGCTTCAATCGATCATAGAGAGGAGCAAGCCGTTCCTCAATCCTGCGAGAACTCAACACACGGGGTGGCAATGAATAGGCAAATGTGTGAAGACACACCTTGGAATAATACATAATTGTAACCGTAAGCGTTTTTTCCTGTCTTTCCTCAATATTTTCCAATCTCAATGACGGCCAATGTAGCAGGTATATCCAAGGAATACAACATAAGGAAGGATTTGCTTACCGCACCAAACGGAAGGTATGAGGCACTCCCTCAAACATTTACAGCTCAGTGGTATCGTAATTTTTTCTTACGAGGCGAATAGTTCCAATTTTCGTAACTATTCAGGCAGCGTTACTCAGGGGAATCCCTGATTCAGGTTTATGATCCTTCTTTTGCTGTTTCCTCTCGAGGGTATCTCTATGGGGACGGAAACACCCTGTTTCCTTGTCCAACCCTTGGAGAAGAAACCGTGGATCATTATATAAGGTGGAAATCAAACCAGATTTGTTGTGATTTATGATAAGGCGGGCGGTGGCCATGGGGATGGTTAGCAGTTCAAAATCCGTAACGGCATCTCCTGCAACCAGAATGGGTAAGGCCTCAATATGGCTGTTTACAACCTGTACCTTTCCTTCCCGGTACGTCACCGGATATTCCTCCACAGGGTCTGTCGTGAAGATATTTTCTTCTGAGAGTTTAAGACGAATCCCATAAATATCATCCCATTGCACTGGTAACTCAAAAAACAGTGCCGTAGTCTTAACAATCCATTCATGGCTTGCAGAAACAATGCAGCACCGAACACCAACGCTTCTCAGTTGCTTCATCAAGTCAAAGATTTCATCATGCACTCTCAAGCCTCCTGCATGGCAAACTTCAATCTTCCCCAGAGACTCACAACACTGCACAGTTCTTTTTGTTGTAACAATAGGTTCATAGAGAACCGACATTAGGGCTTTGCAGGTGATATTTTCAACTTCCTCAGTACTGTAACCAGCAAGGAGTTTTGCCAAAAAAGAAAGCGAATGGCGTGGGTTTGCGCCCTGATTTTTCGATATTTCAGTACAATACCAGAAAAACAGAGCTTCAAACTCGAGGTGTGCAGCCTCCTGCAAGACAAGAGTGTGATGATTCGATTGCAGATACGGCCATAGATTTTGATACAGTGAAACAATACGGTTTTTGACCTGCAAAAATGACTTGCCACCTATACAGTCAATATTCTCCGGAAAAAGTTTTTCTAACTGCACAGGAGAAAGACGAAAACGCAACTTTGAAAGTTGGTATCGAAAAACGGCTTTACCGACATCACGGTAAATACAGGTATTATCAAAATCAAAAACAGCAACCATGGAATCAGTCTCAGGAACACTTTTCAGGTGCATGAGCCAACTATGTAAAAATTTGTGGATCGTTGGAGACCACTTCCCATGAGCAAGGGAGAGTGGATGCGATTCCGGATCAGTAGCGACCGAAACTTTCCTTTTATCGACGTGATTATCAGCAACAGAGGAATTAGATTTTAACATGTCACCCATAAGTTGAAAGAGATTATACCTAAATCCTGCACTTCAGAAAATAAATAAACAGCTCCTCACTCTGAACAGCCATTAATGAAGAAATTTGATCTGCAAATCTGCCCCAATTTTCATTTGCGCTGTATTTTCTTTTTTGCTTTGGTAACACCATTCCAGGCATCAACAAGAAGCTGCGCATTAGGTGGAATTCGAGATCCGCTAATAGAACGCAGAAAGTAAATTGCCAGGACAAGGAGAAATATCAAAGCAGGTACCAGATATAAATATATCACGATAAGCCTCCTATTTTATACGAGTGACTACAGCCTACACATACCAATAACATGCTATTTTCCACGTAATCACGCGGCCGTCAGAGAACTCTCCGGCTGTTCATCCCAAAGAAAATCCAGATCTCCTAAAATAGACACCCCGTGACAATCGGTATGATGAAAAATTGAATCGACGGTGGGCTCAAAATTCTCACTTTCCAGTCCCACTTGACGCTGTTTGCTTTTGCTATGACAAATTGCAGATGCTGACTTTCCGCTGAAATATATTTTATTTTCCGGAAGGTCAAGAGCTCGAATCAATCTTCCCACAGCTTCTTTTGACTTGGGCTCAACACTTGTAATCCCAGATGTATTCACAAATATTTTCCCGTACCCCTGATACATTCTTTCCATAACAAGAACCAATTGGGCGCACACATCGGGAGATATCTTTCCACGAAGATTTATATGCAGGCTATCATTCACCTGTTTTACCTGAATCTTTTGTTTTCGTTTCATTTCGTACTCCTGCTAAATTATTTTATCGAATAAACCAGTATTATCAATGCCAGTATCCCGACCATGCTTAGCGATGCATTCACTGAAAATTGCCAATAAACCAGGGATATATTTAAAATAGATTAGATTTTGATTATGAAAGTATTTAAAATGATATGCCTGCTCAAACGTATACACCCAATCAGGCAGGAACTGTTGGTCTCACCATAAGATGGGTACCTGTTATCTCCGTGGGCATTTGCATGGATTTACGCAGAGGAAAACGGTTCGCACAAAAGAAGGGGTGTCCAGGGAACGGTTCCACAAAAATACTTATCGCATCGAACATTACCGGTTTTCCAAGAACAGTTGAAAAATTCCTTGCAAGTATACTGCGGATGACTCTTTTTTCAGGGCCGTTATTCATTCTCCCTGTAAGGCTCATATGAAAATGAAACCTGTCCAGAACGTAAGGATATCCCCATTTATCCAGGTTCTCTTTTTCACCAACATCAAGAATTTCAGCTCTTTTACGGGCAAGCTCCAACTTGGTCAATGGGGCTCTAAATTTGTCAAAAGTTCTGACACAATATTCTTCCAGATCCAATAATTCCTGAGTGTTCTTTTCCGGACATAAACAGAAACAGTTTTTTATTTCACACAGAGTAAGCGGGGACAATACAAAAGAAGAACTTTGTTCACAAAATTTTTCAACAGCTGCCTGAAGGTCCGTTTCATCATACCCCCTGGCAATCCTGAACGGTGCTTTTAATGTTCCATGAAAGCCATATCGTCTTGGAAGGCGAGTAAGTTCGTAAAGCCTGGAAGGAATGATTCCAGCAAAATGCTCCTGCGGTATTTTTTCTTGAGCAAGAGCATCAGACCCAAGCCAACTGCATCCAACCTTCCACAATTCCGATGAGGGATCTGGTGAATAATACAAAGCGTATCGCATAATTATATCCTTAAAGAAGATCAGTATTTCCGTTCGAGAAGTACTCCTTCTACATTAACTGACAATACACCTTCACGTTACAACACTCGATGGCATCGCTAAAAACTAATCCATCCCACTTCGTTGTTGTTTGGTAACTGAAGAAGACGGCTCTGCCTGAATAGTTAAGCTATGTAAAATCGTACAAAGGGAATATTAGGATAATGTTAGAGAAAGATTACACTTTTGTTCCGTGATGGCTTACAAACTTGTATTCGCAGAAAATACCTCTAACCGACGAGCGAAAAGTGAAACTGCAAAGCAAAGAAGAAAATACATAAAGGATATGGTTAGCCACACTTCATTGGTACGTTGAGTGGATGACATAACCTGCATCCCCTGAAAGGTGAGTTCCTGAATGGAAATAATAGAGACTATGGATGAATACTTTATAGTATTAATAAATTCATTGGCAAGAGGAGGTAACACGCGCCTGACGGCAAGTGGCAGCACGATAAAACGCATTTGTTGGAACCATGTCAGACCGAGCGCAGCAGAGGCTTCCCATTGCTCCTTGTCAACAGACTGAATACCCGCTCGAACAATCTCCGTAATGTACGCGCCCTGAAAAAGAGCCACCGTGAAGACCCCTGAGAGAAAAGAAGAGAAAAGATCCGGGGGAGCAATCACAAAAAACAGCCACTGTCCGGCCTGTCCTGTTCTGCTGCGGATAAACTCATCCACACCAAGCAGAAGCATAAGCTGATCAGAGACAAAAAAATAAAAGATAAAAACAAGAACCAAGGGGGGGATATTACGAATAAGCTCCACATAACTGCGTGATACCAAACGAAACAAAAGACGTTTCCGGGTTCGTAAAATCCCCACAACCACCCCTATCAATGTGGCAAAAAGGACGGCCCATAAGCTCAGGCGGATGGTGGTGAGAAAACCATCAAGTAAGATATTACTTACCCACCTCCCCTTATCAACATCCCAGCGAAGCAGGTAATTGGGGATAACTCCCCAGTCCCAATGGTAATTCAAGCCTACACTTACCCGATATACAACATAGCCCATGAAAAGCACGAGGGACACTATCACGACAGTATCGAGTGCAACACTGCTCTTTTTTATAGTGTACACACCGGTCATTTATCTATCGCACTCCACATCACAAACTCATGCACCACAACAAAAACTTACAGCCTATCACTGTAACTATTCCGGTGGAATTGCAAAATCAGCAAAAACATCGAACTATAACTGTTCAGATCACTCAACTAAATAAGACCATTCTTTAGTACCAAACCAGTAATGGTGGCGCTCTTCAAGCCAGCCTTCGTGGCTGACAATGGTTATCCAATTATTAAAAAAGGTGAGCGTATCAACATCCCCTTTGCGTACCGCAAACCCTATGGGTTCTTTGGTAAAAGTGGATTTCATCGGTAAAAACATGGTTTCCGAATATTTAATAGCTTCATAGGCTGGACGTGGTGCAGACCCAACCACTGCATGAACATTTCCGTTACGCAACTCCTGGTAGGCTTGAGCCTCATCATCAAAGAGGCGCAGTCTGGCTTTGGGCATATATTTTTTTACTGCGGCAACCGCGGTGGTTCCCAGCTTACAGGCTATCTCGACCCTAGATTTGTTAAAATCGTCCAAACGGGTAAAACCTGCTGCTTTTTCCTTATGAGCAACAATCGACATCCCGGAATAATCGTAGGGAATGGAAAAATTAACCTTGAGAGCCCGTTTTGTCTGAATCCCCATGCCACCAATAACCACGTCAAACTTTCCAGTGAGCAATGCCGGGATAATGCCGGCCCATTTAGTGGGGACAAATTCCACCTTTACTCCCATATCAGCGGCCAGCCTTCTTGCCACATCAATCTCAAACCCCACCAGTTGACCCTTCTTATCTTTCATCGCCCAGGGGAGAAAAGTATCCATTCCCACTCGTAAAACCCCACGGCGTATTACTTGGTCTATTGTTGATTCAGCTATCAGCTGTTTTTGCAAATCCCCGGCGGAAACCGGCTGAGCAGCAACAAGCACCAGCGTTACAAGGGAAAAAACAAGCAAAGATTTTCTTAATAATTTCATTATTCCTCCTGAGTTCAGGTTTAATTAGAGAGTTTGTATAGCCGCATCCTATTCCATGCGTCTCAAAAAGACAAATCCGTCCTGTATGGTGATGCCATCTTCTTCTCCAGAAACGACACCAGACACGACAAAAACACCGTAATAACAAGATACATGAGAGCCACCGTAAACCAAAGCTCAAAGGTCAGAAATGTCTCGGAGATCAAAACCTGCGCCTCCATGGTGAGATCATACACAGCAATGGTGCTGACAAGCGCAGAATCTTTTATCAGGGAAATGGCCTGATTTGCCAGCGGCGGCAAAATACGGCGCATTGCCTGGGGAAGAATAATAAAACGATAGGCGTGTTTATAACTCAGCCCCAGACTGTGGGAGGCCTCCCACTGTCCCTTTTCTACAGATACGATCCCCGAACGAAAAATCTCAGAAGCATACGCTCCCTCGAAAAGACTCAGAGCAAGGACAGCCGCCCAAAACCTGTCTATACCAAGGATTGGCCCCATAACAAAATAGAGAAAAAAAAGCTGGATTAAAAGAGGAGTATTTCGACTGACTTCCAAATACACCCGAGAGAGAACTTTCCCCGGCACGGAATTGGAAAGACGTAGAAGTGCGGTAATCAGACCGATAAAAAATGCAAGCCCCAGGCTGATTGCTGAAATTTTTAGCGTTACACCGAGACCGAACAATAACGGGCCGGCCACAACGCTATTTTCATCCCAGACATAGATGTATTGCGGAATTTGATACCATTGCCAATGATAGCCCATCCCCTGCACAGATTGGTTAAAAAACCAGAAAACAAGAGCAATCAGTAATAAAAACTGGCCGATATCAAAATATGGTGAACGGTTGATCGTTTGCCAGAGTGTTCTCCGGCTTTTTGATGGGAAATCATTCATTAAAAGAAGAGCGTCAGAAAATTAAAAAACATTTTTATGGAAATCTCCTCAGACCTCCAGTATATCTTCTACTTGAACAAACATGGCGCTTCTGAGTACTCATATTCAAAGCTGCGGCACCCCGTAAGCATTTACATCGGGAGCGCGGTTCAATACATGAAAATTTCATAGAGATTGTATGACAGACATTCCAAGCATCTCCAAAAGACAATGTGACTCCTGTGGTATTGCCCTCCCGGATGGAGAACTGTTTTATCATTGCCGTACAGAGATAGTTGCCGCCAAGGATGAGACCATCCCGGAACTCAAACACCCGGACAAACTCATTGCCATGGTTCTTTCCGAGATAGCAGGAAAGGACGAAAACGAATTGCTGGATGATATTTACCAGGAGATCATCCTTCAACTCTGCCCGGAGTGTCGCTCAACTCTCCTGAGACATATCAACGGTATGCTGAGTAAAGGTTGTAAAAACTGTCCCAAGTGCAAGCCCAACCCGGTAAAGAAGAAGGGAAAACTTCTTCGCTTTCCTCCAAAGAACGAAAAAAAATAAAGCCAACTGCTTCCCACAGCTAAGCCCTCACGGGAATTGTACTTTTCTGCCCAGCCCTACCTTCTCCGTATCTCCCAACAATGGTGAATCCTGTTATTTCTTGTAAAATCAACAGGAATGGAGCTTCTGCTGATATTGCGTACCGCATAGTACTTTTCAATGGACGCATCCATTTGAAACCGCCTGAAGTTTGTTGAAAAAAGAAGCAGACCACCCTCTGCCAGACGGGCAACAGCCTTTTCTATCAACAACCTGTGATCCCGTTGGACGTCAAAAACGCGCCTTTCTTTTTTGGTATTGGAGAACGTGGGGGGATCAACAAAGATAAGATCATATTCGCTCCTGTCCTCGGCCAGCCACTTCATGCAATCCGCCTGAACAGTTGCATGGGCCAATCCTCCAAAACCATTCAAAGCCAGATTCATCCGCGCCCAATTAAGATAATTACCACTTAAGTCCACCGTGGTGGTAGATTCTGCCCCCCCAACCGCTGCATGAACCGTGGCCGTACCTGTGTAAGCAAACAAATTCAGAAACCGCTTACCCTTTGCTTCTCTGGCAATCTTCAAGCGAATATTTCGATGGTCAAGGAATATCCCTGTATCCAGATAATCGGTGAAGTTCACCAAAAAATAACATCCCCCTTCACGTACAGTATGCATTTTCTGACGACTGCCCTGCTTCTGATATTGAGTCTTCCCTTTTTGTTTTCGACGAATTTTTAAAAAGACCCGATCTCGTCGCACTCCAAAAAGATGGCGGATCTGATGGAGGCACTGCTGGAAGCGTCTCCGAGCTACGCTTTCGTCAACACTATCAGGTGCGGCATACTCCTGAACCTGAATCCATTTTTCATACAGATCCACGGAAACATTGTATTCCGGAAGATCCTTATCATACACCCTAAAACACTGTATTCCTTCGCGCCTTGCCCATTTGAGCATTTTTTTACAATTTTTCCGCAAACGGTTGGCAAAAGCAATTCCCTCATCCGGCCCCTTTTCTTCGGTGAGTCGCCACTGAAAACCCTGTTGTTCTGAATGCTCCACTGTACCACAAAAAAGACGGCAATTAATGGAACCATTATACATACGGTGAGTTTTGGACCACTTGATCCCCATGCGATCCCCAAAATCCGGGTTTGAGGTAAAAACTCCCACCCGCCACTCACTCAACTCTTCTCTGCAAATACGGCCAAGTGCCCGGTGAAGCTGTTCTGCCTGATCATGCTCCGACAAACGCTCACCATAGGGAGGGTTCACCACCATCAAACCTTGAGCTGCCGGCCTGCGCAACCGGGCAAGCTGCCCCTGTTTGATGACTATCCTGTCCTCGTAACAGGCATTTTCAATATTACTCCTTGCCACAGCAACAGCACGGGGATCGGCATCATAGCCAAGCATGAGAGGCCACTCTCGCTCCAGCCCCGCCTCCTCTCTCTCAATTGCCTCGTCCACAAGCGTGTCCCAGAGAGATTTATCATGTCCCTTCCAGCCCGTGAAACCAAAATAACTGCGGGAAAGCCCCGGGGCAGCATCGCCAAACATCATGGCCGCTTCAATAAGGATGGTTCCCGATCCGCACATGGGGTCAAGAAAAACAGTATCCTGTGGAGCTTCCGGTGTCCAGCCGGCAAGTGCGACTATACCCGCCGCCAGACTTTCCTTTAACGGCGCAAGACTCCCCCCTTCCTTGCGATATCCTCGCCTGTGAAGACTCTCACCACTTAAATCCAGAGCAAGTGTTGCGTGATCCTTATAGACAGATGCACGAATCCTGATACCGGGGCGCACCACCGACACACTGGGGCGCTCTTTACAGCTTTTGCGAAACTGATCCACCACAGCATCCTTCACCCGTAGCGCAGCAAAACCACTATGTTGGATGGCTGACTGATGCAGACTACAATCCACCGCAAAGGTCGTATCAACATCCATATGCAGGCTCCAGGAAATCTGCAGAGCACCTTCATACAAGGCATCTTCATTGGCAGCTGGAAAGTCAGACAGCACAAGAAAAACTCGTGAAGCATAACGCGACCAGAGACACGCTCGATAGACTGCCTCAAGATCACCTTTCCAGGTTACCAGCCCCCTGACATGCTCAACATCACTACCTCCAAAGGACTTAACTTCCTGCCCGACCAACTCTTCCAAGCCCGCCGCACAGCTTGCCATTAAACTATATACTGTTTTATTTTCCATCATGGGATAAAGGTAATGCTGTTTGCGTAAATTCACAATCTTTGATTGTTCCTATTTTCAAATGACCATGAAAAAATGCTCCACCATGGACAAGCGAATTTGCTTCTGTTCGCTATTGCTATTCCTAAAATTATACAGTTAAATAATGAAGACGCTGAACTCATGTGATTCCCTCCTTATGTTTTCATGTAAATACTGCCTTAAGCCGATCAGGAGAAAAAGATGACGGAGCAGAAAAACAATAGCTGGTACCTGCCCCAATCGATAACGCTGGAATCAGTCACGGGTACTGCTGGCTCACCCTTTACTTTTGCTATCGGGCAGTCACAAAAGGAGCAGTTTACCTATTTTGACACCTTCGACTGGAAGCTCTATCAGCGCGGCTATTCCCTTCACTATTCATCCGGAACCTGGGTTCTCACGCAAAATGACGGATTAAACACGGTCGCCCGGGCCTCTGGCCCTCTTCCGGATAAGCGTGTATTTCCCCACGAATTCCCACGCGGAAGTCTGAGTCGTATTCTTGAGTCTGTGTGCACAATCAGAGCGCTGCTCCCCCTGGAAACGGTGGATTCCATCAGTACTCCGGTTCGTGCTTTGAACAAAGACGGCGATGCCTTGGGCCTGCTGCTCTTCACAAGCCAGCAGGCCCATGAAAATAATCACAGCCTGAAAAGTGTACGTTTGTTTAGTGTCCCCGGTTATGGAAAACAGACAAAATCAATACGCAATCTTTTATCTTCACACGGAATTGTTGAAAAGGTATCGCTTCAACGCAACCTGGAAATAATACTCCAGCAAAGTGACCGTGTTCCTGGGGATTACACCTCAAAGTTTTCCATTCAACTCAACACAAACAGTACAGCAAGACAGGCCGCAGTAACAATCTACAAGCAACTGCTTGAAACCATGCTCCGGAACGAGGCCGGGATACTGGAGGATATTGACTCGGAATTTCTCCACGACTTCCGAGTCGCCCTGCGCAGGACGCGTTCCGCTCTCAGCCAGATGAAAAATGTCCTCCCACTCGAAGTTGCATCATATTTTAAGAGAGAGTTTTCTTATCTCGGCAAAATCACTGGTCCCACTCGTGACCTTGATGTCTATCTTCTCTACGAGGACAGGTATAAATCCAGGCTTCCCGCTCCCCTACGTGAAGGTTTACATCTTTTTTTTACAGACCTTGCCAGGAAAAGGGAAGAGGAACAGGAAAAACTTGTCAAAGCACTCAACGGCAGCAGGTACAAAGGAATCATCATAGAATGGCAGCATTATCTTGAAGAAAGCACACAAGATACAGATACCACTCCTCCCGTCATGAGTCTTGCCCGTAAAACACTCTCCCGACAATACAAAAAAATCATACAAAACGGAGCCGCAATCACTCCTGAAACCCCCGACGAAAAGCTACATGATCTCCGTATTCAGTGTAAAAAACTGCGCTACAGCCTGGAATTCTTCTCTTCCCTTTTTCCAGAAGACACTATTAGCCGCCTGATCAAACAACTCAAACGCCTGCAAAACAACCTCGGCCACTTTAATGACCTATCCGTGGAACAGGGAATGCTCCATCACTACCTGGATGACCTCCAGCCTGAAGTTCGAAAAGACATGGATATCGCCACTGCCATAGGTGGCCTGCTCACAACACTCCATCACGATCAACAAAGGGTTCGAGATGAATATTACTCCACCTTTAAGAAGTTCAACAGCGAAAGAAATAGTCACCTTCTCAATACACTCTGTGAGTGCAACTGACTACAGGACTGGCAACAAATATAAACCATAGAGAAAAACCGTAAGGGTTCACAGGTCTCCCCCTGTCTCCTCTTACCCGTAAACAATGACACACGCGAGAAATGGTATGAAACAACTGTTGATTTGCCGCCATGCGAAATCAAGCTGGAAAGATTTGAGCCTTGCAGATTTTGACCGCCCCTTAAACAAACGCGGAAAGCGGGACGCCCCGCTAATGGGAAAAAAACTGGCCAGCCTCCACATTCACCCTGATCTCATTATTTCCAGCCCGGCAAAAAGAGCCAGGAAAACTGCTAAAAAAATAGCAAAAGAGCTTCACTATCCCAGGAATCAGATTGTCTATAAAGATGGAATATACAATGCCTTGGCCGAGGAATTAATAGACTGTATCCACTCCCTTGACGACCAATCATCCGACCAGGTGATCATGATCGGCCACAATACCGGTTTCACAGATCTGGTAAATCTTCTTGGAAACCTTCAGATAGCCAATGTCCCAACCTGCGGAATCGCCGCTCTGAATTTTGCTGTGGGCAGTTGGAAAGATGTGAAAAAAGGAGAGGGCGAGCTGGCCTTTTTTTTCTACCCCAAAATGTTTACGCAAACAGCAGGACTCTGCTGATTATTCCCTCAATCGAGTATTCGAAGGAAAAACTGAACAATGACCCTGCCATCTGATCTCCTGTTTTACGCGAAAGCTTTGGTAGGTATCATCGCAATAGTGAATCCCCTTGGGGCACTACCAGTTTTCCTTTCATTAACCACCGAAAAAACACGCTGCGAAAAAGAACATATAGCCCGCACAAGTGCTCTTGCTGTAGGAATTATCCTCTTGGTATCACTGTGGGCAGGTGATCTTATTTTGTCATTTTTCGGTATTAGTATTTCAGCTTTTCGTGCTGCCGGTGGCCTGCTCATTCTATTGATGGCAATATCCATGCTCCATGCACGGCAGAGCTCCATCCGGCAAAATAAAACAGAATCTGATGAAACTTCCGACAAAGAAAATATTGCCGTTGTACCACTGGCCATTCCTTTGATGGCCGGCCCTGGTGCTATTAGTTTGCTTATTGTTGAGTCACACAAAACCACACATATTTTGCACAAGCTGATTCTCAGTATTGATGTTTTGATCCTCGCAGCATTTGTCTGGGTGGTACTCAAACTGTCAACACCGATAGGCGACAAACTTGGAACCACAGGCTTGAACATAGCAACACGTATCATGGGGCTCTTGCTTGCTGCAATCGCTTTTGAAATGCTCGCAGCGGGTTTATGCCGGGCCTGGCCTGATGCCGAACAGGGATAAATCTCACAAACCACTTAACTTTGTATGGTTACAACCAGATAACAGAGGTAAATATCGATGTTCACAGTTGATGAAGTGTTAGAAAAACATTATCCAGCTCTGAAGGAAAATCCTTTCTTGAGTATTCCGATAAGACCCTTGCTTCGAAGGGTCTTGAGAGAAGAGGCATTTATCCGGTTTTCTCAGACCTATCCTCACCTACAGGGGATAGATTTCATAGAGCAGGTTTTTGAATATTTTAATTTTTCCTATTCGGTTTCCAATCGCTCCCTTGAAAATGTTCCCGTATCAGGTCGTGTTGTGATAATAGCCAATCATCCCATAGGGAGCCTCGACGGCCTGGCTTTGTTAAAACTTGTACATGACATCCGTTCCAACGTCAGAATTGTCGCAAATAATATGCTGATGTGCGTAAAACCATTGCGCCCCTGTCTGCTTCCGGTAAACAACATGGGAGGTGCCAGTGGCAGGGAACAACTAAAAGAGATTGGACGCAGCCTCGAAGATGAAGAAGCTGTTATTGTTTTTCCGGCAGGTGAAGTTTCTCGCCTTGGCCCGCGAGGTATCGTGGACGGTCAATGGCACAAGGGTTTTCTGTCCATGGCAGGCAGAGCGAAGGCACCGATACTTCCAGTACATATAAGTGGTCGGAACTCATCCTGCTTCTACACCGCTTCCATCCTGTGTAAGCCATTGTCCACAGCCATGCTCATTGGGGAGATGTTCAAACAGCAGGAAAATCAAATTAGTTTTACCGTTGGCAAGATAATCCCTTACGATTCCTATCGTTCCCTGTCGCTTAAAAACAAGGAAAAAATCAAACTCTTTAAAAAAC
>CAMZKT010000010.1 GCA_947311435.1 uncultured Desulfocapsa sp.
TATCATATCCGTAAAAAGATAATGGATAAATCCTATGGCACCTTTATTCCCATTGAGAATCATTTAAAAAAGCATAAGATAGATTTTAGTGTTGTGATTAATAACAGCCCTGATGTTCATCTGCCTGGTGAAAACTGGCTTAAGGCAGGCAGAAAAGCCACTTTATACAGTTATAAGTTATATGATGACAATTACACGGTCAAGGCTCGAATAAAACTGGGTTTAAAAGAAGACATAGTCAAGACAATACACAATATAAATCCTGGTCAAGATAAGGTTTATGTTTACTATAAAGATGGTCATTATCATATTAAAAAGAAACATATAACAAAAGAATTTTATTATAATCGCATGATTCCTGTTGAAAATCATTTAAAAAAGCATAAGGTTGATTTCAGGGTTGTTGTTGATCATGGCCCAGATGTCCATTTAATAGGCGACAACTGGCTTAAACATGGCGAGAAAAGCCTTCTTGTGAGCCATAGACTATACAGAGACAACTACACAGTTAAAGCCAGGGTAGAAATAGATGGGGCCAAGATTGACAAACACCTGTCCATAGGGTCTGTAAAGCCTGGTCAGCACAAGGTATACGTCTATTATAAAGATGGACAATACCATATTGGTAAAAATACTATCAACTGATCACAATAGTATAAATATAAGCCTCTTCAGACGAATCTGTGGGTAAATTTAACCACCGACTGTATTTTCTTTATCAACTCCCCTTACCTAAAAGGGGGGAGTTGATAAAGAAAATACAGTCGGTGGTTAAATTTACCCACAGATTCGTCTGAAGAACCTTTTATTTTTTTCTGGAGAAAACCGTGTTTAGCACTCTCATTATTGCAGTGGTACTTGCAGTTGCCGTTTCTGCTTTCTGCTCGATTCTCGAAGCCGTCCTCTATTCGATATCCTCTTCTCAGGTTGAAATGCTCAGGAAACAGGGGCATTCATCTGCCCCCCTGCTTCAAGAGCTAAGAGAAGAAATTGACGAACCCATCACTGCAATTCTGACGCTGAACACCATCGCCCATACCATCGGTGCAGCAGTAGCCGGTGCTTCTGCAGCCATTGTTTTTGGAGAACAGAACCTCTTTTTATTTTCAGCAGTATTTACACTCATCATCCTGCTTTTTTCAGAGATACTCCCCAAAACCATTGGTGTAAGTTATGCAGTCTTACTAGCCCCATACATCGCACACCCGCTCCAATGGATGATTTTTTTTCTTAAGCCCATAGTGTGGCTTTGTCAAGCCATTACCCGTCTCATTCCCCAACCTGAAAACAATGATTCAATCTCCGCAGAAGAACTCCAAACCATTGCAGCCCTCTCTCGGAAGTCAGGAGAGATTGAAGCGGATCAGGAACGAGTAATTTTCAATATTCTTGAACTTGGGAAAAAAATAGTGCGGGATGTGATGACTCCCCGAACAGTCACCTTTTCATTAGACGAATCCTTAACCGTAGCAGAAGCCATAGAACAAGAACCAAAACTATCCAATCACAGCCGTGTTCCAGTTTTCAAAGAAGACCCAGATAATGTTACCGGCCTGATAATGCGGCGTGATGTATTCAGGGCGGCGGCCGAACAAAAATATTCATCCCGATTATCGGACCTCAAATCTCCCGTTAACTTCGTTGCTGAAACATCGCCACTTAATCACATTCTTATAGAATTCTTTGATCGACATCAACACCTCTTTATTGTGGTTGATGAATACGGTGCCGTAACTGGTGTTATTTCCATGGAAGACATCCTCGAAGAAATAATTGGACGTGAGATTATGGACGAATCTGATAAAACCAGAGATATGAGGGAGCTTGCACGAAAATTAAACAGGCATGTTCCTGGCACTTTTAATAGATAGCACTTTGTTATTCCGTTCATTAAATTTTTGTACTATTCAAAATGCAACAAATTAATCCTGCCCTCTTGTTAGTTTTATTTGTCTTTTATTCGACGGCTTTGTAAAATATTCACCGGAACCCTTTTTTTTTCTTAAAAACTCCCACAAAGAAGGCACATGAAAAAACTCACCACGCCAAGGATTGAACGCTGCATCGGTTGTCACTCCTGTTCGCTTGCCTGTGCAAGACTGGTTCATAAAAAAATCTCCTGGGATACCGCCGGTATTCGGATACAATCATCCGGCGGCCTTACCACTGGATTTAAGGCAAAGCACTGTCTTGCATGCAACCCTGCTCCCTGCGCTGAAGCCTGCCCCACTGATGCATTTTCTCAAAGAAAAGGCGGTGGTGTCATCGTAAAGAAAAAACTCTGCATTCAATGCGGTGAATGCGTTAATGCCTGCCCCATTGATGCCATCTTTCAAGATTATCAGGGCTCTGTTTATGTCTGCATCCATTGCGGACGCTGCACAAAGTTTTGCCCTCATAACTGCCTGGAAATGGAAGAGATGGGAAGAGACAGTCAAATTGTCGAGGAGAAGACATGATACGCGATCATTTTAGAGTTCTTGTGGTCAACCTCTCCTCCGGGAAAGGGAAATTTATTCAGCTTGATGGACGCAACAGTGTGGTCGGAGGCAGTGGACTCGCGGCTCTGCTGTATAACACATACGGCCTGCCCGATCGTCCCTGGAACGTCCCGGAACAACCTGTCATTTTTGCAATTGGCCCTCTCACCGGATATTTCCCTTTGATGAGTAAAACCGTTTGCAGTTTTAAATCCCCTTATCACGATCAATACACTGAAAGCCACGCAGGAGGGAGATCGGCCCTCTCTCTTTTTTTTGCAAATCTTGACGCTTTGGTTATCATAGGAAAATCAGAACGACTCTGCTCCGTCAGCGTCAGTTCCCGATCCATTGCCATTCAGGATGTCAACTTTATGAAGGGCATGGGAGTGGATGAAACCGGAAAACTTCTGCGCGGGATGGCCTCGGGCTCCGGACATCGAAGTATCATGCGCATTGGCCCTGCCGGTGAAAATGGTGCTGCCATGGCCAACATCAATGTCGATACCTACCGTCATTTTGGCAGAATAGGGGGAGGTGCCGCCCTTGGTGCAAAAAACATCAAAGGCATTATCATTCATGGTGATGCTGTTTTCCCCCAGCCGGAAACCAAAGAATATCCAAAAATCTTTTCTGAAGTGTACAAACAGGTGACCGCCACTGATATGATGAAAAAATATCATAACCTTGGCACTCCAGTCAATTTACAGGGATTAAATGATATTAAGTCTCTTCCCTGGCGTAATCTCCAGGCGACAAGCGACCCCGCCATTAACCAACTTGATGGACAGCGTTTTGCCACCGATACCCTGCTTCGCAACTCCGCCTGTTCCGGGTGTCCGGTGGGCTGTATTCACATTGGCTTTGTTCGTGAAATGTTTGATGCAAATCACAGATACACGTTCAAACAGGTCTCCTATGATTATGAAATGATTTTTTCACTTGGTACCATGCTTGGAGTGACTGAACCACGTTCCATCCTTAATATTCTCGACGAGGTGGAAAAGGCCGGACTCGATGCAATGTCTGGTGGAGTAGCATTGGCCTGGGCAACAGAAGCCACGGACAAAGGAATAATTTCCGAAAAAGAAACAGGGGTTAAACTCTCCTTTGGTAATGCAGAGGCATACCAGCAGGCTATTGAAATGCTGGGAAATGGAAGCAATGAATTTTACAGGCTCCTTGGCCAGGGAAGTCTCAAAGCTGCGGCTGAATATGGAGGCTCTGATTTTGCTTGTGTACTCGGCCAGGAGATGGCAGGTTATGCCACCGGTGAAGTTTTCTTTGCATCACAAACACTCAGTTTCAGACACTCACATCTCGATACAGGAGCATATTCCTATGACCAGAAAAATTCGGAACAGGATATCGAGGGAGTTGTCGAGTTTCTTGTAAAAGACGAGGCGAGTCGAGCCTTTATGACATCCATGGTATCCTGCCTCTTTGCCCGAGGAGTGTATAAGGATGAGCTTATGACTGAATGCCTGACTTCTCTTGGCTATGACCAGATAGCCTCAAATATTGAATCTTTAGGAGTAGAAATCCAAAAACTTCGCTGGCAAACCAGAATTGCCACCGGATTCACACCGGAAGCAATCACTATCCCCAAGCGTTTTTTTAAAGTGAAAACCTGGAAAGGTTCCATCGATGCAGAGTATCTTCTCTCTTTGAAAAGCGCCTATGGAAAGGCTATCATTGATCTTGCAGGAGACTCACGATGAACACTCCTCAATTCCAATTTCACTCATTCCCCGACAAGAACACGCTCATTGAGGAGTTGTCCGGAAAAATCACAAGCTGTCTCAATGAAGGGATCATCCGTAATGGCAAAGCAAGTCTGGCAGTTTCCGGAGGATCAACACCCATTGATCTTTTTAATTGTCTTGCCGACACAGAATTCCCTTGGGAAAAAGTAGCCATTTGCCTGGTTGACGAACGATGGGTCAACCAGGAAAACCCCGACTCGAATGAGCACCTGGTACGAACGCAACTCCTTCAGAACAAAGCTCAAAAAGCCTCTTTCATCGGCATGAAAAATATAGCAGCCACTGCAAGCGAAGGAGAGGAGGAATGCAACAGACACCTTGAAAGAATCCCGTTTCCCTTCGACGTGGTACTTCTTGGTATGGGAAATGACGGACACACAGCGTCACTTTTTCCTGGAGCCACCGACCTTCCGCGGGCAACAGATATGAATTCAGAAAAACTCTGCGTAGCCATTGCTCCGCCAACTGCACCACATGAACGAATGAGTCTTACCCTGCCGGCTATTCTTCAAGCAAAACAAATAATTCTCCACATCACCGGACACAGAAAACGGGATATCTTCGAACTGGCCATGGAAGACGGTCCCATGGATGAAATGCCAATTCGGTATGTCCTGAAAAATGCTGCCCAAAAACAGGGAGCAACACATTTCAGCATCTATTGGGCTGATTAAAGGAGAAATACTGTGCATAAAAGTATCCAGAGAGTCACAAACCGTATCATTGAAAGAAGTAAATCACACCGGCAAAAGTACCTGCAAAAATCCGATCAAGCACATGAAAATGTGGTCTTTCGCAAAAAACTCCCCTGCTCAAATTTAGCACATACTCTTGCAGGATGCAGCAGTACCTGTCGAACTTCAATGCTCGATGACAGCAGACCAAACATTGCCATAATCTCTTCGTATAATGATTTGGTTTCTGCACATCAACCCTATGGCCAATATCCTGAGATTATAAAGGCTGCCGTCGAAAAATCCGGTGGAACAGCTCAATTTGCCGGGGGCGTTCCCGCCATGTGCGATGGAGTCACTCAGGGTCAGGCCGGTATGGATATGAGTCTTATGAGTCGTGATGTGATTGCCATGTCCACGGTTATCGGCTTATCTCATAATGTATTTGATGGTGCTCTTCTGCTTGGCGTGTGTGACAAAATCCTCCCTGGACTTCTCATGGGCGCTCTCCAGTTTGGACATCTTCCCATGATGCTTATTCCTGCCGGCCCCATGACTTCGGGAATTGTCAATGCCGAGAAGAACAAAGTCCGCGAGGCTTTTGCCAGGGGTGAAACAGGTTACGATGAGCTGTTGGCCTCAGAAGTAAAAGCCTACCACAGCCCTGGAACCTGTACATTTTATGGGACGGCCAACTCAAATCAACTCATGGCAGAAATGCTTGGCATGCATTTGCCAGGAAGCTCCTTCGTCAATTCCGGCACAAAATTACGGGATGCTCTAACAAAGTCTGCTGCTGAACAAATCACTACACTCTCCCATCCTGGAGGGAACAAACACACACCCATTGCACATGTTATAAGTGAAAAGTCTGTAGTCAATGCAATGGTTGGTCTCATGGCCACCGGTGGATCTACCAACGAGACCATGCATCTGACAGCCATTGCCCGCGCAGCAGGAATCTGCATTGACTGGGATGATTTCCAGGAAATCTCCGATAACACCCCACTGCTCGTTCGCATATACCCAAATGGCCGGGGAGACATTAACTCTTTCCAGAAAGCAGGAGGCATGGCCATCCTGATTAAAGAATTACTTCAAGGTGGCCTTCTTCACGAAGATGTACAGACTGTTATAGGAAAGGGTTTCAAACGATACACTCAAGAACCTGTTCTTGAAAACACTTCTGTTCACTGGCATGAAAGCCCTGATAAATCCCATGACTCCACTATCATTTCAACTGTGAGCAAACCATTTGAGACCGTTGGTGGCATCAAGGTTCTGTCCGGCAATCTTGGCCGGGCTATTATGAAAATTTCCGCCCTTGCCAATGGAGACAAGACCTTCGTTAAGGCGCCTGCAATGGTCTTCAACTCACAGCAGGAACTTGAAGATGCCTTCGATGCTGGAAAACTCAACCGGGATATGATCGCGGTAGTTCGATTCCAGGGGCCCCGTGCCATCGGTATGCCTGAGCTCCACAAACTCATTACCCTTCTTTCCATCACCATGGATCGTGGCCATACAGTCGGACTCGTCACAGATGGCCGGCTGTCTGGTGCATCCGGCAAGGTTCCCTTTGCCATTCACTGCACCCCTGAAGCAATGGCCGGTGGGCTTCTTAACAAAGTTCAGGACGGAGATACCATCCTCATGGATGCACATCGCAGTATCCTGGAACTTCAGGTAGAGGAAGCCGAACTCAATGGTCGAACTCCTTTTTCATACAATCTCAAGTCCAGCCGCCAGGGACTTGGCAGAAAAATATTTTCCCCCTTGCGGAACAACTTAGAAGGCGCTGAAAAAGGTGCCAGCTCTCTTTTCATAGATGACGACGAGAATCATTTGTAATAATTCGTTCACTCTCTCATCTTCACCAATATAACAAACGAGACCAACATCATGGTTACTGAAAGAAACTTGAAACTTTCGGCTCTTGACATTCTTAACACCGGGCCGGTTATACCGGTAATTGTGATTCACAATCCGGATCACGCTGTTCCCCTGGCAAAGGCTCTCCTTTCAGGTGGAATTAAAGTAATGGAAATCACTCTTCGCACCACCGTGGCTATAGAGGCGATCAGAAAGATAGCGGAGGAAGTTCCAGATACCATTGTCGGTGCCGGCACAGTTTCCAGCGAAAACGATTTACATGATGTTGCCGCAGCCGGGGGAGTCTTTGCCATCAGCCCGGGCCTTACTCCAAACCTGCTCAAAGCCGCCAGCACCAGCCCCATAGCATTAATACCCGGGATTTCAACAGCTTCAGAATTAATGTTTGGCATTGAATATGGGTTACGCGAATTTAAGTTTTTCCCAGCGGAAGCTGCCGGTGGGGTTAAAATGATCCAGGCTATTGGCGGCCCCTTTCCTCAAGTAAACTTTTGTCCCACAGGTGGCATCTCGCCGAAAAACTCCCTGGAATATTTGAGGCTAAAGAATGTTTCCTGCGTAGGAGGTTCATGGCTAGCCCCTCAAAGTGCCATGGAAAAGGGGGACTGGGAAAAGATTACAGACCTTGCACAACACGCGATCTCCCTGGCTCCACTGTCTGAATAATTAACAAATACGTTTCACAAAGATATCACCCTATAAAGTAGAACAAAACAGAGAGCCGCAGCTCTCAAGGAGCCACCATGAGCCCCGGCAAGTCAGTCCCTCATAAAAACAATGGTATTTCTACACTCAAACGTGCCTTTGCCTACAACCTTTTCTACAAGCAGGGTGTCAGCATTCGAACAGCCAGTAAAAACGATTACTATCTTGCTATTTCTTATACTCTCCGAGATCGTATGCAGCATCTTTTTGTCAATTCGGTGGAATCCCTGCTTGATAAAGACACTAAAATTGTCTGCTATCTTTCTGCTGAATTTCTGATGGGCCCTCATCTCCACAACAATCTTGTAAACCTTGGTCTCTATGATGACTTTTACCAGGCCGCTGAAGAAAGCGGACTTGATCTTCAGGAACTTATTGATCACGAAGAAGAGCCAGGACTGGGAAATGGCGGTCTTGGCAGGCTTGCTGCCTGTTATCTTGATTCTCTGGCCTCATTACAAATCCCCGCCATAGGATATGGAATTCGTTATGAATATGGTATGTTCGACCAGGAGATTGTTGACGGCTGGCAAAAAGAACACAGTGATCGCTGGCTGCATCCCGGGAACCCCTGGGAGATCAAAAAACCCGATAGTGCGTGCGATGTAGCTTTTGGAGGGAGAACAGAAATATACCAAAGCGAAACCGGCCTTCAACGTTCCCGCTGGATTCCATCACGAGTTATAACTGGTATTCCCTATGATACACCAATCCCCGGATACAAAGTTAATACTGTCAACCTTCTCAGATTGTGGAGTGCTGAGGCTCACACATCCTTTGATTTTGAGGATTTTAATACGGGAGATTATTTTGGAGCAGTTGAGGATAAAATCAAAGCGGAAACAATCACCAAGGTGCTTTATCCCAATGATGAGCAGTTCAAGGGAAAGCAATTACGGTTGGAACAGCAATATTTCTTCGTCTCCTGTTCCTTGCAGGATATGATTCGCATCCACCTCTTTTTCAATGACGATCTCGACTGCTTCCACGAATTATTTCAGGGACAACTCAATGACACTCATCCCTCTGTGGCCATACCAGAATTAATGCGGCTCCTGATGGACGTTCATTTCTATGGATGGGATGAGGCCTGGGAAATAACCCGCAAAACCCTCTGTTATACCAATCACACCCTGCTGCCTGAAGCCATGGAAAAATGGCAGATAGACCTTTTTTCCAATCTGCTTCCCAGGCATATGGAAATTATTTATGAAATAAATAGACGTTTTCTCGATGAGGTACGAATTAAACATCCTGGAGATCTTGAAAAAGTGAGCCGCATGTCAATTATTGATGAATCCGGCCCGCGTTATATACGGATGGCCAACCTGGCCTGTGTTGGCTCAAAGGTGATTAACGGGGTGGCCGCCATGCATACCGACCTGTTGCGCAGGCATACCCTGGCAGACTTTAATGAACTGTATCCAGGTAAAATCCGTAATGTAACCAATGGCGTGACTCCCCGCCGCTGGATAGCAGTGAGCAATCCTGGATTAACATCACTCATCACCGATGCCATTGGCGAAAAATGGATTACAGACCTGACCGAGCTCAGAAAACTGGAAAGTATGGCAGAGGATGCGTCCTTTCAGGACGCCTGGCGAACTGTTAAAGGAAGAAACAAACAGGATGCAGCACAAAAAATTAAAGACCACTCTGGTATGATTGTAGACCCCCGTGCTATCTTCGATGTCCTGGTTAAACGAATACATGAGTACAAACGCCAGCATCTCAAGGTTCTGCATATCATAACCCTGTATAATAGAATAAAGGCTAATCCTGACATTGAGCTAAGCCCTCGGCTCTTCGTTTTTGGTGGCAAGGCAGCACCCGGGTACTTTATGGCAAAGCGAATGATTAAGCTGATAACCTCGGTTGCCCGTGTGCTGAATAATGATCCTGATGTCCGTGACCGTCTCAAGGTATTTTTCATTCCAAATTTCAATGTTAAAATAGCCCATGGAGTCTATCCCATGACCGATCTGTCCGAACAGATCTCACAGGCCGGGAAAGAGGCTTCGGGCACCGGTAACATGAAGTTTTCAATGAACGGGGCATTGACCATCGGTACCCTGGATGGTGCTAATGTCGAAATACGAGAAGAAGTCGGTGCTGAAAACTTCTTCCTCTTTGGCCTGAATGTTGATGAAGTGATGAGTCTCAAATCCTCAGGCTATAACCCGGTTGACTATTACCAGAACGACGATGAACTGAAAGCTGCTCTTGATCTTTTAGCATCCGGGCACTTTTCACATGGAGATCAGGAACTTTTTCGGCCCATTATTGATTCCCTCCTTTACGAGGATCAGTATACACTGTTTGCCGATTACAGATCCTACGTTGACTGTCAGGATCGCGTGGCCAATGCGTTTCTCGACAAGGAAAACTGGACACGAATGTCCATTCTCAATGCAGCTCGTATGGGAAAGTTTTCTTCTGATCGTTCCATCATCGATTATTCCAGAAAGATCTGGAATATAAAGCCATCTCCTGTAACATTGAAATGGCAGAAGCTTCCCGAAGATGGTGTTCTCTTCAATCCAAAACACAACCAATAACAACGCGCCCCCAAAAAACACCATGGAAAATCTTCCGAAAAACAAAACAAAACTGGTCTGCACCATTGGCCCGGCCTCTGACTCTGCTGAAATGATAGAGAAAATGATTAACGCCGGGATGAACGTGGCCAGGCTCAATTTTTCCCATGGTGATTTTGCCAGTCACAAAAAGGTAATCCAGAGGATCAGAGCTGCTGCAAAGACAACTGGAAAACGTGTTGCTATCCTGGCCGATCTACCCGGCCCCAAAATGAGAATTCGTGAACTTGAAGGGGAGTTTATAACCCTTATAAAAGGTGCTGATTTCATCTTAAGCTCCAAAGAATTAGTAGGGAATGTAAAGCGTGTCTCCATGACCATGAAGGAACTCCCACGAGTGGTCAAAAAAGGTGACACCCTGTTTCTTAACGATGGGCTTATTGAATTACGGGTAAGAAAAATAGAAGAGGAGGATATTCATTGCACCGTAATAATGGGCGGAAAACTCTTTCCCAGAAAAGGTCTGAACATTCCTGGAATCAATTTGGGGACAAGTGCTTTTACTGACCATGACCGGGTTTGCATGGAATTTGCGCTGGAAAATGGCGTTGATGCTGTTGGACAGTCTTTTGTCAATAATGCTCAGGATGTTCTGGATGTCCGTGAGGCAGCCAGGGAAATGGGACATAATCCTTTTATTATCGCCAAGATTGAGAGGGCAAGTGTCTGGCAAAATCTTGATGCCATCCTTGAAGTCACGGATGGAGTGATGGTTGCCCGTGGTGATCTTGGTGTGGAAATACCCATTGAAGAAATTGCCGTGGCTCAGAAAACAATCACAGCCCGTGCCAATCTATTTGGAAAACCCGTTATAACCGCCACCCAGATGCTCGAATCCATGACCGGGAACCGTCGTCCCACTCGAGCAGAATCAACAGACGTTGCCAATGCCATCCTCGACGGAACTGACTGTGTCATGCTCTCCGAGGAATCCGCCATGGGGGACTACCCCCTGGAAGCAGTTCAGATGCTGGCGAAAATCGCAGCAGCAACAGAACCACACAGATTGTTACGCCATCATTCTCAATCAGTTGTAAAACCACAGGAAAACGGCTACACGCCAAATTCCAATGATTTAATTGCAATCAGTATTGAAAATATTCTTGCTAAAGTTGACTCTCCCGCCGCTGTTCTTGCTCCTACTTACAGTGGCCATATTGCCAGAAGTCTCACCCGCTTTCGACTTCCTGTTTGGATAATGGCAGTGTCCGCATCCCTTAAAACATGCCGTGACCTTATGTTTTCCTATGGTGTATTCCCCATTCTAGAGAAGAAAAGAGCAAAAGACTGGACTCACAGAGGGCGTTGTTATATGGACACCTATGGTTTGCAGGGAAACTGCCTTATTAAGGCCGAAGGACCATCGCCGGATCATCCAGACATCAACCACAAGATGGAACTGATACTCTTCTAACTCCCAAGGCTCCAATGAGCACATGAAAACTTCTACCGCTGTAAACACACTCTTATGAATCCGTATCCCGTTTCAAAAGGACATCGTTATCCCCCTGGAGCCACCGTAAAAACCGATGGGACAAACTTCTGTATTTTTTCCCGACATGCCCGTTCAGTAAGCCTCCTTCTCTATAAAGGCCATGACACCAAAAAACCTTTTCAAGTTATTGAGCTCGATCCGACAAAACATCGAACCTTTTTCTTCTGGCATGTATTTTTAGAAGGAATGACCGGCAGGGAGAATATTTTTTACACCTGGAAAGCTGATGGCCCCGAAAATAGTGGTTCTGGTCATCGTTTCAACCCTCAAATTGAGTTGCTTGACCCCTGGGCGAAAACAGTGAGTGATTCACTCTGGAAAAGAAAATATAACCGTGACAAAAAGACGGTTCCTCTTCAGGATCAAGGATCCATACGGGCCATGGTGCTGCCCAAAGACAGCTATGACTGGCAGGGAGACACTCCACTCCACCATCCGAGAGAAAAAGAAGTCATTTACGAACTCCACGTTGGTGGTTTCACGAGCCATTCTTCTGCAAAGGTTGCAAACCCTGGAAAATTTGCAGGTATAATTGAGAAGATCCCCTACTTACAAGACCTTGGAATAAGTGCCGTTGAACTCCTCCCCGTCATGGCATTTGACGCACAAGATCTGCCTGACAACGCAAGAGATCTTGAGCTTCAAAATTACTGGGGTTACGCCACCCACTCTTTTTATAGCCCCCACCCGGGCTATTGTGTTGATCCCTGCTCTCCGGACGCACGCAATGAGTTTCGTGATATGGTAAAAGCACTTCACCGTGCTGGTATCAGCGTTATCCTTGATGTCGCATTCAACCACACTGCGGAAGGCGGCGTTGACGGGCCGACAATCAATTTCAAAGGACTGTTGAACCGTGGTTTTTACCATCTCGAAGACCACGACAAATCTCAATATAAAAACTATAGTGGTTGTGGGAATACTGTAAACTGCAATCACCCTCTTGTGGCCCGGTTTATCGTTCAGGCACTTGAGTATTGGGTGCGTGAATTCCATGTTGATGGGTTCAGATTCGACCTTGCATCAATTCTTTCCCGTGGCGAAGATGGCGCCCCCATATACCATGCTCCGGTGATCTGGAATATAGAATTCTCTGATATTCTATCACACACAAGACTCATCGCAGAAGCCTGGGACGCAGGAGGGCTGTATCAGGTTGGAGGGTTTCCCGGATATCGCTGGGCTGAATGGAATGGACACTATCGTGATATTATTAGACAATTCATAAAAGGAGACCCAGAACTGGTTCCGGAGTTTGCCACCAGACTGACAGGCTCCAGTGATCTCTATCAGAGTTCCGGTAGACTGCCCATTAACTCCATCAATTTTTTTAGCTGTCACGATGGATTCACACTTAATGACTTGGTCAGTTACAATGAAAAGCATAACCTGGCCAACGGCGAAGGAAACCGTGATGGCGACAACCAGAACCACAGCCGAAATTATGGCGCTGAAGGTACAACTAACGATCCGTCAGTAAACACACTCAGAAGGAAACAGGTTAAAAATTTCATGGCCGTACTTATGCTCAGCCAGGGTGTCCCCATGATCCTTGCGGGAGATGAGGTCTTACGAAGCCAGAAAGGGAACAATAACTGCTACTGTCAAAACAATGAATTAAGCTGGTTTGACTGGACTCTGCTTGAGAAAAACAGAGAGATGTTCCTCTTCACAAGGGGCCTTATCCGATTTCGCAGACGACACCCCTGCCTTATGCAACGTCAGTTTTTGTCCGGCTCACCCTCTGCTTTGACCGATATGCCCGACATAAGCTGGCATGGAACACGATTAAACGAACCACAATGGGAAAAGACAAGTTCCTGTGTTCTTGCTGTGACTTTAAGCCGGGTCGAACCCGAAGAGGAAGATCTGCATATTCTGTTCAATATGTCAGAGGAATCATTGCCAATGCAACTTCCGAAAATCAAGGGACACAATTGGTACCTGGCCATTGACACAACGGCTTCCCAAGCAACGGATATAATGGAACCTGTGCAGCAGCAAGTGATTAAAGGCGACACTCTTTGTGTTGAATCTCACTCCATAGTTGTTTGTGAAAGTAGACCATAACCCGACAAGTCGGGTTATGTATGTATCTCAAACGAGGTGATAAACACGTATTATCCATATTGTGTTTTAGACCTTGAAGACTTTGCCTCCCCCCTGCTGGCGTGCATTTGACAACAGAGAATTATTCAGTGTTTGTCAAATATTCCTGGTACAACCACTCCTTGGATTTTCCTGGGCGTCGCGCTCTGTGAGTTCAATATGTTTTTCATAACTGCCCCGAAATCTCTCTAAACGAAAAATATAACAAAACCATTACCAATCATTAACTTAATCCAAATTTTTCCAATGTAGAGATAAGACAGAACTTGGGGATATTGTTTGTGGCAATGTATGCCACTGGCTCCAAGGACATTTTGAGTATTCTTTATGAATTGAACAATTAAAGGTGAAAAAATGAAAAAAAGTATCGCGAAAGCTGTGTTAACCTTTTTGGCTATCAGCCCTTTGATAGCGTCATTCCCTGGCTCTGCTAATGCATATGCGCTCCAGCCAGTCGAGAAAACAGGGCAGTATCTACCAGGTGATTTACACCAACATACACTTTACACCGACGGGAGAGTTCCCTTTGCAGAGGTAATGGCCCAAAACGCTGATCATGGCCTTGCATGGTGGGCAAATTCTGAGCATGGTGGCTACCGCAACCGTGACGGTAACGGTAATTACTGGGATGATCCTGAAATTTATCAGGTAAATCCAATTCTGGGAGACATTAAATACAGTGGGGATCATCAGGCCATGTGGCGCTGGCAGAGCCTGCGTGATTTCGTATACCCAGATATCCAGAATGCACGTTCGACTTTTCCAGACAAGAGCATAATCAGCGGGTTCGAGTGGAACCCACCAGGTCATGAGCATAGTTCTGTTTCAATATATCAGAACACCGATGTTGCAAATGCAATCAGTGAATTCGAATACCGTTTTGACGCCTATGATAGCGATACAAGCAGAAATGGTGAAAATAGTCTGCTGCCTGGTTTTCAGGATGGAATGCTGACCAAAACAAATGTTGATCAGGACGACTCCATTCTTGCAGTTGAATGGATGCAGGAGTTAGTGGAATCTGGTCATGCAAAGGCCTGGATCATTCCAACACACATAGAACGTAAGTGGAAGTATAGCATTGAAGATTTCAGAAACTGGATGGATGCCGGTCCGGATGTCGCAATTGGCTTTGAAGGTGCTCCTGGTCACCAGGCAGGTGGCGACAGAGGGTTCGGTCGCAGTTCACTCGGTGGTGGAACTTATGGAGGCACTGGATTCTTTGTTTCCCAAATTGGTGGCCTTTGGGATGGACTCCTGGCAGAAGGCCGAAGATTCTTTAACTTCGCCAGCTCTGATTTCCATATGCACTGGTCAGTTGGTGGTAGCGATTTCTATCCTGGAGAATACCAAAAAATTTACACCTTCGTTGACACCAGTAAAAGAGACAGACTGGAGGCGATTTTTGATGGAAACCGTTCAGGAAATGTCTGGACTGTACAAGGTGATCTAGTCGACGAACTTGAGTTTACAGCATCAAACACTCAAAATAACGCGAGTATGGGCCAAACTCTGTTGGTAACTGCTGGCGACACTGTCACCATCAGGATAAAAGCCCACGATCCTGTTGGACCTAACAACTGCCCCTTGGATATAAATAATCCCTCATTAGAGTTAATAGATAGTCAGCAAGCCTTAAACATGCCTGAACTGCACCATATCGACTTGATTGCCTCAACAATCACCGGCAATGTTCCCATGACCAACCCCGAAGATGTCGTCGCAACAGATTACGGAACCGATGCTGCGGTTATAGATACACTATATAGTGAAGGAAATGTCGATGCAGACGGTTACATGACCTTTGAAGTTGAAATCCCAGTAGAGGAATCTATGTATGTGAGATTACGTGGCACTAATCTACCAGCATCTGTTCCGAATGAAACAGATGAAGCAGGAAATCCGCTTCCGGATACACTTGCCAATGACTATCTTTACACAGAACTGAATCCCGACGAACTTGCAAGTCACCTCCTCGAAGGAATAACTGTTACCACCAACAGTAAACTTGACGAGGTTGCAGAAGCATACGCTGACCTGTGGTTCTATTCAAATCCAATCTTCATCCATGTGATAAAAAAAGATGACGTCCGTACAATTAGAGAACACCTGAGACAGCGTGCTTCCAAGTGCCCTGAATGCGACATTGACGGAGACGGCATGATAACCATCAGGGATGCCAGACAACTTGTCCACATGCTGAATGCCAGATAAAGCCAACCAAAGAACGTAGTGTTTCTGAAACAAAGGCCTGCAGAGTTTTCTGCAGGCCTTTTCTGGTGAAATTGGCAGTGACCTCTGAGTATCTCCCATCGTTCTTTACAATGAAGCGCCACACCCTGTGCTTCACTTGGTTTCAGACTCAATTCACAAGGTGGCCCTTCAAGTTTTACTACTGCCCTGCAGGAGAGGCATTAGGTTGGTGGAACTTGTGATTCTTTGGGTCACTCACCCACTTGGTACAGTTTTCCAATTTTATCCCTGCAAGGAAACCACGAGACTCCGGATTTATCTCGGCATGAACATTTTTTTTTAAGTTCAGAACTCCTTACTTACAGGAAACAGTTCTGACACCTTTTATCTTCCGTTATCCATCAATCCATAGGGGACGTTCATGATTTCATGCCTTCCCTAGAGTATCCAAAGAATAGTCATGTTTTTGAATGAATCCTTATTCGCTCAATACCTCGTAA
>CAMZKT010000011.1 GCA_947311435.1 uncultured Desulfocapsa sp.
CACCGGGCAGCGGGGTCATCATGTGGCCGCCGGTTTCGGTTTGCCACCATGTGTCCACGATCGGGCATTTTCCCTTGCCGACAACATCATTGTACCAGGTCCAGGCCTCGGGGTTGATCGGCTCGCCTACGGTTCCCAACAGTTTCAACGTTGACAAGTCGCATTTGGCGACGAATTCATCGCCCTGCGCCATCAGCGCGCGAATGGCATATTCGTTTTGGGATATGTTCGGGCATCCTTGCCCTGTGAAAAACGGTACTGCTGTAAAACCTTATTTTTTGTTATCGTACCTCCTTTTGTTTCGTTGGTCTTTTATTGCTGTAATAGTATTATCGGTCATGTTTTGAAAAAACTTAAGGGAAAAACGAATTTTTTTTTCGTTCTTTTTAATGAAGCAGGGTAACTCCCTAAAATAATAGATGAACATATTTGGGAGTTTTAAACATTCGGGGTGACCACAGAAATAACACAAGCCATTGAATCGTAAATTTTTCTCTGTAGAGAAGGAATTGCCCAAAAGGGGGATTGTTTTTGTGCAATTTGTGTGCTAGCCTTGCAATATGCTATGTAACTATATTCCACGTCAACTTGAACCAGAGGTTCGTGAGTGTCTTCTCGACTTCCCTGCGGTCGCTGTCCTTGGCCCAAGGCAATGTGGTAAA
The DNA here is from genome assembly GCA_947311435.1 of uncultured Desulfocapsa sp. Taxonomy (GTDB): domain Bacteria; phylum Desulfobacterota; class Desulfobulbia; order Desulfobulbales; family Desulfocapsaceae; genus Desulfocapsa. Next base: position 663 of record CAMZKT010000011.1, read on the forward strand.
TCAACTCTGGCCAAGAGGATTGTCGCTGAGAACCCCAATGCTCTTTATCTTGATCTGGAGAATCGTGCAGATTTGGCTAAATTACAGGAGCCGGAATTGTTTTTTGCTCAGTACCCGGACAAACTGATCTGCCTTGATGAGATTCAACGACTCCCAGGCATTTTCACCATTTTACGCTCTATTATAGATCAAAGAAATCGTAATAATCAGTTTCTCTTTCTTGGTTCTGCCTCCCGTGACCTTATACAGCAAAGTTCAGAATCTTTAGCGGGCCGAATTGCTTATCTGGAGTTAACGCCTTTTCTTTTTAATGAATTGTCCGTGGGAGATACGCCTTGTACGCTCAATGATTTCTGGTTGAGAGGCGGGTTCCCGGATAGTTTACTCGCCCGGAATGAAAAATCGTCAAGCAGATGGAGAGACAATTTTATAAGAACGTTCCTGGAACGGGATCTGCCGCAGTTGGGGTTCCGTATCCCGGCAGCAACCCTGCAACGATTCTGGCAAATGTGTGCTCATTCGCAGGGGCAGCTTCTTAATAGTTCCAAACTTGGTGGATCCCTGGGGGTAAGTCACACCACTCTTCGATCATATGTTGATATTTTAAGTGAAACATATATGCTTCGAATTCTTCCGCCTTATATTCCAAACCTGAAAAAAAGACTTATAAAATCCCCAAAGATATATCTGCGTGACACAGGCATTCTCCATACCCTGCTGGCGATTGACTCCCAGGATGCTTTACTGGGGCACCCAGTCCTTGGCGCTTCCTGGGAAACCGTTGCCATGGAGACAATTATTGCCAATCACCCTGGCTGGGAAAGTTTTTTTTACAGAACCGCAGCTGGAACAGAGATAGACTTGATTTTGCGCAGAGGAACCCGGAAGAAGGCTTTTGAATTTAAGGTTTCAGTTTCACCTCAGCCAGCAAAGGGATTCTGGAACGGGCTTGAAGATTTAGAGATAGAGGATGCCTGGATTGTTGCCCCTGTCCAGGAGAGTTATCCGATAAAAAATAATGTTATTGTAAGTTCATTACCCTCTCTTGTGGCAGCTTTGTAACCCCCCCCCAGGTACTACTCCGACACGTCGGAAGCTAAAAAGTTTCCGACGTGGAGGGTTCGGCAGAAAAAGGATACTAACCCTGCAGCAACTGCAAAGCCAGTTGTGGGGTCTGGTTCGCCTGTGTCAGGATGGAAACTCCGGCTTGTTGCAGGATGTTACTTTTGGTCATGGCCGATGTTTCCTGGGCGATATCTGCATCCAGAATCCGGCTACGCGCAGCAGAAAGATTTTCTGAAACATTTTGCAGGTTGGAGATGGTTGACTCGAATCTGTTTTGCAGAGCACCAAGGTCGCCGCGCATGGAGTCTATCTGGCCTATTGCACCGTCTATTGCCCTGATGGCATCCGATGCACCTTCTACTGTACTTATATCGATATCATCGATTGAAAATAATTGGCTTCCGTTGGGGGCACCCACGCCTGTGCTGAATAATGATCCACCTGCGGTATCTTCCGAGCTGCTTACAGTGTACGATCCATTACTGAAGAAGGAGACTTTTCCTCCTATTACTGTTGAATCTAGTGTCGTAGTAGTTTGATCCGGTAGTGTGCGTGCAACTGGTGAGTCAGCTTCGTTGCCTTCAACAGTCATTGTCGCAGCAGTGCCAACACTGTGCGTATAGTCGCCAATTTTTATATCATAGCCTTCTGCCTGGGTCAGGGTGATTTTGGTTTTGTCACCACTCAGTGTGGCAATTATTCCGGTGTTGCCGGCCTGGTCATTGATGGCATTGGACAATGCCGTGAGATCATTGGCCTTAACAAGAGAACTGATGGGGATTTCAGTGCTGTTGCTTCCCGTGAGGGCAAACGATACTATACCGTCATCAGTTATTCCTGAAAGGGTTGCCGTTGTTCTTGCTTCGGCATAGACGCCTGTTTCTTCGGATTTGACGTTGATGTCAGCTGCGATTGTTTTTGCACTGGCATCCACATCGACAGGAACAGTAGATGTTGTGTCGCTTTCGGGGCCGAATATACTTAATGTTTGTGGTGTGACGTTGTTACCACCAGTGACATCTGCAGCTGGAGCTGTTGCAGCTTCGATACCAGTGGCAGTCGCATTAGTTGATTCCAGTATGTGATTTCCAAGAAGTCCAGCTTTTGCGGACGGAATGGAAAAAGAAATAGTTTCGTTGGCATTTGCTCCCACTTGAAACTGAGCATTGTTCAATGAGCCATCAAGGACATTTCTCCCATTAAAGGAGGTACTGCTGGCAATCCGGGTCATCTCCTGCTGGAGTTGATTCACCTCTGCCTGTAGGGAGGCACGATCGGACGCACTATTGGTATCGTTTGCGGACTGGATGGAAAGTTCACGCATACGCTGTAAGATATTGGTGGTTTCCTGAAGGGCACCTTCTGCTGTCTGAGCCAGTGATATACCATCATTTGAATTTCTTGCTGCCTGATTGAGCCCCCTGATCTGGGAGGTCATTCGATCTGAAATGGCAAGCCCTGCTGCATCGTCTTTGGCTGAGTTAATTCTCAGGCCGGAAGAGAGGCGCTGCATTGATTGGGACAGATCGTTTTGTGATTTGCTTAAGTTCCGTTGTGCATTTAAAGATGGTACGTTTGTATTGATTGTAAGTGCCATTTAGTTTTCCTCCTTGAAAGGGTGTCATTGGCGTCAATGTCAATCATTTTACAAACGTAATGTGGTGTTCTCTCGGGTGTTCCTCGCAGTTATACTACTTGTCGTCAGGGGAGGAAGGTTTCTTTAGGAGGAAATGATCTGTATTGTAATCTTTGTTGAGAAGGAAGCCTGTTTCTGGAATAAGAGTTTCTATTTGCTTGGAAGAGGGAGGCTGATAGTGCAGATGTTGATTCCATCCTGACCATGGGAAAGCTCAAGGGAGCCTGCAAAGGATTTGAGGAAGGATCTGGAAAGCTGTGTTCTCTGGTGTGGGGGCAGGCAATTTTCTGCATTTTTTACTGTACAGGTTGTTGGTTCGCCATTGTCCTGAATGCTTATTAACAGCATTTTCTGTGATTCATCATGATTGTTGATGGTCACTGTGGCAGTGATAACTTTGATGCCTGATTTGGAATGCCCGAGTTTACTGTTCAGTGCAATTCTTGCGTTCTGTAATACGGAAAGAGTAACGAGTTGTAAATCACCGACGTGATCATGCAGCATACGTTCAGGTTCGGTGAGGTTTATATTGAGTGTTATGTTTTCCTTTTTGAAAATTCCACTGAGCAAATGGCTGATTTCTTTGAAAAAGGTATCCAGGGATAGTGATCTGCCCGTCCCTGTTTTACTTGCAGCACTAAAATTTGCAAGTAGTGTAAGAAGAGAGGCCATTCTTTTTTCTTCTGTAAAGAGTTTTTGCAGAAGCTGTCTAAAGTCTTCGTCGAGCTGCATATCCGAACTGAGATCAAGTATTGCCTGGGAATAGTTTATTGTGCCATTGGAAAGGTTACGGAGCTCATGGCTCAGCTCACCAAACAGGTGCCCCACTGAACTGTAGCGGTAGAGGCATGACATGGCGTTGTCGTCAGGGGTGATGTTGGAGGTGTTCTCCTCCTTGCTGTTCTGCCCTCTGGCAAGGTTCTCGATACTTTTGTGGAGTGAAAATAAACTTATGTTATCCTTTTCATCGGGGAATTGCATTTTGCAATACTGTAGTACGGGCGAGCTTATATACTTATTTATCAAAAACATCATGATGCTTACCAGGGCAATACCAATGAACAGGAGACCAAGTAGTGCCTGCTGAAGGCTTAAAAGTAGCTTTTGTGTATATCTGCTGATAAGTTGCTGAAAACTGCTTAATTTATCCTGGATGATTCGCAACTGCTCTGAGAGTCTGGCGATTTCTTTTTGAGAGTCTCTGGGGCTGTCGTTTTGAAATGTTCTCAATGAGACCGTAATGTTCATTAAATCAAGTTGACTGATTAATGAAAATTTATACTCTTCCGGGATAAGAATATCATCCAGAATGGCCAGGAGCCTGGTATTTAACTCTTGAATCTCACGTATTATTGCCCTGCTGTGGAGATTTTTTTTATTAATTAGACTGGTGCTTATGTGCTCTTTTATGCCGGTGAACTGAAAAAGAAGCTGCTGGCTTGAATCGACAAGTTTTTCACAATGTCGATAGAGAAGAAACTGTCTTCCCGCAAAGATGAGAACAAGAAGGAGCAGGCAACAGGTGCCGATGCTAAAGAGAGAAACAATATGTTTTAAGGAAATCCTGGAAAAAACAGTTCTCATTTTTTTCTCCCTGGGAAGCCCAGACTGTATAGCTTTGGCCGGAGCTGTGATGGTATTTAATGCACAGCTCCGGAAAATATAATTTCTCTTAAATGTTGCTATTTACCATCCTGCCATCCGTAGACAATGGGAAGGCGATAAACGATAAAACGGTATGTCATAAAATATATGGAATAAAGGGTAATGGTAATCCATACCTCTTTCCAGTGTGGAATTTCCTGATACATCTGCCAGTTGAAACAGATCAGTGATGTGTTGATACGGTTCCAGATGATGCCAAGTGCCGTGATGAAAGCTGCAATTCGTATAAGTTTAAGCCAGTTGTTTCGGATGCCGACTGCAAACATACACATGGGGAGCACCACTCCGACACCAAGCTCAAGCATGTAATAGCTTCCCCAACCCGTGAGGAGGTACGACCATTCCTGGTCATGAGCCACAGCTACTATTTTAATGATGAGATAGGTTATCATTGCGAATGAGGCACCTTTTGCCATCCCAACCGTTACGTAGTCCAGATTGTTCTTGAAGGTGTCGTCGCAACGCCAGCCCATAAAATTCCTGATGAGTGTTGAAGCAATGATTACCATGGAAAGCCCGGCGAAAATGGATGAACAGAAAAAATGAATCCATTGAAAGTTTGTTGATAACCAAAGTGGATGAACCTTTGCCGGGGCATAGGTGAATAGGGCACCCAGTGCACCCTGATGCAGGGTTGAAAGTATGATCCCTGCAACGGTGAGTCCAAGAACAAATTTTCGTATGATACGTTTCCCTTTAAGCCAGCCACACCATTCAAAGAATGCGGGGAGTACCTCGGCGATCTGCACCGAGAGGTAGGTGGCAACATGCCAGGCAACCAGAAAGAGCACGGACGCTGGCCCAAGGGATACTACCATGGGGTAGGGTAATCGCCACCACATACCAAGATCCACTTCCAGAAAGAGTACAGCGAAAAAATACCCAAGCAGGCCATTAAGCAGTGCCAGACGTTCTATTGATTTAAAATCCTTTCTCCCGAAGAGTTCAACTGTGGTTCCCAGGAGAAATCCGGAAGCTGACAGGGGAACCATGCCAAAAAGACCGAAGCCTAGAAACAGTCCCCATGGATAATCATTGGAGGCATGTGTAACCCAGCCGAGACCAAATATATAACGTCCTAGCAGGAGCGGGATACCAATGCTGCATATTATGATCATCAACCAGTTTACGGGATTTCTAAAAAACTGTTTCCAATAGTCCTGTACAGACAGTCCAAGGAGAAGTTTTTCTTTTATTGTCCATTGGGTGCCATCTTCTTTGTGATGATTGCTGATTGGTATGTCGGGTCGTTCGTTAGTGAATAGCTTCATGCCTGTCCCTCCTTCTCCTTTCTCTTTTCTTCCATTTCCATTTCCATTACTTTGTCTTTTAGTGTTGCGAGTAGATGAAATCCTGTGAAAAGGGCAGGCCAGATGGTGAGAACCATGGGGACTATGGCCAGAAAATCTTTTACAGAGTTCAAGATGGGCTCTTTGGGAAGTGTTGTATCCATTCCAACTTTGTCAAAATCAACACTGGAAATATACATCCAGGAAGTACCTCCAACCTCATGCTCCCCATAAATGTGATCTACATATTTCCCTGGGTTTTGTCGAATTCGTTGTCGTCCCATTGAGATACAGTCACTTCGTTTACCGAAGCTAAGAGCTTCCTGCGGGCAGACTTCAACACAGGCCGGTGCTTTCCCAAGCTTTAATCGAGTGTCGTAACAAAAAATACACTTCATAATCCGCGGGCTGAATGCACTGGAATACTTAAAAGTAGGGACATAGAAGGGGCAGGCTATCATACAGGTTCGACAACCGACGCAGACATCGGCGTTATAGATAACAGCACCTTCGGGAGTCTTTGTGTAGGCATTCACAAAGCACGAAGTGAGACATGCCGGTTCGTTGCAATGGTTACATTGGAATTTTTTGAAAATGGGGTGGTCAAAATCGGGCATATCAAAACGATTAACCACGGTATAGGCAGTTTCGTCGGTACGTCTTTTTTGACCGTGATGGAGTTCATCAAATACTGAAAAATCATTAAATGGTTTTTCAGGTTCGGGCAGCCCTTGTTCTTTGTTACATGCTGCCTCACAGGATCTGCACCCTACACATCTGGTAAGGTCAACTAAAACACCCATTCCGTCGGGGTAGCCTTCAAAGTTTCCCGATGCTTTGCTGTCTGTGTTTTTTATTACTGTTGCTGCGGCTGTAGCTGCAAGACCGCTCTTCAGGAATCGTCTACGGCTTAATTTCTCCATGAATTTCATGTTTTTCCTCTCTTCAAACGTGAAAAATCGGGTTGTGCACCAGAACCTAAAGATGGGGTACTGGTTGAATAGTTACCGTTCCATCTTGTTTTTTGGCTTCAGTGCTCTTTTCCCGATGCGGTTTTTGTTTCCGGAGTAAAAGCACCTGTCCGGTATAGTTTTTCTCCGGCCTCTGTCAAAGCGTGACAATCCACACAGCCAGTTGGCCCGGATGTAGTAACATGGCAGGAAACACAATTAAGATGGTATGCACCTTTAAGGCCGGGTTTGTCCAGATGATACAGTTCAGGATCCTCCAGTTTGCTGATATATTCTTGATTGAAGCGATCGGCCACATGACATTTACTACAACTCACCACGGTTTTGGCATCATGATGGGTATGACATCTGGCACAATTAGGATCTGCCACAATTTCACCCGTGGTATGGTGGTGACATTCTTCACAACTGGCATAATCCACATGCATAGCATGGTCGAATGTGACGGGGCCATAGAACTTGCTCATGACATCAATGTTGATTGTTTCTGGCGCATCAATGGCAAGGGCTGGGGCTGTTAATGACAGAAACAGAATGGAGCCGACACATAGTAGTGTTGTTCCCGGTTTCCTTGTTCGGGGTCGCATTGTTTTCCTCCTTTGGGACGGTTGAATGATCAGGTTGGCTTAAATGATTAAAATTTATCTGTTTTATATTGGGCACTCATTTCCTTTCTTAAGTGTCTCTTCAATGTTTTTTTCGTTAATGTAGCAGTGGTGGACTATATCAAACTCTTCTCCATCAACGGTTTCATTCACCAGCAGAGCCTCTGCCAGCTTATGCAAAAATTTATTGTTTTCCCTCAGCAGTGTTATTGTTTCGCTGTGGCAGCGATCAATTATACTTCTGATCTCGTTATCAATGCGTTCTGCCGTCTTTTCGCTATAGGGCTTCATGGTGCTGCCGTTACCAAGAAATCCACCTTGGTCGTGCATATATGCAATCGGGCCAATCATGTTGCTCATACCGAATTCACAAACCAGACGTCTGGCAATTTCAGTGGCTCCAAGAATGTCATTACTTGCACCGGTTGTTTGATGATTGAAAACGATCTCTTCAGCAGCACGTCCACCCATCAATATTTTTATTCTGTTGATGAGGTATTCTCGGGAGTAGGTGTATCTGTCGTCTAACGGCATTTGCTGTGTAAGCCCCAGAGCCTGGCCACGAGGGATGATGGAAATTTTATGGACAGGATCGGTTTCCGGAAGGAGTTTTGCGGTAATGGCATGACCAGCCTCATGATAGGCGGTTAAGCGCCTGTCTTTTTCATCAATGACAACATTTTTACGTTCAAGACCCAGACTGATTTTGTCTTTTGCTTCCTCAAAATCAGAAAACTCAACGGCTTTTTTGTTTTTACGGGCTGCCATGAGGGCTGCCTCGTTGACAAGGTTTGCGATTTCAGCACCACTGAAACCCGGAATGGATCGTGCGACTTCCGAAAGACTTGTACCCTTCGCCAATACAATCTTTTTTGTATGAACATTCAGGATTTTTAGGCGACCTTTAGCATCCGGGAGAGAGATTGTAAGTTGTCGGTCGAAGCGACCAGGTCTTAGTAGTGCTGGGTCAAGAATGTCTGGTCGATTTGTCGCAGCAATGATGATGACGGCCTGATCCGAATCGAAACCGTCCATTTCAACCAGAAGTGCATTCAGTGTTTGTTCTCTCTCGTCATTGGAACCACTTGCGTTTCCACCGCTTCTTTTTCCGCCTATGGCATCAATTTCATCGATAAATACGATACATGGAGCATTCTTTTTTGTTTCTGTGAATAGTTCACGTACTCGTGAAGCACCAACTCCCACAAACATTTCCACAAAATCAGATCCCCCCATGGAATAAAAAGGAACGGATGCTTCACCTGCTATGGCTTTTGCGATCAGAGTTTTTCCTGTTCCCGGGGGGCCTTGCAGTAGAACACCCTTGGGGATATATCCACCAAGACTTGAAAGTTTGTCAGGATTTTTTAAGGAATCTACTATTTCAAGAAGCTCCGTACGTGCTTCACTGATTCCTGCAACATCTTCAAAGGTAATCCCCGTATCAGTCTTAGGTTGAAAAGTTTTTATTTTGTTACTGGCAAAACTTGATTGTCCGCCTTTTTGCATTTTGGAAAAAATCAGATACCCACCGAGAATAAGAAGGACAGGAAGCATTGACTTGAAAAAACCTATAAGGTTTTCGCTGTCTTTCTCGGCAGTTATGCTAATTGAAAGATCTTCCATTATAGGAAGGAGCGCAGGTATGTCGGGGATATAAGATATGAAATCACGTTTAAGGGTATCCTTCCCGGTGACCGTTCCCCCCTTAAGATGTACCTGGGTTATTTTCCTCTCTTTTAAAAGTGTCATGAATTTTGTGTATGAAATTTCATCGGGTGTGGTTTCACGGAGATATACATTGTATGAAACAACCCCAAGAAAGGTGAGAAGAAGGATTAATAAACCGGTTTGTATCTGGGACATTTTTCACTCCTTTGCGTCCTGCGATGTTATATTTTTATAGGAGAGTGTTTTTCTATTAAGAACTCCCGAGAGGAGGAGGTTGAACTTTGCTGCCTGGTCCGGCAACATTGTACTGTTTCTGTGAAAACAGAATTCATCAAGATAGAGTTGCAGGTGTTTTGAGGCAACACCCCCGTGGTGAACTTCGTTGATCCATTTCTCAAAACGATTTGTAATCTTTTGGGTTCTGTTCATGTCTGAACCCGAAATAATAGTGTATCTGTTTTTATCAATGCTATGAAAAGGTTCCTCTTCAGGGACAAGCAGTGAAGAACCTGTCTTGATACTTTTTGTCAGAAATGTTTTGAGCGTTTCGCAATTTACAGATGAAACAACAGCTATTTTAATACGACCAGTGAGACCCGTCGGGCTGATGATTTCAGTTGAAGTAAGCAGAGCTGTACTGGCAATATTACCACCTGTTGAAGAAATGGATGTGGAAGCGACTTCCACCATACGGGAGCACTTTTTTTTGTCTGCCATTGCCATTGCTAATCGTAACTTTTGGAGCCACGTCCACGCTGTTTGATAACTGGATAGTTTTAAAACCCTTTGCAGATCTCTGGCACTTTTCCCTTCCTGTGATGAACTAAGCCACCATATGCATGTGAGCCATTGCGAAAGAGGTTTTTTGGTGCCGTGCATAATTGTATTTGTGGTAATTGAAGTGGGGTGCCCACAATTACTGCAAGTCATGTTTTTAGCAGGAGCAAGTTTTTTGTTTAGCCGTTCGCAGTAAGGGCAGGTAAAACCGTTGGGCCATCGTTTGGAAAACAGGTATTCAATGCTGTTCTGTTCCTCCTGGAAAATTGTATTAAACTCATAGTTTTTTTTAGGAGAAGAAATATGAGTCATGGGGCATACCGTTTCCTGCGAAGTTTTCAGTGTTACCTATCCACTTTAAATCTAAGCTTTGCATATATGGTGCCATGAGCTAGGTATTCAGGACGAGCAAGTAAGGCACTGTTTTATCGTCGGAAAGCAATTCCTGGATGAGCTGAGTGTATCCATTGAAAAAATTATGTATGAATGGAGTGTGATGGAGATCTAGTGAATGTAGCGTTATTACGGTATAATATACGTTCTTGGAGGAGGTTGGAACAAGACTGGAGTGTGATACAGATATGTATTACTGCCACACTTGTGATCGCACAGAAGTGTGGCAGAAGAGGCGGGGGGGGGTCAGAAATCAAGTGCAGAGAGATCTATTTTAAGTTCTTTTAACTTGCGGTATAGCGTGGAGCGATCGATACCGAGCAGCCTTGCGGCCTTTGCTTTGTTCCCACCACATTTTCTAAGAGCTGCGATGAGGCGACTTTCCAGGCCGTTATCCTGAAAGGGATATACGAGTGACGAGGGCTGAGGGGGGGAGGTCTCCTGGAATTGCGAAAATTGCGGAGCGGTTTCAGGCGGCCGGTGCCGGTGTTCTATAATTTCCCTGGGAAGCTCATTGCAGGAAAGAGTTGAACTGTTACAAAGTACACAGGATCGTTCTATGACATGCTCAAGCTCCCTGACGTTTCCAGGCCATTGGTAATCCAGAAGAAAAGTCATCGCTTGATCGGAAATGCCAGAGACAGGTTTGTTCATTTGGTTTGCATATAGTTGAATGAACATGTTTGTGAGCAAGAGGATGTCTCCTGTCCGCTCTCTTAAAGGTGGCAGGATAATGTCTATGACTCGCAGCCTGAAATAGAGATCTTCTCTAAATGTACCTTTTTGAACCTTTTCTTTCAGGTTCACATTGGTGGCTGCAACAATTCGAACATCGACCTGTATGGAATTGTCGCGTCCCACGGGATAAAATGTTTTTTCCTGGAGAAATCGCAGGAGTCTCAGCTGCATCATGGATGGTATATCACCAATTTCATCAAGAAAAAGTGTCCCTCCATCTGCCTGGAGAATACGCCCCATACGATCCTGATCTGCCCCGGTGAAGGATCCCTTTTTGTGACCGAAAAGTTCACTTTCCAGGAGGTTTTCAGGAATGGCTGTGCAGTCAACCTTCACCAGCGGTCTGTTTTTTCTATGGCTCTCAAGGTGCAAAGCCTCGGTTGCCAATTCTTTTCCTGTCCCGCTTTCTCCGGTAATAAGCACCGTGGAGTTCACTTTTCCAACATTCTCGATCATTGTGTAAACAGTTTGCATGGCAGGGCTTACACCAATCATGCGGTGGAAAGATCTTCGCTGCTTTACATGACCCTGTTCAATAATGGCAGTCATATCCCGAATTACAATAACTGCACCATGGAGCCCGCCTCTGCCATCCTCAAGTGGTGAAATGCACATGGAGATAATTTTTTGTTCTACGAATTCTGTGGTGAACTCTATGCGATGCTCTTTTATTTCTATTCCTGAGCGAAGAACTTTTTCGGCGTCTTTCTTAAAAAAACATGTGGCATTGCCACTGCAAACAGTGGCCAGATTCATGCCTTCTCTCACTTTCGGGTTAATGACTCCTAAAAAAGAGACAGCTGCCTGGTTCATTTTTACAATATTCAGCTTTCCATCAATCGTGATGATACTGTCGGAAACACTGGCAAACAAAGTGTCGAGGTATTTACGATATTGTTCCTTTTCTTCCTGAGCTTTTTGCTTTTCAAGAGTCAGGCGGTACTGTTGCAGAGCAAGACGGGTGGTTTTCAGAAGTTGCTCTTTTTCAACAGGTTTCTGGATATAATCGAATGCCCCAAGGCGTAGGGCCTCAGAGGCAGTATCTACTGTGGGGTAGCCAGTCACCATAACCACTGGGCAGGCAAGATTAAGTTCCCGTATGCGTTTAAGAAGATCTATTCCGGTGTTTCCGCCAAGTACTATGTCACTTATTATGAGATCAAATGACTGGGCATTGATTTGTCCCAGGGCTTCTTCAAAATTGGAAGCCAGTATCACAGGACCATACCCCTCACGTTTGAGGAAAATTTGGAAAGTGTTCCGCAGTGATTCTTCATCATCTACAATGAGAATTGGAACATTGACTGTAGGTGTGTTTTCCATTGTGTCTCCAGGGGATAGGGGCGTATAAAAAAATATGTTAATCGATGAGTTCTTATGTCGAAAAAGTTGTGAGGTCACGAAAGACAACAACAGCTCCACTCTGATGTTTTCCTTCAATTATTGGCGTCGATGTGTACTCTACAGCAAAGGAGCTACCGTCTTTGTTCCAGAAAACATCATCAGATTTAAAATGTACCTGACCATTTCTGCATGAATTGAGGATGGGGCAGTCTTCTTCTTTGTATTGGTCACCATTGGGGTGACTGTGATGAACCAATTGGTGGTGAGGTTTATCTATTAATTCATCCATTTCCCTGCCAAGCATTATGGAGGCAGCTTTATTCATAAAGGTCACGTTGCCGTTGTTGTCAAGCCCAAGGATACCTTCCCCCGTAGAATTGACTATAAGATCGAGTTGTTTTTGAATCTTTTTAGCTTTACTGATGTCCTTAAAAACGACAACTGCTCCAATTATATTTTTGCGTTCGTCAAACAGGGGAGTTGATGTATATTCCACGGAAAATCTTTTTCCTGATTTTGTCCAGAATATATCGTTGGTTTCATGGTGGACTTGACCGTCGTTATAGGCCATATATATGGGGCATTCTTCGATGGGGAATTCATCCCCGTTGACACGTGTGTGATGTACAAGGTCATGGTGGGAGGTTCCAATAAGTTCTTTTTCTGTCCATCCAAGAATCTCTGTGGCTTTGTGGTTTGAGAAGGTAACAAAGCCCTTGGTGTCAATTCCAAAAATACCGTCACCGGCTGAGTTGAGAATGGTTTGGAGACGTTTCCTCAGTTTAAGCCCTTCGGTCTCTGCTTGGATACGTTCGGCGATTTCCCGATTCAGTGAGCCATTGATGACGGCCATTTCAAAGGTCTTTTTTTCAACAGCATCATCAAGTGATGATTGAACATCGTCCAACGATTGAGCACAGGTTGTATACTTTTTCTGCAAGCTATTGTATCTTTCCTGGAATTTGCTGCCTTCACTAGTTGAGTAGAAAACTGTGATCCCATAAAGTACAAGAAGCACAATAAAAGAGAGAATATCGTAGGGAATGAAGAGACTGCCCGAATTATTTGTTCTGATTTTATAATCTAAAAAGTAGAGCAGCATTGCAACGATGGAAAACAGTAAGGAATACAGTAGTGTGGATCTTGAGTTATTATTCATTTGGTGCTCCCTGGATATCGGATATTGGAAGGTCAACTGTGAGGGTTGTTGAAACGCCGAACTCACTGTTTATTGTGAGTGATCCTTTGTTGTCCTGCATGAGGCCATGACTGATACTCAGCCCAAGCCCTGTTCCTTCACCTTTGGGTTTGCTTGAGTAAAACGGGTCGAATACCCTGTCTATTAATTCCTGCTCTATTCCTGTTCCGTGGTCTGTAAGGGTTATACGAACAACTGTTTCTTGTAAGTGCGTTACAGTGTATCCCCTGATAATAAGTTTCTTGTCTGGATTAGCACCTGGGTATCGGTCGTTCAGGGCATATCGGGCATTGGAAAGAATATTGAGTAAAACCTGTTGTATTTGATGACTGTTACAGAAAACCAGCGGAATGTCAGGGGAAAGGTGCATCTCCAGTAAGACCATATCTTTTTTCAATCGGTGGTTAACAAGATCAAGGCAGTTAGTAATTATGGTTTCTATGGAGACAGCCTCGGCAGATTCCTCGTGTCTTCGCGAAAAATCAAGAAGATTTGAAACGATGGCGGCTATTCGTTTTCCTTCTTTTTTTATATTCTTTAATAAGTTCGGGGTCTCTTCGTCCTCTGGATAATCCATTATAATCTGCGCATAATTAATTATCCCGTTAATTGGATTGTTGATCTCATGGGCAACCCCCGCTGCCAGTTCACCAACGGAGGCGAGCTGTGCAGAGCGGATCGCTTCTGCCTTTGTCAGCTCTTCTTCAGTGAGATTCCTCGCTACAAGAAGAGCTGCATCCTGGCCATTACCATTTTGATGGAGGGGACTGATGGTAAGGAGATAGTTCCCATGCAGGCCACGAAGTTTGGTCTCCAGTATTCTACTTTGTTTGTTGGCGATCAATTTCTCAAGCGGACAGGGGATGTTTTCTGTTGCACCTAAGTGGAGTATGTCACATATTTTGTGGCCGATGACTTCAGAACGTTTTTTTTTGGCGATTGTGAAGGTCGCTGAGTTGGCATCCAGGATAGTTGAATCTACGGAGACGATAAGAGCGGGATCCTGGATGGCAGAGAAAATGTTTTTCCACTGTGAAAGAGCCTGCTTGAGGTCATTGTCATCCTGGAGTTTTCTGGTTATGTCGATTCCGAGGAGTACAAGGCCAAGTTTACCTTTTTCAATGTTATGACGAAAAGAGGCGTGCCAGCTAATATGTCGTTTTTGTTTATTCCGGGTGAGTAAACAGGATTCAAAATTCATTTGATCCTTTTTTCCCTTGAGAACATTACTCAGCAGTTGTTGATTCTCTATTCTGTGTTCATCGGCCATGAGCACATCAACCCAATATTTCTTGATAACTTCACATTCTTTGTATCCTGTAACTTCCTCAGCTTTTTGATTAAAGGAAAGGATGTGCCCACAGGGGGAAATCGAGATTAGCATTGCCTGCATTGTGTCAACAATTTCTTTGTTGAAGTCACGTTCGATCTGTATTCGCATGGTTAAGTCATGGGAATACAGGGCGAGTGAGATATCTGCAATAATTGTTTGAAGAAAAGAAATTTCTATTTCTGTAAAGGAATTTTTCTTTTGTGAGTAAATGTTGATGACAGCAAATTCTTTCCCTTTATATTTTATGGGCCATGAGGAGTATGATCCAGACCCAGTTTTTTTTGAAAATTCTCTAATGACCCGATGGTTCGTGGATGAGAAACTGTCATGATTTACGACATATTTCCCTGAAAGAAGAGCGCTCGCTGCAGGGTTTTTTGTGGTCATTTTTGTGAAGAACGGCGGTATAAGGCGCAGGCTGTTCTGTTCAGAGATGATCGTAGAGCCAAGTACAACCAAAGGTTTTATAGATTTCCCATCCTTATCACATCTTCCTGCCCAGATGAGACAATACTCATGGTTTTGCATAAGTATTTGGCAGCATCTTTCAAGGAGGAGGTCGGTACTTGTTTTGTCACTGAACTTTGAGGTAGAAAGTTCGTTAATGGCCAGGAGTATTTTGTTCCTTTTGAAAGTATCCATTTGTACGTAGCCTTTATCACATGGGATGCAGGAATGAGCAGAGTATCAAAAAACAATGCGTCATAAATGTGGTACCGAAGCGCAGTTTTGCTACATAATGAGACACTAGTGTTGTTCTGAGCGCAACAAAACTGTTCTTTAACTCATTAATGCACAGTTTATACCTACTTTCCGTTTTACAAAAAAGACTTACTGCGAGGGGGAAGAAACGATGATGTGTATTTAGGAGGATCGTCTGTGAGGAAGGAAGAAAAGTAAAGAGGCTATTGAAACAAAAAGCCTCTTCACTTTATGAATAGAGATTAGTGATGTTCCTTTTGAGTAAAAACTTTACCGAATACTCGTTCACCGACAAGGAATCCAAAGCAAACAAGTCCTATGGAGCCACCTATCACTGCCCACTCAATGAGTGACGGGAAGTAATCTAAATAGGTGGGAGCGTCGTCCCATCCAAGACTGACGGGAACAAGGAGACCTGCAGATACCAGATGGTACCGTGCGAAAAACTGACCAACAAGAATAAAGAATCCTGCAATGGCCATCACGGCAACGTTTTTTAAACGAGAGATGACGATAAGCACCATTGGTACTAATAAGCCAATACAAATTTCAGCAATCCAGAATGTCTTGGAAAGGGGGCCGCTTATTAGTGATTCTGCCCCTACGCGACCAAGCTCCTCACCCCCAACAAAAAACATAATTAAACGCCAAAAGGTAGCAACAGAGTAGAGAACAAGTACCAGGGTCATAGCTTTACCGGCACTTTTTATGCCAGAAACCACGGGGGCACTCATCTCAGTGCCGCGGATTTTATATGCGACATAGTTGATAAGAATTGTAGCAGCAGCACCTGAAAGGAAAGCTGCGGTAAGAAAATAAATGGGGAGCTGTCCGCCAAACCAGTATGGTCGGCTAGGGAGAGTCGCAAACACGCCACCCAGACAACTGTTAGCAAGTACTTCAGCAATGGCACCAAAAGTTCCAAGAAAGAGCGCTAGTTTGGAAAAACCTTTTATGATCCCGAAGAATTCCAGTATAAGGCAGCCGACCGCAGTTCCATAAAGTGTTCCCATCCACCATATGTTGGAAGTTGGATTTGGCGACAGAATGTTATAAATGATCATTCTATGAGGGCTGGCGATCTCAACTCCGATCGTTGCAAATGCGCCCATTATACATACGATGGACATCCACACCATTCTGTTGCTGAATATTGCCATTTTGGTACCACCAAAAAGATGGGATATGGCAGCGTAAATACAGAGACCCGTAGAAGTAATTGCCCAAAATGCATAAATGGCAATTAGTAATCCCCATGGAACTTCACGGGTGTTATTGTAAATGGTTTCGTGGCCTACTATAAAACCGGATGCTCCAAGTCCAAGTCCGACCGCTGTGATAAATAAAAATAAGACCATGGCCCGGTTAATTCCGGGTGTTGCCAGACTGCTATCCTCAGTATGAGACAGAATATTTGTAAGTGAATTGTTTGCCATTTTTTTCTCCTGCACTGATCTTCATCAGGCACAATGGTTTATGAATCAAAAGAATAGTATATATTTATTATTATTGAATTGATGAGTGAATATCGTTCGTCTGAGATCAGTGACCACCAGTTGTGTCAGTGGTTGATTTTGTGTGAGATTTTTCTCCCATCATGCGTTCGTATCCAGTTCTGCCTATGTGACAGGTGTTACAGCGTGTATTTGAAGCAAACGCTGTCTCTCCATCGTGGCAATTACCACAGTATTTCCCTTCGTAAAGGGATTTCATAGTGTAGTCCGGAGATTTTTCGGCTGTTCCAACTTTCATGGAAAAGAGCTCATCATGGCAGGAGGAACATTCTAAATCGAATTCTGTGGAATGGAGCTGGTGGGAGAAGATCACGGCTTTTACAGGTCTGGTCATTACAACCGGATCAGCAGGAATTATATGACAGGCCTGACAATTAGTAGTGGTGGAAAAAGCGTCGTCCCCATTGTGACAACTGCCACAAAACATTCCCTTGTCAAGGGATGCCATGGTAAATTTCCCTGTTTTTGGAGCAACACCTCGTTGCATGGCAAACAATTCACCGTGGCAGGAATCACAACTCAGTCCCAACTCGTCTGTGTGAGTACGGTGTTCAAATCTGACTTCAACAGGTTTCTTCCAAACGATGGCTCTTTTGGGGCCAAATGCTTTGACGTCATAATCGTCTGATGCTACTGAATTCACAGCTGGCAGGACGCTGCCGGCAAAGAAAGTGATGCCGACAGCGAATAGTATATTATTTTTCATTTCTGTATTCTCCTTGAATCCGGTTGGTATAAACTTAGCATCTTTTGGGCTGGACAATGGGCACTTGAAAGTTATCCCATGAGAATTATGCATTCATGTAGAATACATTTGGCAATGCTCCGCATTCCGGACGGAGAACCCATATCTTGTTGTCAGGTTTATGCAGCAATTTATAGATTTTGGTGTTTGTGTCTTTGATATCACCAAAGACTCGGACATCAGCGGGGCAGACAGCTGCACAGGCGGTTTCTTTTTCACCTTCTTTAAGGCGAGTGTCGATACAGAAATTACACTTGTCAATGGCGTGTTGGGAGTGGTTGTAATATCTGGCATTGTATGGACATGCTGCCATACAGGTTTTACACCCGATACATTTCTTCTTATCCATAACTACAATCCCGGTCTCGGGGTCTTTGTACGTGGCAACGGTGGGGCAGACACGAACACAGGGAGGCCGATTGCAATGGTTACAGAGAATGGGTCTGAATTCTTGTATCTCCTCTCCTTGTATGGTGGTTAGTCGTTCCTGGATTTTCGTTCTCCAAGCATCGTGGCCAACAGGAACATTGTTAGTCTTAACACACGCCTCCATACATTTTTCACAGCCAATGCAGTGATTTTGGATCATTACCATACCATAATGAATAGGGTATGGGTATTGTCCTTCCACAGGGATCACAGAGTCGACGTTACCGCCACTGGCTGTAGAGATTGAAGTTAGTGAAAGCACTGTTCCGCCGAGAAAGACTCCTGTGACTGTAAGGCCCATTTTCATGAACTTCCGACGTTCAGCTGAAGGCAACGATTCTACACCCTCATTCGTTTCCTTTTCCAGTTGTTTAATATCCATTCTACTCCTCCTGATATTTGACACACACTTTGTTTAACAAGCCAATAGGTTTTGATGTGCCAAGTCAGCAATTATAAATGAGGCCTCATTCAGTACAGAAATCAGCTATAATAAAAAAAACACTTGATTAGTTGTTTGTTCGTATAAGAAAAAACGCATATCGACTGGGATTTGATATCTTCACGCAGTATTCCAATTTTCAATTAAAGTACATTCTTTGTTAGTAGTGTCAAGGTTTATTTATAACAGAGTACTATGGGGAAGAAAGGTACAACTTAGAGTGTGAATAGTTTTCAGTGATTCACATCAGTACTATGAGTTACAAGGGGATCAGACCCTTGACTCTTAATGAAAGAATAGAGTATGTATCATATGGTCAAAAACGTCATTCACCACTGGTGGCCAATAAAAATACTTCATATGCGATGTAATCCTTACCTGTTTTATACCGGCAACAAGAGATGCTGTAATAAGCAGAATAAGAGAGCAACGGAGTAGGTGAAGATTTGATTCGGTGTCACCATTATTTATTAGTCCTGAATTCAGGAGTAGTCGTTAAGGAGTTCCTCCATGTTATATGCCTCACGTTGTTTTTACATTACTTTTTGGATTCTTATATTATCTGTTGTCCAAGTATGTGTTGCAAGGGAATTATCTGTTTCGGTTCAGAATAATATTAGGATTCTTAAAGACACTGGAAACTGTCCTCAATGTGATCTGAGCGGCGCGGATTTGAGTCGCTTGGATTTGGCTGGTGCAAATCTTGCTGGAGCTGATTTGTCGCGTTCCAAACTAGCTCTTACCAATCTTTCTGACTCAAATCTTCAGGGAGCTAATCTACGTGAGACAAATTTTTCCGGGGCTGATCTGGCAAATACGGATTTGCGAGGTGCTAATCTCACGGCAACTGTTTTCGTTGGTGCTTACATGGTGGGGGCTCTCATGGATGGGGAGATGATTCGTGTTTTTCCCTACTCAAAAGACAAAATCAGTGATGTTGAAGAGTCTGTATATGTTGAGGACACTGAAATATCCAAGCAACCACAGGAAACCAAAGACATTAATGTTGGCACCAGAAGGGAATTTGAACAAAATACATCCCTGGTACCTGTTACAAATGCTGGTGAAGAAAGGGGAGGTCAAAAACTTCCAGACCATAATCCCAGTGCTCCCAACGCAAAGAATGCCCCAGCAATGGATCAGGTTCGTATCCAGAATGATACACGTGCTGTTGAGAATTTTCCTGAATTTTCTGGGAGTAAGAAAGAACCTTCACTGGCAAAAAAAGGAAAAAATATTTCGGAAAAATCTACGCAAAGTGATCCTTTATCTATCCGTACAATTGATAATGAAGAGAAACAAGGTAGGAAGAGTGGTTCTGAAGGGAGTATAAACAACCTGAAAGAAATGAAGGGTGAAGTTGACAATTCTCCAGTCGAGTCCCTTGGTTTTGCAAACAAAAAAACAAATAGTGAAGCAAGAAAAGATCCGGTGGCTCAATTGAATGAGAGTGGTGCTGTTATTGAAGTAACAGAAGAAGAAAAAGTACCGGTTAAAGAAGAAACTGATGGAATAGTAGCAAGTGTATTGAACCTGTTCTCTTCGCCAGAATTATCAACAGATGTTTTGAAAAATGCTGCCAGGCTTCTTGACACAAATGGTTGTTACCAGTGTGACCTACAGGGAGTTAACCTCAAAGGAGAAAATCTTGATGGAGCAGATCTTGAAGGTGCAAATCTGAGTTATTCGCTCTTACAGAATGTTGATCTTGAAGGTGCCAATCTTAGACAAGCAAATCTGGAAGGAGCTGATCTCTCTGGTGTCGATTTTTCTGAGGCAGATTTGTATAAAGCAGATTTGTCGGGGGCAAATCTTACAAATGCCAAGTTTGAAAGGGCTAAAATTGATGCTGCCAATTTTACAAATACCATAGGATACCACAATCAGAGTGTATTGATGCTTGAAAATCAATAGCACATTGAGGAAGGGGTTAGCATCCTTTCCAGTTTGAAAGAATGCTCAGCGACTTCTCGACTTTTTCTTCTGTTGACAGGAGGGGAGACGTGAGGATGGTTTTGATATCGTCTATTTGAGATTGTAGTGTGCCAGCAGTAATTTCTAAGTTTTGAATGGTTTGTGCAGCGGTACTTTCAGTTACGTTCATGGCCTGCCGCAGGTCTTGTGCGCTACGCAGGAGTCCACGCATGGACGAAATCTTCTCAAGTCGCAGGAACAGTTCCGTAAAGTTAATAGGTTTTTCGAGATAATCGGATGCGCCTTTTTTCATTGCTTCAACAGCCGTATCAATTGAAGAATGAGCGGTTATGAGAATTACTTCAATGTTTCTTTCAAGTTTTTTCGCAAACTCAAGAACCTCAATACCACCGATCTCACCAGGCATCATAAGGTCTGTAAGAACAATATCAATATGAGTGTCAGTCAGGATTTCATTTCCTGTTCGACCATCTGCTGCGAGAAGTACAGTGTAATTTTCTTTTAAAAGACGCTGTTCGAGAAGTTTCCTAATAACTGGGTCATCATCTACAACAAGTATTTTTAGGTCATTCATTACAGAACCTCAATTTTTTTTCTGGTAGAAAATAGCACGCAAATGTCTTTTCGGAACAAAACGGGGACAGATACCTGTAAGTGACTCAGTTGAGCCGATGATGAGATAGCCATCATCGGCGAGACTGTCTGCCAGTTTATTAAATAGTTTTTTTCGATCAGCAAGGGTGAAATATATGGCAACATTTCGACAAAGGATGATGTCGAATTTACCAAGCCCGCCAAATGGCAACATAAGGTTAAGTTTTCGAAAATTAACCATAGCCCGCAATTCATCTTTGACTTTCCAGGAATCTCCAAACAGGGTGAAATACTTTTGCAGGGTTTGTCGGGGAAGCCCCCGCTCAATTTCAAACTTATTGTATTTACCGTAGCTTGCCTGCTTTACGGCTGAGTCTGAAATATCTGTTCCAAGTAATTTGAAACTGAACTGATCAATTTTCGTTCCAAGGAGATCGCGAATTGTCATGGCAACGGAATAGAGTTCTTGGCCGGTGGAAGCTGCAGCACTCCAAATCTTAATATTCGTTTTTAATCTTGGGGATTTGGGGGCTCGGAGATCGATGATCTCGGGTAATATTTTATGTTTTAGGAGCTCAAAGGGGCCGTTATCTCTGAAAAACAAGGTTTCATTGGTGGAAATAGCATCAATTATTTCGCGTTCAATCTTCTTCGCCGGATCACGTTTGGCTTTGTTGTACAATTCCTGATAGGAGGAACAACCGTGCTCTTCAGCTATGGAAGAAAGCCTCGTTTCAAAAAGATAGGACTTGTTTTGGTCAAGATATATCCCTGAAATATCATGAATGTATTGAGCTATGGTTTTAAGCTCTGCGGGGCTTATCTTAATCATATTTTATTGGAGGGCTTTTGTGGCTGTTCCATAAGATTTATTTATCTGCTTAATATACATTTAAGCGTTAAGGGGGGGCATTTTTGACAACTTCTCGAGCTTGTTGGACTACATTTTCAACTGACACTCTTCACGATCTGGTCTGCTATTTTATTTAATGGAGAAATTACATCAGCCAAACCTGATTCTATTGGCTTTTTTGGCATTCCAAAAACAACACAGGTCTCCTCATTCTGTGCGATAATGAATGCGCCTTTCTTTTTTAATATTTCAAGACCTTTAGTTCCGTCAGACCCCATACCTGTCATAATAACCGCCGTGGTTCTTCCAACATAATAGTCACCAACGGATCTGAAAAGATAGTCAGCTGATGGTTTACATGAGTTTTCAGGTGGGTCATTGCTTATTTTTATTTGTCTGTGCCGACCATCTGCACTTGCCACAAGTTTCATTTGTTTACCGCCCGGTGCAATATAAACAACATTGTCTAGTAAATTTTCTCTATCTTGCGCTTCCTTAATTGTCAAGGCACATTTTGCGTTCAGACTTGCAGCGAGAGACTGTGTAAAGACCGGAGGCATGTGTTGAACAATTACTATAGGCACTCCTATATCTCCGGGCAACATGGGTAACATTTGCGTGAGCGCATTTGGCCCTCCAGTAGAGATTCCAATGGTAACGATTTCAGATTTCCCCGATCTAACAGAGGGCTTTATACGAAATCTGGTTTTGTTGGAGGCGTCAGCCAGAGAAGAACGCTTTTGTGAAAGAGGTTTTAATGGGTTTTTGTTATGTTTCGGAATGGTGGATTTGTTAAAGTTACCCTTGTTGGACAAGAGAGAGGTGGCGGTTCTTGAACGTTTAAACTCTCTAATGATTGGGGAAAGAGAATTTTTTAATTGTTTTTTGCTTTCTTCCGGGTTTTTTGAAGTGGGTTTGAGAATAAAGTCAAAAGCACCCAACTCCAAGGCTTTCATGGTCATTTCACTTCCATCGCTTGTTAGCGTGGATACCATGATAGCACCAACTTTTGGGTGATTACGTTGTAACTCCCTTAATACTTCAATACCGTTCATCTCGGGCATTTCTATGTCAAGAGTGAGTAAATCCGGTTTGAGGTTGGCAATCTTTGACATAGCAATTTTACCGTTATGTGCCACGCCAACGACTTCCACACCTGGTATTTCAGATAAAATATCAGATACGGCCTTCCGGTAAACAATGGTGTCGTCAACAACAAGGATGCGAGTTTTTTTGCCTATTATCATTTCTTGGTTTCTTCCAATTTGAGAACTTTTTCAACATCCAGGATTCCAATAAGTTTATCGGTAGTTTTATATACACCAGTAAAAAACTCTCCTTGTATACCTCCCATATTGGATGGTGGAGGTTCGAATTTAGTAGTGTCAGCTTGAACGACATCGCTTATTTGTTTAACGAGCAGACCAATATGTTCACCTTTTGAATTGACAATAACATTACGTGGATCTCTGGAAAGGTTAGTTTCGCCAAGGCCCAGCTTCTTACTAAGATCAATGCTCGTAATGATTTGTCCTCGTAAATTCAGGATACCAAGCACATAGCTGGGAGCTTGTGGTACCGTAGTCATATCTATGAGTTTATTGATTTCCTGAATTTTAAGAATATCCATCCCGCATAGTGCATTTCCGACAAAAAAGGTAGCAAGTTCAACAAGATTTTCATTAATACTTTTATCCGCGTCCACAGAGTCTTCTCCTGGTGAGAAAAATAATTTTTAAAACCTAAGGTCCCTTATCAACTGTTTTTGGGACTAGCTTATTACAGATCTCAGTGCAACTGTTTTACATAATGATGCACAGAGGCCATCAGTTTTTCTTTATCAAGTTTGATGTGATATTCATCTACTCCCACTTCTTTTCCCTTGGCCACATCCTCTTCACCTGCAAGTGTTGTCAGTGCGATAACGGGAATTTGTGAAAACCGTTTATCTTTACGTATGGTTTCTGTGAGTTCGAAACCATTCATATTTGGCATTTCAATGTCTGTTACTACAATCGTGATTTCATCACCATGTTGCTGAAGGAGATCCCAGGCAATTGCCCCATCCTCACCTTCAATGACTGCATACCCGGATTCTGTCATATAGTTCTTTACCTGGTTTCTGAAAAAATTGGAGTCTTCGGCAATGAGTATTGTGGGAACTGGAGTTTCTTCGTCTATGGCTTCGTAGACCTCTTGATCTTCAAACCATTCAGGAAATAAGTGACCGACAACTTCAAAAATATCTACAAGCATGGTTGTTTGGCCTTCAATGATAGTTGACCCCATGATGCCTGGTTGTTTCAACGTTGTATCGTCAACTGATACTGATATTTCCATGGCATCAATGGGCCCAATGGCTAAAAGGCCTACAATTTGCGATGCAATATTAAATACTATTACGAGGAGATTGTCATGATCAGCGATGGGTTGAACCATGGCCATGTCATCAACTGTAATGAGAGAGAGGCTCCCTCCCCTATATTGCATTACACGTTTTCCGCCAAGTTCTTCAATGTCAGATCTTTTAATCTTTTCTATCCGTTCGACCTGGTTTAAGGGGACAGCAAACTGTTCATCTTCAGAACTTCTGAAAATGAGCAGTGCCTGTTTATCTTTTTGTGCTTTTACGAGTTCTTCAGCGGCCTGGGCAACCTCATTTGCCCTATCAGAACCATCAATAGAGGTAAGATCTGCCATGATGGCAAGATTTGTGACGTCAAGAATTAACGCAATACGTCCATCGCCCATTATGGTTGCGCCAGCATAACCTTTGCAGGCCTGTAGGTGCTTACCCATAGGTTTGATGACTATTTCTTCTGAATCCTGGAGTTTATCAACAATCAAACCATATTTAAGGGTTCCATTGGATACCACAACAATATTCAAGGCACTTGAGGCATTGTACCTTCTGTCCTCGTTATTGCGTTCACCAGCCCTGGCAGATCGGTCCTGTTTTTCTAAAAGAGATTCATCTTCGGTGCTGAGAGAAGTCTCTTTTCCTCGACGATCGGAGATTCTCTCTCTGCGGTCATCTTTAAACTCGTTTTCCTCCTGATCAAAATAGGTTCGTTTAATGTCCAAAACATCAGATAAACGAATAAGTGGCAATAGGTTTCCGCGAAGGCGAACAACTTCTGCATTGCCGACCCGTTCAATACGGTTTTTTACCTGACCCGCAGGAATACGAAGTAGTTCTTCAAGGTTTACTTGGGGGATTGCATACCGTTCTCCGCCGGTCATGATGATCTGGCAGGGGATAATGGCAAGGGTTAGAGGGAGTTTAATGGATATGGTGGTCCCCTGACCAACTTCCGAAATAATGTCTACCTGTCCTCCAAGTTGGTCAAGATTTGTTTTGACGACATCCATTCCAACGCCACGGCCAGAGACATCAGTAACTTCTTTTGCTGTCGAGAAACCTGGAAGAAGTATAAGGTTAACTTTTTCCTTTTCAGACATTAACTGTGCCTGTTCCGGCGTAATCAAACCCTTGCCTATGGCTGCTTCTGCGAGGGATTCACCATCGAGCCCTTTTCCATCGTCGCTAATTTCAATTACAACCTGACCAGCAGCATGATATGCCTTGAGGATGACAAGACCCTTTGGAGATTTTCCTAGAGCAGTACGTTCGGCAGGTAATTCAATTCCATGATCAACAGAGTTCCGGACAAGGTGGGTGAGAGGATCATTAATGGATTCAATAATAGTTTTATCGAGTTCGACATCTTTCCCTACTATAGTTAGATCAATGGTTTTGTTGAGTTTTGAAGAAAGATCTCTTACAACCCGGGGGAACTTGCCAAAAACATTCCCAATTGGTTGCATGCGGGTAAGCATAATTGCTTCCTGGAGCTCTGAGGTTATGAGGTCGATTCGTTGCCCTACGCTTTCAGCATTTAGAGTATCTCCAGATGATATCGTTTGTAAGAGTTGATTTCGACTGAGTACCAGTTCACCTGCAAGGGTCATCAATGAATCCAAAAGGCTTACGTGAACCCGGATACTGGTATCGACTTTCACTTTTGCTGCGGTAGTTTTGGCTTGTGGTGTAGGATTGCTGGGGGGCTTTGGGGGTTCCTGTTTTGTTTTCTGGGCAGTTGTTGAAGCGGGCACATGGGTAGGTTCTGGTGCCGTTGTAATAATTGGTTCAGAAACCACAGGCTCGGGAATAGTGGCAATATCCTGTTTTGGTTCTTGCTGTTCTTTTTTCGACTCGCTTACTTTAGCTGCTACTGGTTCTGACTTTGGTTCTGGTTCTGACTCTGCTGGATCTGGAGTGAAATCACCGTTATAAATTGCATTGAGAGGTACCAGGTGCTCTTCAATATCATAAGAGTTGGAATTGCTGACATCTTCAATCATTGTGTTGAGTTTGTCGGATGCCTGTAGCAGAACATTGATGATTTCTGGAGTGGGGACAAGTTTGCAACTTCGGATCAGTCCAAGAACATTCTCCATTACATGTGAGAGATCTTGAATAACGGTGAGGCCCATAAAACCCGCGCCACCCTTGATGGAATGTGCAGCTCTAAATACTTTGTTTACCAGGTCCTCATCAATATCTGCTCCGTTTTCTTCAATGGTGAGGAGGTCGTTTTCTATATCGGCAAGATGTTCCAGTGATTCTTCTATAAAACCTTGGAGTATCTCGTCATCTTCAATTTGCATAGCCAGCTCCTGCCCAAAATGGTAAGTGAGACATTACAGAGAGGGAATGTACACTCTCGTTAGCCTCAAAAATAATTAAAACATAAAGAATTACGAATAATATATTTTATACATATGCTACTTTTAATGTACAGGGATTTTTAAAAAAAGGATGCAGAGCAGAGGACAGAACAAAGCATAGCGACCGCTGTCCAAGAGACCAGAAAGGATTTAATTATGTTAGATCAAAAAAACTTTGAAGGGTTTAGGAATAAACATGCATGAAATGTCAAGAAGAAGATCATTCCGCTCTGATGGAAAGTACTGGAATGATCTGCTTCTGACTGGAAAACTTGGAATTTATTTTGGCAGTGTGGGGAAATATTTATTGAATTATTATCATTCAGGAATCTTCGATACCAAGTAGGGTTATTTCATAGTTAAGGGGATGTCCTGCAAGTGGATGATTGTAATCTATGACAATGCTATCGTCTTTGATTTCAACTATGGTTGCAGGTATCTGGTGGGTTGCACCCGCAGCGTCAACATTCATGGAAATAATAAGGCCAACTTTTGGTTCTATCTTATCTGTAAATTGTTTTTTAGGTATTTCTTGAATGAGATCCGCGCGTCGTATACCATATGAGCCTTCTTCGGCTTTGCATCTTACTCTGCGCATTTCTCCAACCTGCATTCCTAAAAGAATACGTTGAATGGGCTTGGGAGTACCCTCCTCACCGAGACGAATTGTCATTGGATCGGATTGTTCTATGGTTTCAAACACCGTACCATTGTCAAGGGTACCAGTGAGTGTAACAGTAACAGTATTGTTCTTTTCGACTTGTTTCATTGGTGTCGTTTTTTACTCCTTCTTTCTGAATGGCGTTGTTTGGCGTAATATTTACCATATAATTTAGAATGATGGCGTCGTAAAAACTCTTAAAATGTTTCGTTGCTGGTTTTTTTGTTTAATTGCGACGTAGCCTGGTACGTTGTAATCACACAAAAATTACGAACCTCGCATCTGAAGTTTTTTACTTACTCATCTCTCAATTGACCTTTTTACGAGTCCATCAATAATGAGATGACTCATTCTAGTGTGAGAAAGTGGCAATTTAAACTATCATCATATCTTTCGCAATGTTTTGTGGCAGCACCTTACAGTCGAGTGAGTTTTAGTACCTTACCCAGCGAGCAAGATTTTTCAAGCGTACCGGTTGAAGAGGATTATCACAAACCACAATACTGACAGTTATGTGCATCCGACAATGGAATAATCGAGCTCCTGCCTTTTTTTGTTCAGCAGTTTCTTGACAAATAGTTGAGAGAGTCATACATTGCGCAGGTTTTACAATGAGTTGAGAATGAACAGTTGAAGATCTCCGAGTTATCCTGGAATGAGAGTAGGTTTTGAAATTAGAGTGTGAAAAATTCAAGGAATTCATGGAATCTGATAAGGCAGAATGTCGCCATCCAGCTGACTATTGCCCTATAAGAACATCTTGTATGATTAATTTTATCGGAAAGGAACGAAAAAGAGAAGAAACTCTGGAAAAGAAGAGAAGTACTCAGGGAAAATAATTATGATTGAGTTAGACTTTACGAAAGATAGTGATGGACTTCTTCCTGCAATTGTTCAGGACCAAGAAAGTGGTGATGTGTTGATGCTTGCATATATTAATCGTGAGTCTTGGGAAAAAACTTTGGCCAGTGGTAAGGCTCACTATTGGAGCAGATCACGACAGAAACTGTGGCTTAAGGGGGAATCGTCCGGACATATTCAAATAATTCGGGAAATATTAGTTGATTGTGATCAGGATACCGTGGTTTTTAAAGTGGAACAACTTGGAGGAGCCGCTTGCCATAAGGGCTATTCCTCATGTTTCTATCGCAGAGTGGAAGCTGAAAAGCTTGAAGTAATTGGTGAGAGAGTCTTTGATCCAGCAGTTGTTTACGGTAAATAATAACGTAACTGTTCAGCAGCACTTCATCTGTGTTCGATCAGGCTTACTCACAGAGGACTACTCTAGTTCGCAAGCCTGCTTGCACACATATAAAGCACTGCTGAACAGTTACAGTTTGATGTTTTTGCTGATGTTGCAATTCCACCTGAACAGTTACATAATAACAATGAATTATTTGATGATAATCGAAGAGTAGAAAAAGAGAAAAATTGGAGATATGTATGAATGAATTAAAACTTGGACTTCCCAAGGGAAGTCTGGAAAAAGCAACAATTGAACTTTTTGAGAAGGCTGGCTGGTTGATTAAACCAAAATCAAGAAACTACTTTCCAGAGATCGATGATCCGGAATTGGCATGCTCGATATGCCGTCCTCAGGAAATGTCACGTTATGTAGAATCAGGGATGCTTGATGCTGGAATCACAGGAAAAGACTGGACGATGGAGAACCAGTCCGAGGCAATACTCGTCAGTGATCTTGTGTACTCTAAGGTGAGTAGAAAGCCGACTCGATGGGTTATTGCTGTTAAGGGAGATTCTGATATTACCTGCATTGAAGACCTTGAAGGGAAAAAAATATCCACTGAGCTTGTAAATGTGAGTAAAACTTTTTTTGCAGAGAATAATATCAATGTGGATATTGAATTTTCATGGGGAGCAACTGAAGCAAAAGTTGTTTCCGGACTAGTCGATGCCATTGTAGAGGTGACCGAAACGGAAAGTACTATTAGGGCCCATGGTTTACGGATAATTCATGAACTAATGGAATCCAACACACAATTTATTGCTAACAAAGAGGCCTGGGAGGATCCATGGAAGCGTGAAAAAATAAAGAACATTGCGCTTATGCTTCAGGGATCCTTGAAAGCCGAACGTATTGTTGGCTTAAAAATGAATGTAGCAGAGGATAAACTTGATACAGTGATTGATTTGTTGCCAAGTTTGAATGCGCCAACAGTTGCAAGCCTGTATAATAAAAACTGGTTTTCTGTTGAAACAGTTGTTTCATCGGATATCGTCCGTGAGCTTATCCCCGAACTCACTAAAGGCGGGGCTGAGGGAATTATTGAATATCATCTTAGTAAGGTTATATGAAGTTTGTTGATGTTAAATTTCTTCTGAGTGTTCACACTCTTTCCCAGTTACCAGAAGCAGACTTCCCGGAAATTGCCTTTGCCGGTCGCTCCAATGTAGGGAAATCTTCTCTTATGAATACGTTGATGGGCAGGAAAGGAATGGTAAAGGTAAGTGGACGGCCCGGAAAAACACAGGGGCTTAACTTTTTCCAAATAGGTGAAGAAGCCTATTTCGTTGATTTGCCAGGGTACGGTTTTGCAAGGGTGTCGCGTGGAATGCAGGAAAGTTGGCAAAAGCTCATAACTGGTTATCTTGAGACAAGAAGTTCTCTCCGTTGTGTTGTTCTTATTATGGATATCAGACATGGCGCAAAAAAGCAGGACACTCAACTCTTATCATGGTTACAACAGAACAATATAAAATGTCTCCCTGTATACACCAAAGCTGATAAATTGTCAGGAAATCAAAGGCAGCAACATGCCGCCGCACTGGATGCCGGGCACACTATTTCCAGTGAGCGTCGTATAATATTCTCTGCTAAAAATGGAATGGGAAAAGATGAACTGGTGACAGCTCTTGCATCTTTTAGTAAACTGGGATAATTTGTTTTCTGATGTGTGTATTTTCCTGTTTGTTTGTGTCGCTCTTCTCAGTGGGGAGCCTATACCTTTTTTCATGTAAGGAGATACCTTTATGTCACTTCGCTCTGAATGGCCATGCTGGGAGATTATGCAATGTCACGAATCTCAGAAATGTCCCGCAAAGGATCGTAAGTCGGAACTTTGTTGGGAGATTATTGAAAAGGAAGACAAATATTCTTTTGATATATGTACGGATTGTCTGGTTTATGTTTCAAAACAGAAAAATTCACAGTTTTCCAAGGAAGAGTTGCTCAGCATAATGGCCCAGAAAGGGGTGAGTGTGCTTGATGGTGCTAAGTGCCCTATAAAGAAAGCGGGGTGCCATAGGTAACAGGTTTTTGAGATGCTCAGTACGAAAGTGGGGGGAATATAAACCATTTGTTTGTAATTTTTTTCCCCCCTCCTTTTTTTGTTCTACTCTTTATGAAGTGTTCTCCCTTGCATCTCCATAATTACTGCTCAGATTTTAAAACAGCTAGAAAAGCCTTTTGAGGAATCTCAACATTTCCAACTGTTTTCATACGTTTCTTGCCAGCCTTTTGCTTTTCGAGAAGTTTACGTTTGCGCGTAATGTCTCCGCCATAACATTTGGCAGTCACGTCTTTGCGAAGAGCAGAGATGTTAGTTCTTGCAACGATACTGCCGCCTATTGCAGCTTGGATTGCAATTTTAAACATTTGCCTTGGAATTTCCTCTTTTAGCCGTTCGCAGGCACGTAAACCTCTTGCCCTTGCATTCTCCCGGTGTGCAAGTTGAGACAGAGCATCCACAATCTCCCCATTGACAAGGATGTCCAATTTAACAAGGTCGCTCTTTCTATAATCATACAATTCATAATCAAAAGATCCATATCCTTGAGTTATGGATTTAAGTTTATCGTAAAAATCGTATATTACTTCAGCAAGGGGGAGTTCACAGGAGAACTCAATTCGCCCCGGCATGGGGTAGTGGTAATTGGTATTTTCACCACGTCGCTCCATGCAGAGTGTCATAAGAGCTCCCATATATCTTTCAGGAATCAGAATTGTCGCCTTAATATAAGGCTCTTCAACTCGATCTATCTGCATGGGGTCGGGAAAATAGGCTGGATTGTCAACAACTAGTTTGCTGCAGTCTTTCAAATAAAAATTATATTTAACAGAAGGAACTGTGAGAATGAGCGAAATGTCAAACTCCCGTTCGAGTCGTTCCTGGATGACCTCTAGGTGAAGTAGGCCTAAAAATCCGCAACGAAAGCCAAAGCCTAGTGCTGCCGAAGTATCTTTTTGAAAGGTAAGTGCGGCATCGTTGAGTTGTAGTTTCTCGAGGGCTGTTGCCAGCGCCTCATAATCATCTGTGGCAATGGGGTAAATTGATGAGAATACTACCTGTTGGACTTCCTTGAAACCTGCTAGAGCTTTGGCGCACGGATTATCAGCAAGAGTTATTGTGTCTCCTGGCCTTGTGTCACTGACTGTTTTAACTCCTGCAAGAATATAGCCGACATCCCCGGCACTTAACGATTTCACCGCTTCTCGTTTAACGCGAAATAATCCCACCTCTTCAACACGGTATTCGGAATTATTGGACATGAATTTAATGGTGTCTCTTGCCTTGATCGTACCGTTGATAATTTTAATTGAAATAATAGTCCCTCTGAAAGGATCGTAATTTGCATCAAATATCAGCGCTTGCAGTGGTGCTTTCTTGTCCCCTTCAGGTGGTGGTATGTGCTTAACTATAGCTTCAAATATTGCCTTGACACCAGTTCCAGTTTTTGCTGAGCATTGCTGAACCAGATCGATATCAAGGCCAAGGTCTTCTTCGATTTGTAGTGCTACGCCTTCCGGATCAGCAGATGGTAAATCAATTTTATTGATTACGGGAAGTATCTCAAGATCATTTTCCATGGCCAGATACAGATTGGCCAATGTCTGTGCCTCAACTCCCTGTGCTGCGTCAATCAGGAGCAGTGCCCCTTCGCAGGAACTGAGTGCTCGTGATACCTCATAGCTGAAATCAACATGACCGGGAGTGTCAACGAGGTTCAAAATGTATTCTTTCCCATCGTCTGCCGTATAAGGAAGACAAATGGTTTGGCTCTTTATGGTGATTCCTCGTTCTCTTTCAATGTCCATATTGTCGAGTAATTGATCTTGGAAATCGCGGGCATTGACCTGCTGGCATAGTTGGATCATTCTGTCAGCTAATGTCGACTTTCCATGGTCAATATGAGCAATGATTGAAAAGTTTCGTATGTTTTGCATGATATATGATAGGGGAAAAATGAATCAAAAGTAAGGTACTGGAATAACCGAACCCTGCTATTTAGCATAAAAAATACAACAATAAAATAGAATTTTCCTGAAGGTGTCCACAGAACTTTATATTTGGAAACCTGAAATGGAAATCGTATGGTAGCTAACTTCATGAATTGCTGTTTGTAATTAGGTACTCTCTCCATGTGCTTTGGATATAATCATTGCCTTTTCTTGTATCAGTTGTAATAATGTGAGACTGTCTGTGATTGTTTTAATAGATATAATTTGGCATTCATGTGAATTTGATACAGTGGATATGACCTCAAAAAAAGCAATTAATAAAAAAAACACTCAGAATAAAAAAACTGAGAAAAAGTATACTGAGACAGGCCCACAGGAAAATCCTTTGGTTGCGTTGCCTGATGATGTCAACCTTCCTGCAGTCAGCAATCCTGCGTTGCACAGGTATCTGCAGGAAATTAGTCAGTATGAGCTGCTTAGTCGTGAAGAAACCGATGAACTTGCTGTTCGATTTCGTGAGAATGACGATCAGGACGCCGCATATCGGCTGGTTTCGGCTAATCTTCGCCTTGTCGTTAAGGTCGCCATGGACTTTCAGAAATATTGGATGCAGAATTTTATGGATCTGATTCAGGAAGGAAATGTAGGTCTCGTTAAGGCTACGAAAAAATTTGACCCCTATCGAGGAGTTAAGTTTTCCTATTATGCAGCATATTGGATCCGTGCATATATCTTGAAGTTTATCATGGATAACTGGCGTCTAGTCAAGATCGGAACCACTCAAGCCCAGAGAAAATTGTTTTTCTCGCTCAATAAAGAAAAGAAACTTCTCGAATCACAGGGTTTTAAGCCAGAAGTTAAACTTCTTGCCGAGCGATTGAGCGTGAAGGATAGTGAAGTTATAGAGATGAGTCAGAGGATGGATAGCTGGGATGTTTCACTGGAAAGTCCAGTTCGCTCCGACTCTGAAGATGAACAAAAAAGTTTTCTGCCGTCAAATGGCCCTGAAATTGAGGATGTCGTAGCCGGCGAAGAGATGAAAAGTAATCTTAACGAACTTTTGGAAATTCTTAAGGAAAAATTGAACGAAAAAGAAACAATGATTCTTGAAGAGAGACTGCTCACGGATGAACCGCTTACTCTTCAAACCATTGCGGATCGTTTTGGAATATCCAGAGAACGTGTACGACAGATTGAGGTGAATTTACTCAAGAAAATGAGAAAATACCTGGAGGCAGAAATGCCTGATATCGTAGATTTTTTTGACGGAAAACGGATGGTGCAAAAAGTATGAAAATTCCATTGTTGGATCTTGGCGCTCAATTAAAGCCTTTACGTGATGAAATACTCGAATCCCTGACCAAGGTAATAGACTCGACTACTTATATTCAAGGACCTGAAGTAATTGGTTTGGAAAATGAGGTTGCCAGGTACAGTAATACTGCTAGTGCCATAGGCGTATCAAGTGGAACGGATGCGCTTCTTGTTGCTCTAATGGCCTTAAAAATAAAGCCAGGTGACAGGGTGCTAACAACCCCATTTTCGTTTTTTGCAACCATGGGGGTTATTTTACGCTGCGGGGCGATACCAGTTTTTGCAGATATTGATCCTGTGTCTTATAATATTGATCCTTCTGCAATGGCGGATGTTTTGGCTCAGGATAAAGGGAAAACGATTAAAGCCATCATACCTGTTCATCTTTATGGGCAATGTGCTGATATGGCACCCATTTTATCAATGGCTAAGCAATATGAAATTCCGGTTATAGAAGATGCCGCCCAGGCTATAGGTGCTGAGTATCCTGATAAAACAGGCGAATGGAGTCGTTGTGGGGCAATGGGGGATGGAGGGTGTTTTTCTTTTTTTCCAAGTAAGAACCTTGGCGGAATAGGTGACGGCGGAATGGTGGTTACCACTGATACCAAATTTGGTGAGTCGATCAGAATGCTGCGTAACCATGGGATGGAACCAAAATATTTTCATTCAGAAATCGGTGGTAACTTCCGACTTGATCCGATTCAAGCTACGGTGTTGCGGATAAAGCTGAAACACTTGGAAGAATGGCATGCTGCAAGAAGGAAAAACGCCGCAACGTATGATACCTTGTTTGCAGATACACGTTTAATAGCAGACAATGACCTGAAAGTTCCCGTTGCTGTATATAAAAAACAGGCTGAGCTCTCCAGTATATCGAGAAATTACCATATCTATAATCAGTACATTATTTCTGTTAAAAAACGTGATGAATTAGTTCAGTGGCTTAGGTCTAAACACATAGGGTGTGAAATATATTACCCTGTCTGTCTTCATGAACAGAAATGCCTTAAAGGGCTTATTGAAAAACCCAACCTACTCCATGCTCAGAGAGCTGCTCGCCATACTTTGGCATTACCAGTGTACCCCGAATTGACACTGCAAATGCAAACATACGTTGTGGACCAAATTGTCGATTTTTACACATCTTAGCTAAACATTTCATTGTTAATAACTCATAAAACGGTTTCTTTTGATTGTTGTGTCATGAGGGCTACATGCTTTGTACTTACTGCTTAGACGGTATGAGACGGAACAAATCATATTCCATTATCTGCCTATTTCAGGCTATTTCGTTTTTTTCTCTTATAGCTTATCCTCATGGTCTTTTAGCAGACAATAATCGAATACCCACTACGTATCAAAATAGTCCAGGCATTGTTCTTCAAAAAAATACACAGCCGCCCTATTGGATGAAGCTTTGGGAAAAAGCACGCGTTGCAGGGAATAAAGGTGAAATTCAGGAAGCTATTCGCAGGTATCAGGAACTTTTGCACGAAAAACCACAAATAGAAGAGGCTCTGAGAGAATACGTAGTGCTTTTAATGACCAATAAGCAATGGGATGAGGCCTCGAAAATTAGTCGGAAACTTCTCGGGATAGATTCTGATTCACTCGAATACCAACTTTACGCCGGTCGTATAGCACTTGTTCTTAAACATTACACAAGTGCAGCTAAGTATATGGGGCAGGTATATAGTGCTGCTCCGGATGGTAATTTCTCGCACGAAGCCTTAAGGGGACAAATAAAGGCTCTACAGAGCATGGGGCGGAAAGAAATGGCACATCCTTTGATGGAGCAGTTGTATCTTCTTATCCCTCATGAGGAGGCCTTCCTTCGAGAATTGGCACAATCAAGTAAAAGTTTGGGCTATGATTCCAAGGCACGGCAGTATTACAGGACTCTTCTTACTGAATTCAAAGGGACAGATGCTGATTTCCTTGAAAGCGAGCCTCTTTTTCAAGCTGATCATGATATGGAGATGGCATTGAAGTGCTGGTTAGGCTACGTAAAACTTCACCCATATTACATCCCTTTTCAGAAGAAACTTTCGGAGTATTATCTCAAAAATGGCCAGGAACATAGGGCATTGGAGCATTTCCTTATTCGTATTGCCCACGGAGAGAAAAGCTCTGAAATCTTTCTGCAGACCGGAAGGCTCTACATCAACGAGGAAGGGAGACCTGACAAGGCTCTTTATTATTATGAAGAATACCGTCAAAGAAACCCTCATGATGAACATGTACGTGCGGAAATTAAACGTATACAAGCAATTCTTGCCAATGACCTCCTGGTAATCGTTGAAAATGAAGGAGCATGGAACCTATGGAGAGATTTAGCAAAGGTTATACCAGATCGCTTGGCTGTGTATTATTCCATGGCAGAACAACTTGAAAAGTTGTCTAAAAAGGAAGAATTGCTTGAGGTCTTAAAAATAATCAGGATTCACAACCCTTCTGATCAAAAAATTCAGTTCAAGCTGGCGAGACTTTATTTCACTCTTGGACATATTTCTGCTTCTGCAGAAATGCTTGATTCTCTAAGACCTTCTGATAAACAAAAGAGTGAATATGTACTTCTTCGTGCCGAAATAGCTGAAAGTAATAAACAGATTTCTCAGGCTTTGGGATTTTACAAACTATTCCTGGAACAAGTGCCGAAGGAGTATTCACGTATTGTGAAGTGCATAAAGCTTGCTGGAGAGTTTGGTCTTGTCGAGCAATTAAAGATATTTTACAAAATGCTTCCATCAGAGTCAGAGCATCCTTCGATTGTTAAAGAAGGGAAAAGTGCATATTGTAAAGCATTAATAACGAATAATCTTTATTCACAAGCAGAGAATTTATGCAATGAATTAAAGAATAGTGGTGGATTAGATGAAGATGAACTGAAGGTTGTAGAGAGACAGTTGACCAATATTCTGCTTGTTGAAGAAAAATACTTTGAAGCCGAACAGTATTTGAGGATTTTATTGACTGAAGCAACTGAGCCTTTAGATCGAATTAGCATTCTAAGGCAACTAATCCAGACAAATTTGTTAAACAAGGATTGGACTAGTGCCTGGAAGTGGTATGAATTATTGGCACTGGAATCACAACCTTTGCTCCATGAAAGTATAAACAATAATCATGGGCTGTTTGTTGATAAAATCGAGATATTGAAAGAATCCGGTCAGGTGGATGTTGCTATAGAAATGCTAGAGGATTTTCTTCTTCGTGATGACTCTCCATGTTTGAACAGAAATGATCAATGCAAGTCTCTTCGAGTAAGATTGTCAGAGCTATATTTTTTCAATGAGGATTTTGAAGAGCTTAAGCTCAACTTGGCTCAACTAATTGTGCTTTATCCAGATGACATTGAGTTGAAAATCCTTGATCAGGTTGTAAGTCAAAAACTGGGTCAGGCTGTACTTGTATACCCTGTGGGAAACTACCTGGCACGTGCACGTATTTATTGGGAATATGGCGAAAATATCAGAGCACTTGAGCTTTGTAAAAAGTTTTTGGCTCAGTATCCAAATTCATTGCGTGCAAAAGTATTGAAAGCAAAAATATCGGATGATATCGGTGCTGATTATACTTCGCTCGCAATTTTCAAAGAGTTGACTCTTTCTTACCCTGATGAAGAATATTTCAAAGAAAAGCTATTACAGAAACAGTTCGATAATGCAAAATTCAGGGATCTTATTGAGGAACTTGCTCCAGCGTGGAAAACAGTTAAGAGTGCAGAAAGTACGATAACAGTAAGGAAAGTTGTTGCGGACATCAAATCACTCCCAATGAGCCAGAAGCTGTTACTTGCAAGGGCTTTTTGGGCAGACAATAGAAGGGCAGAATCTCTGCTTCTGTACAACTCAATGCTAAATCCAGCTGTGGATCAGCTATTTACTCAGCAACTCAATGCAAGAAAGATTGATCTCATCATCCCACCACCCCAAAAAACGTTTTTGAACCTCATAACCTTTTCCACCCCGGCGGAACCAAACAGGCTTGAAGTAGTGATGAAACCCGAATTTACAAGAGATAACCTGTATAGCCCTGTCGTACAAGTCGCATCAAGACTCTATGCTCTCTATCGATGGCAGTTGCTTGTTGGAATCGAACTTTCCGTCAAAAAAGCGATGAATGATGGGAATTATTATCAGGCTATGAAACAATATCAGCATAACCTGGGGCCTGATTCATCACCGGAAAGTCTTTATGATTTAGCAGGAATTTATAGCCAGTTAGGCTTTTCTGGTAAGGAAGCAGCTCTTTATAAGATAATAAAAAGAAAAAGCCCTGGGTATCCGAATCTGGATGAGGCCGTTCAACGCAACAAACTGAAACGGGAACCTCGGATCACACCCTTGTATACTTTCTCTCAGAAAGAGGGGAGAGAGGGACACTATGATATTCAACAGCAGGCAGGAGGGTTTCAGGCAACGCTCTTTCCAACGCTTAAGCATGATATGCAGTTTGATGTGAGGCGTATTTATAATGAATCCGTCGAAATTGATGATGGCTTTTGGAGGAACCGAATGAACGCCGAAATAAGGTGGAGTCCAATATATGACCTTGATTTTATGGCTTCAACTGGGTTTGACCAGACAGACAATGAAAAACATGAAAACACAATACTTTTTGGCTTCCTTGTTAATGGCAGGTTGGGTGATATAGCGACAGGGCATCTTCGCCTTTCTCAAGATACTGTTGACGATACTCTTGAGGCTGTGAAAGAAGGAATCGAAAAAAAGGAATATGGATCAGGTCTTACACTGGATATCCTTCCCCGCTTGTTTGCTGGAGGGGACTATCTTTTCACTGAATACTCCGATGGTAATTACCAGAACAGATATGAACTTTGGACATCATATGTCCTTGTCAGTGAACCAACTTTATTGAAAGTACGTTATGGCTACGAATATCTTTACAGTGCAGAGGGAAACCTACCAAGAGACTATTCCTTTGACTCGGGCTTTCATCCAGACGACCACCCTTATTGGAGTCCCAAAGAATACTGGCAACACCTTTTTACAATTTCTTTTAAACATCTTTTGGCGGAAAATATTCTTGGCCGAGGGGCGCCAAGTTACTATACGCTTGATTATTCATTCGGATATGAGAGTGGTGGTTACGACAATCATGAGTTTAAAGGTCAGATTTTCCTTGAAATGAGTCGCCACTTTCTATTAAATAGCAGCTTCAAGGTTTTTCAAGGGGCTGATGCTGAGGAAACTGCCGTATTCGGTTCTGTTATTTATCGCTGGTGAAAGTATCTATTTATGATTCCTGTGAAGCACTAGCTTTACGGGGTTTTTTTATTTGGAGGAAGAGATGGTAGATCGTGTACCTATGTCCAAAGCAGGACATAGTAAATTAAAAGATGAATTGAACAGGCTTGAGCGGGTTGAAAGGCATGTCGTTGTAAAGGCGATTGAAATAGCCAGGGAACATGGAGATCTTAAAGAAAATGCCGAGTATCATGCAGCCAAAG
The DNA here is from genome assembly GCA_947311435.1 of uncultured Desulfocapsa sp. Lineage (GTDB taxonomy): Bacteria > Desulfobacterota > Desulfobulbia > Desulfobulbales > Desulfocapsaceae > Desulfocapsa. The sequence goes on from CAMZKT010000011.1 coordinate 39,944, forward strand.
AGCGCCAAGGCATGATCGAAGGTCGAATCATGGATCTAAAAGACAAGCTTGGTAGAGCAGAAATTATTGATTATGTTCAGGTGGATTGTTCAAGAGCAGTTTTTGGGACAGTGGTAGAACTGCTTGATATGGACACAGACGAGGAAGTTACTTATCAATTACTGGGGCCTGAAGAAGCAGATGTCAAGAAAGGGTCAATATCTGTTTTTTCGCCACTGGGCAAAAGTATTCTTGGAAAAGAAGTTGGGGATGATGTTGTGACCAATACTCCTGGAGGGAAAAGAGAATTTGAAGTTACTGCAATTACACCTTCAAATTTTAACTGAACCAGATGAAAGAGGGGGAGGATTGGATTATATTCTCAGATTATATTAGTGGGAGGTCAGCAACGAAGAGGTTCGTTGGGCAAAAGGAGTCCACAGCAAAAAATTTCAAGAATCTGCTGAGTCGTTTCTTCAACCGTGTATTCAGGTGCGACACCTACGGCCCATATTCGTGAGATCTCATCAAGTGCACCAAAGAAAGCAAGTTTTACCAAATTGGGGTGAACAGAAGCTCTATAAATATTTTGTTCCTGTCCAAGTATTACGATTGAAGAAATGATATTTATGTATTCGCTGAATTTGTTGTTTCGGTAATCTTTTATGAGTTTAGCACTTTGTCTCAATTCAATTTGGATGACTTCGGCTAGGTTTTTATTTTTCTTCATTACCGAAAGATGTTTTCGTGCAAAAATCTCAAGCATCTTTCGTGGGTCATCCTCAACAGCGAGTGCCTTTTTAACTTGTTCTATTAAGCTGCCAATCTCTTCCTCAAAAACGGAGATGAGAATATCAAATTTATTGTTGAAGTAGAGGTAAATAGTTCCGTCTGCAACCTTGGCTTCTTTCGCAATATCGGATATTCTGGCATTAAAGAAACCTTTTTTTGCAAATACTTTTGTTGCAGCGCTAATGATTTTTGAATGTTTGTTTGAGGTTTTCATCGGTTTCCTGGATGCTTCTCTCATGCAAGGATTCGTGAAATCGCGTAAAATATTGGTGAATTTACAATGAATGAATGGGTATTCATTCATTGTATCCAAATCATCAGAATTGTCAATCTTTTGTCTAATTTTCTTGCATTTTTATATGTTTGGGGAAATAAGGCGTTCAAAGAATGTTGGTGCCGGTTAAACGCTGATTATATAGCGTCATCTTTGTTATTATCTTTTTATTCAGGAGTGAAAGTATGAAGGTTTTGGTTATAGGATCTGGTGGAAGAGAGCACGCACTTGTTTGGAAAATTGCTCAAAGTTGCCGGGTAAGTAAGATTTACTGTGCTCCTGGAAATGCAGGAATCAGGCGAATCGCTGAATGTGTGAACCTGAGTGCTGATGATATTGATGGTTTGGTACGTTTTGCGAGTAGTGAGAAAATTGATCTTACCGTTGTAGGGCCGGAAATATCACTCACCGCCGGGATTGTGGATCTTTTTGAACAAAAAGGACTTAGAATCTTTGGCCCCACGCAGAATGGTGCCATTCTTGAGGGCAGTAAAGTGTTTACCAAGGATTTCCTGAAAAAGTATAAAATTCCTACCGCAAAATACAAAGTATTTAAAGACCGGAAAAAAGCAAAAAAGTACATAGATAAATGTGGAGCACCACTGGTGGTTAAAGCAGATGGCTTGGCCGCAGGAAAAGGCGTGATTGTCGCTGATTCTGTTGAAGAAGCCAAAAATGCTGTTGATCTCATAATGCGCGATAAAACATTTGGCGATGCAGGGTGTCGTCTTGTTATCGAAGAGTTCCTACAGGGCGAGGAAGCCTCGTTCATTGCTTTTACTGATGGTGAAACCATTTTACCGCTCCCCAGTTCACAGGATCATAAAGCTGTCTTCGATGGTGATACGGGGCCTAATACGGGAGGAATGGGCGCATATTCACCTGCTCCTGTTGTAACAGAAAAAATTGCTAATAAGGTCATGGAACAGGTTATGCTGCCAACAATCAAGGGAATGGCTAAGGAAGGACGGCCCTACAAGGGAATGCTGTATGCCGGACTGATGATTGATGGTGATGATATCAATGTACTTGAATTTAACTGTCGCTTTGGTGATCCTGAGGCACAACCATTGCTGATGCGACTGAAGAGTGATGTCGTTGATATTTTTGATGCTGTTATAGATGGCTGCCTCGACCAGGTTGATATGCGAATCGATCCACGTCCAACTGTTTGTGTTGTGATGGCCTCTGGTGGGTACCCAGGAAGTTATGCCAGTGGTAAGGTTGTAAACGGGTTGAAAAAAGCGTCGAATATACCTGGAGTGGTAGTCTTTCATGCTGGAACAACGATACGAAACAGAAGAGTTTCCACAGCTGGAGGAAGGGTGCTCGGTGTCACCGCAGTGGGTTCTGACCTTGAAAAAGCGATTTCCTCAGCCTACAAAGCTGTTGCTCAAATATCCTGGACAGGTTCCTTTTTTAGAACTGATATTGGCGCAAAGGCACAGGATTCTAAAAAGGAACTTGAAATAAAACCGCAGGTGGGCATAGTTATGGGAAGTGATTCTGATCTCCCTGTAATGCAAGCTGCAGCCGACTTTTTGGCGTCAATGGGTATAGCGTACGAAGTGACTATCGCTTCTGCACACCGTACACCGAAACGAGCCGCAGTGTTTGCATCCACCGCACACAAACGCGGTTTAAAGTTGATCATTGCAGGGGCAGGGATGGCTGCTCATCTAGCTGGTGTTCTTGCAGCACACACAAATTTACCGGTGATTGGGGTGCCTCTTGATGCCTCTCCGCTCAATGGTATGGATGCGCTTCTTGCGACGGTTCAGATGCCTCCGGGTATCCCTGTGGCTACTATGGGCATTGGAAAATCAGG